>JADKKK010000001.1:600000-900000 GCA_016720545.1 Myxococcales bacterium
AGACCAGCGCGTCGATGCCTCCGGCGAGCCCGACGAGCGCACGCACCGAGGGGCCATCCTCCGCCGCCCGGGCCTCGACCGCTCTTGCTATCGCCCGACCGACGCGGGCACGGAAGTCGGCCTCGTCCACCACCACGATGCCCCCAGGGCGCCCGACCTCGAGCGAGAAGTTGCCGAGCAGCGAGAGCGCGAAGCCGTGGAGCGTGCCGACGAACACCTCCGACGCCCCGCGCGACGCGGCGCGCGCGCCCTGCGCGACGCTCTCGACAGAGCGCGGAGCGAGCCCTCGCGCGCTTCGCGTGTCCTGAAGTACGGGCCAGTAGGGCGACGACTCCGGGGCCTCCCCTAGCGCGTCGAGAGCGAGCGCGAGCCGGGCGCGGATCTCTCGCGCGGCGCGGCGCGAGAAGGTCGTCGCGACGACCCGCGACGGGGACACGGCGCCGAGCTCGGTCTCTCCAAGCAGGGTGTGCACGAGCATGCCCACGAGCGCGTGGGTCTTGCCGGTGCCCGCGCTGGCCACCACCACCGCGTTGCGTGCGAAGCCGTACACGTCAGGCCCCTCCCTCGTGAGGGCCCACGATCAGGTCCTCCTCAGGGGGCATCGCGAAGCGCGGCCGGCGGCACCCACCGGCGAACGGACAGGTGCGGCACTGCGTGTCGAGCACCGGACGCGGCGCGACATCACCCGCGCGGACCCGTCGCACCGCGGCGAGCGCGGACGCGACCGCGCCGCCCTCGCCCGCCTCGCCCGCCTCGCCCCCCTCGCCCGCCTCGCCCGCCTCGCCCGCCTCACCCGCCTCGCCCGTCGCTGCGAGTGCGCGGGCGACGACGTCTTCGCCACGCCGCGCCGCCGCGCCACCTCGCTCGAGCTCACGCAGAGAGAGGTAAATTCCCTTGACCACCCGCACACGCTTCGCCTGCCGCGCCGCCAGGGCGTAGAGCGGCACCTGCAGCGCGGTAGTGCCTACGTGGCGCAGGGTCTCCTCCACGCGGCCGCGCTTGTAGTCGATGACCCGCGCAGCGGCCTGAGTGCGCCCGACGTCGACTCGATCGATGCGCCCGCGCACGACCAGGTCGGCCCCCACCGAGAGGCCCGGCCATCCGACGCGCTCGCCGAACGCCTGCTCGGCTACGTCGAAGTCCCAGACCTCGTCGGCGGCGGCCTCGCGGAGCACAGCCTCCACACGGTGGAGCACGTGGAGGGCGAGGACGCCGGCGAGCGGGGACTCCGCTTCACGCGCGAGGTGTGCGCGCGCCGCGCCGAGGCCCGCGGCGAGGATGTCGGTCGGGACACGCGGGCGCGCGGCGAGCAGGGCGCGCGCGGCCGTGAGCGCCACCGCGAGGGCCGCGTGGAGCGCGGCGCCCTCTTCGCGGGGCGTTGGCACCTCGGCGTCCTCCGGGGCGTCGCGCGCGCCGAGGACGACCTGGGCGAAGCCGCGAAACGGGCACTCCGCGAGCCGCTCGAGGCCCGTCACGGCGAGCGGGTGGCCGACCTCGGCTCCCGTCTCCTCGGCGATGGCTCGGGCGAAGGCCTCTGTGGGGGTGAGCGCGCCCACCCGTGGCGAGAGGGGTCGGCGCTCGTCCAGGAAGAAGCCCTCGCGGGCCCGCTCGACGTCGACGCGCTCGGCGACCGCCGGGTCGGGAGGCACCCCGGCGAGAGACGAGGCGACGCGGTGGTCCCCGAGCGAGAGCGCGCGGTCCAGCCGAGAGCCTGCGCCCCACGTCGACCTCGCCACGCCGGCGCGGAGCAGGCGGGACACGAACGGGGCGACGTCGACCGGGGCGTCGCTCTCGGCCGTCGCGACCGTGAGCACGACCCGCTCCGCGCGCGAGGCGGCGAGCGCGATCCCCGCGACGGCCTTCGCCTCCTCCGGGCCGCCCGCGGCGCCGGCGCCGAGAGCGCGGAGGATGTCGCCGTTGACGAGCGGAGAGCGAGGCTCGGCGGCGAGGCGACCGGAGACGTCGGCCAGCACGAGGAGAGAGAGCTCCTCGCCGGCGAGCTCGCTCGGCGTCGCCACCCGCAGCGCGAACGCGCGCGAAGCGCCGGGCAGCGACGTGGCGAGGGGTGCGAGCGCCGCGAGCTCCTCGACGAAGCGCGCGCGCGGGAGGACGACGTGCTCGGTCTGGAGACGACGCGACGCCGCGGCGAGGCCATCGAGCGCCTCGGAGAGCTCCCCCCACGCCCTCGCGTCGCGCGCGACCGCCTCGCGCTCGAGGCGCGCGCTGGGCGAGGCCTCGTCCGCGGAGAACGCGCCGAGATCGGCACGGCCTGCGAGGGCCTCGACGCCGAGCGCCTGGAAGAGGGCGCGCGTGGCCGCGCACAGCTCCCCCATGGTGCCGCCGAGGGGGAAGCTTGTCACGAGCTCGTGCAAGCGACCGACCTCGGCAGACTCCTCCGCGGAGAGCGAGCGGAGAGAGCCGAAGGCCCCGTGCGCCCCGTCGGCCGATCGCGGGGCGCGATGCAGCGCCCGGGCGACACGCGCGCGGCGAGCGCGCTCCGAGGGCCGCGAGAGGACGTCGACGTAGGGCGACGTGAGGAGCCGCGCGAGCGTGCGTGGCCCTGGTTGGTCGAGCGACGCGAGCACGTCGAACACGAACGTGCGCAAGGCCGAGGCGGGCCGCGGGAGCCCGTGGCTCGGCACGCCGACCTCCGCCAGCGCGCGCGCCAGCGCCGCGAGGTGCGGCTCGCTCCACCGCACGACCCCGACGGCGATGTCGTCGATGCACGCGCCCCCGTCGAGCGCGGTCACCACGGCGTCGGCGATCGCGTGGGCGTGGGACTCGGCGTCCACCGCGAACCGGACCTCGAGCCCCTCCAGCGCGGGCTCGGGTGGAGGGGCGTCGTCGAGGGTCCCGAGCCGCGGGGGGATGGGATCGGTGCGCGGAGCGTCGTCGAGCCACGAGGCCGTCCACGCGACGAGCGCTTCGAGATGGTCCGGCTGCCGCGAAGGGTCGACCGGTCGCTCGAAGCTGGGGAGGCACACGGTGGCGCGACCGCCGAGCTTACCGAGCTCGCGATCGAGCGCCTTGAAGAGCAGCAGCCTGCGCGGCGAGAGGTCGACGAGGAGGCGGGTCTCGAGCACGTGCGAGCCGAGCGCGGCGGCGAGGACCTCGGGGGGGACGCGCGCGCTCTGCGCGACGAGGCGCGTCGCGACGTGTCGCCGTGCGACGAGGCCGTGGCGCGCGAGATCTGCCGAGAGCGAGGTCTCGAGGGCCGCGAGCAGGCGAACCCTCGCGTCCCGGGGGCCGCTCTGCGGAGCTCCGAGGGACGCCGCGCGGCGAGGCTCGACCTCTTCGACGAAGGCCGCGAGGTCGTCGAGCGCCGACTCGCAGGCGGCCGCGAGCGCCGCGCTCGTAGGATCGACGCGGCCCCGGCCGGGGAGCCTCGGCGCGAGCGCCGCGATGGCGGCCCGCTCCTCTGCGCGCGTCGCGACCGCGAGGTCGGGCGCGAGCGCCCCGAGGAGCCGCTCCTCGAGCGCGGGCAGGGTGGTGGCGCGGTAGCCGGCGCCCGTGAGGCGCTCGACATGGCGCTCGGTGGGCACGACGAAAATGGGGCGCCCGAGATCGAGCGGCGGGGCGTGGGCGCGCGGACGCTCCGCGAACCCGAACGACAGCTGGCTCACGCGCCGTCCCCCAGGCCCGACGCACGACGTCGCCTCAAGGGAGCACCCTCGAGGGCAGCCGCAGCGCGTCGTCGAGGCGATCGCGGTCGTAGAGGTACGCGTACGCGGAGGCCGTGCCGAGCACGCGCTTCACGTAGTTGCGGGTCTCCTCGTAGGGGATGAGCTCGACGAACAGCTCGATCTCCTCGGTCGTGCGCCCGGACACCCAGCGGTTCACGGCGCCGGAGCCCGCGTTGTACGCGGCGACGGCGAGCGCCGGGTGGTGGTGCTGCTCGAGCAACTTCGCGAGCAATCTCGCCCCGAGGTCGACCGACACCTCGGGGCGCTTGAGCTCCGACTCGTGCGTCACGGCGCCGCCGGAGATCCACTTGGCCGTGGACGGGATGAGCTGCATCAGCCCGTACGCGTTCGCCGGGCTGCGGATGTCGGCGACGAAGCTCGACTCCTCGCGCATGACGCCCCAGAGAAGCGAGGCCCGCACGCCGTGGGTGGCGGAGCCCCGCGCGACCTCACCGGCGAACGCCTTCGGGTACGCGGTCTCCCACAGGCCGCGAAACGCGCCCTCCGGGAGACGCGCGAGGTGGTCGTGCACGCGCCCGCGAGAGAACCCGTGGCCTATCTCCCAGGCCTCGACCTGGTCGAACAGCGCGCCGACTTCCCACACCGCCTCGGCGGGCGCCGCATCGCCGAGGGCGTGCGCCGCTGCGAACTCGCGCTTCGCGGCCTCGAGGTCGTGCGCCTCGAGGAGCCGTAGGGCGCGCTGGAAGGGCGCGGACTGCAAGAGCTCGCGCGAGGGCGCGGCGAACGCGACGGCGGTGTCGCGGGCGGCCACGCGGGCGAGCTCGGCGCGCGCCCCCGCCAGGTCGCGCTCGGCGAGGTGGGCGTAGCCCCGGCCCATGTAGAACGAGAGCGGCGCGCGCTCGAGCGTCGCCACGAAGAGCGCCCGCGCGGCGGCCGGGTCGCCCGCGCGCTCGGCGATCCGCGCCCGAAAGAACGACGCGCGACCGGCGGTCGCCCAGTGGCGGTCGTCGGGGAAGAGGGCGTCGACGCGCTCGAGCAGGGGCTTCGCGGCGGCGTCGTCTCCCGCGCGGAGCGCGAAGAGGGCCGCGCGAAAGAGGGCCTCTCCGCGCATGTCGCCGGTCGGGTAGCGCTCGGCGAGCTGGACCAGCCGCGACACGGCCTCGGCCTCGCCCCCGTGCTCCGCCACGACCAGCGCGGCGCGCAGCGCGGCGTCGTCGGCCAGGCGGTGGTCGGCGAACCTACGCTCGACCTCGGCGAAGCGCGCCAGCGCCTCTTGCGGGCGCTTCGCGCTCACGCTGGCCTTCGCGCCGTTGTAGAGCGCGGTGACAAGCTCGGGCTGGGCGTCGCACTTCGGGAGAGCGTCGCCCCACGCGTCGGCCTGAGCCGCGCTCTTGGCGGCGCGCGCTGTCGCCTGCGCGCGCACGATCGCCGCGGCGCACGCCCCCGCCGGCGACAGCTTCGGGTCGACGAAGAGAGCTGAAGATTCCGCGAGCGCGCGCGCGTGGTCGCCCGCCTCGAGCCACCCGCGCGACGCGCCGACCCGCTCCTCGAGGTCGAGCTCGACGGGCCGCTTGGCGGGCCCGGCGGCGCGCGCGCGGGACGCGCGCGCGCCGACGTGCTCGGCCCGGTGGGGCGTCTCGAGCAGCACGCGCGACGCGAGCGCGTACGCCTCTGGCGCCGCGCTCGCGTCGCCGTCCGCGAGGGTCGAGGCCGCGTGCCCCGCGGCCTCGACCCAGTGGGGGCCACGCGGCGACGACGCGAGCACCTGGCGCCAGAGCACCAGCGCCTGCGGGCGCTTGCCCGACGCGGCGAGCGCCTCGGCCTGCACCATCTGCGCGTCCTCGGCCGCGGCGACGCCGGCGGCCGCGGAGGCCCCGGCGAGCTCGGCCGCGAGGTCGTACGACCGGACGGCGAGCGCGGCGCGCGCGCCGCCGAGCTTCGCGTAGGGCGCGAGCGGGCACGGAGGCGCGGCGGCGGCGGTGAACGCGGCGGCCGCGGCGGGCGGCTCGCCGCTCGCGAGGGCGAGGCGTCCCGCCAGCAGCGCGAAGGTGCAGCGGTCCTCGAGCGATAGATCGGATCTATAAAGCGCCGCGCCCGCCAGGCGCGCCGCGCCCGGGGCGTCGTGGGCCCGCAGGGCCTCGCGGACACCCGCCATGCGGGCGTCCGCGAGGGCCGGTCGCAGCGCGCTTCGGCCGGCCTTGGGCGCGCTGCCGCCGTCGGCGGCAGCGCGCCGCTGAAGCTCGTTGCCGGCCTCCGCGTCCGTGGGCGCCAGCGCGCGCGTGGGCTCGACCACGCCGCGCCGGCACGAGACGGCGACCATCGAGGCCGCCGCGGCGAGCGCGACGAGCGCCGCGCCGACGGCGCGCGCTCGTCGCGGCGGCGGGGCGGTCACGCGCGCCTCGCGGCGTGAAGATCGGAGGCCTCGTCGTCGTCCGCGCGATCGCGGCGCCGACGCGCGTCGGCGTCGAGCGACGCGAGCCGCCCCACGAGCGCCTGGTGCTCCCCCTGCTTGGTCCCGAGCTCGGGCGCGCGCGGTCTCGGCGGCCGTGGCCGCGCGCGCCGCGGCCTCCGCGTGCTCGCGCTCCGCTCGGTGGAGCGCCTCGAGCCCCGCGTCGCGCGCCTCGCGGAACGCCGCGAGCGCGCCGAGCTCCGCCGCCCGCAAGCGCTCGCGTCCGCGCGCACCTTCACTCTCGGTGCGGAGCTCTGCGTCGCGCAGCCCACGCTCGCGGCGCGCCAGATCGCGCGCCTCCCCGTGGGCCTCGAGGGCCTCGTCGCGGGCGCGCTCGGCCGCGGCGAGCGCCCCTCGCGCCTCGTCCACGCCGATCCTCCGCAGGCGCTCGAGCGCCTGGAGCGCCCGCCTCTCGTCCCCGCTCGTCATCGTGGTCAGCAGCATAGCGAAAAGCGAGCGAGCCCGTAGGTTTTCCCGGGTCGTGCGCGGCCTCAGTGTGGCGATGGACGCACGCGCGGCTGCGCCGATTCCCAAAGATCCTCGCCACCGGTATCGTGGAGCCATGCGGGCCATCCTCCACGACTGCGAGGGTCCGTTCGCGCTCCGCGCTGCGCCCCTCGCGCTGTGGGCGCTCCCCTTCGCGGCGGTGGCCCTCGAAGCCGGCGGCGCGACCACCTATTCGCTCGTGCTGCTCGCGGCGTGCCTCCCGGGCGTGTTCCCTCGCCTCGCGCCGCGCGACGTCGAAGTGCGGCTCGGCGGCGGCGAGCTCCGCCTCGTCGGAGGCGCCCGCACCCAGCGTGTCCGCGCCCGCGACGTCGTCGGTGCCTCGACCGCCCGCGTCTCCCACGGCATCGCGCTCACGCTCGCGCGGCGCGATCGCCAGACCCCCACGACGCTCGTGTTCGCGAACGACGAAGAGCTCGAGCGGGCTCGCGAGGCGCTCGGCATCGGCCACGGCGGGCTCGGCGCCGTCACCTGGCCGCTCGTGCCTGGCGCAGCGCACACGTCGGCGCCTACCGCACGCGCGATCGCCGCGGCGCTCTCGCTCGCGGCGCTCGTGGCCGCGTTCGCCGGCAGCGGCGAGCTCGCGGGAGTGGCGCTCTTCTTCGCCACGTTCCCGGCCTTCCTCGGCGTCGTGTGGGCCGCGCTCCGAGACTCGAGCCAGACCATCGAGCTCGGCCCACGCGGCGTGACCCTCCGCGGGTATCAGCAAAGCCAGGTGCCCTACTCAGCCATCTCCGGGGTGGCTCGCACGGGTAGCATGTTCGAGCTCGGCGTCCACGGCGGCACGCTGCGCGCGCGCCACCGCGTCGGCGCCCTCGCCGGCGCGGGCATCGACGACGCCGAGCTCGAGATCCTCTCGGCGCAGCTCGCGGCCTGCGTCGGACGCGCAGGTGGCCTCGGCCCACAGAAGCCGGAGGCCACCACGCGCATCGACACCTTGCGACGCGGGCACGAGTCGGCGCGCGACTGGCTCGCGCGGGTCGATATGGCCGCGAGCCTCCTCGCTCAGCCCGGCTACCGCGGCGGGACGATCGAGAGAGAGGACCTCTGGCTCACGCTGCGCGATCCCGAGGCCTCCGAGGACCTCCGCGCCGCCGCCGGGCGCGTCCTGATGCGCGTCGAGACCGCGCCCGACGCGCGCGCACGTGTCAGCGACATCGTGGCCGCCGTGCGCGAGGACGAGGTCCAGCGGCGCCTCCGCGTGGCCATCTTCCCCGAGCTCGATCCGCAAGCCGAGGAGCTCGAGCAGCTCGACGAACGAGCCAGGAAGCGCACCTTCACGGCGTCGCGCTGATCGCAGTCCTTCGCCGGCGCGCCTCTTAGCACTACTGCGAGCGCTTGCTCTCGCGGTGGTGCTCGTTGGCCGCCGGAGCGGACAAGACGGAGGGGTGAATCGGCCAGCTTTGTGGCCGACAGGGGGCGCCGCGCCCCCTACAAGAAACGGCTCGCACTACGGCCGTTCGCTCAGCGAACTGCGCAGCGAGAGGAACCTCTCGCAGTAGTGCTAGCTAGCTAGGTGGACCCCCACTCTTGCAGCGATCGGACCGCCGGGGCCGCCCCGCTGCCGCTCGTCGCCTCGAGCGCATCGCACGCCGCCAGCGCGGCGGCCATGGTCGTGAAGTAGGGCAAGTTTTGCAGCACCGCCTGCCTCCGCAGCGAGTAGCTGTCCCGCACGCTGCCCGCTCCGACCGTGGTGTTCACAACGAGCCCCACCCGCCCGCTGCTCAGCGCGTCGAGCGCGTGCGGAGAGCCCTCGCGCACCTTGCTCACGACCCGCGCCGGCACACGCGCGCGCTCGAGCGCGGCGGCGGTGCCACGTGTCGCGACGATCTCGTAGCCCAGCGCGCGGAGGCGTCGGGCGAGGCCACAGGCCAGAGGCTTGTCCGCGTCCTTCACGCTCACGAACACTTCGGGCACGTCCGACGGTCGCGCGATCGACAGGCCGCACGCGAGCATGCTCTTGCCGAACGCGCGGGCGAACGTGCCGGCGATCCCCATCACTTCGCCGGTCGAGCGCATCTCGGGCCCGAGGATGGTGTCCACCCCGGGGAACTTCGCGAAAGGCAGGACGCTCTCCTTCACGGCCACGTGTCTCGGGGCCGGGAGATCGGCCACGCCCTGATCGTCGAGGGTGACGCCCAACATCACCTTCGCCGCGATCTTCGCGAGCGGGCGGCCGGTCGCCTTCGACACGAAGGGCACGGTGCGGCTCGCGCGGGGGTTCACCTCCAACACGTAGACCTCGCCACCCTTGACGGCGAACTGCACGTTCATGAGCCCCACGACGCCGAGCTCGAGGGCGAGCCTCCGCGTCTGCTCCTCGATCGCGAGCTCGATCTCCGGGCCCAACGAGTGGGGCGGCAGCACGCTCGCCGAGTCGCCCGAGTGCACCCCGGCCTCCTCGATGTGCTGCATGACGCCGCCGATCACGACGCGGCGGCCGTCCGCCACGCAGTCGACGTCGACCTCCACGGCGCTCTCCAGGTACTGGTCGACGAGGATGGTCTTCGCCTCCGCGTCACTCGCCGCCTCGACGGCGAGCTTCACGAAGCGGTCGAGCTCCTCCCGCGAGTGCGCGAGCGCCATCGCCCGACCGCCGAGCACGTAGCTCGGGCGCACGAGCACCGGGTACCCGATGTCTTCCGCCACCTTGACCGCCGAGGCTAGCCCAGTCGCCACACCGCTCTTGGGGCGGCGCAGGTCGAGCTTCTCCAGCAGCTCGTCGAAGCGACCTCGCTCCTCGGCACGATCGATGGCATCGGCCGTAGTGCCGAGCAGCGTGACGCCGCGCGCCTCGAGGGCCCGCGCGAGCTTCAGCGGCGTCTGCCCGCCGAACTGCACCACCACGCCCACGGGGCGCTCGACCTCCCAGATGGCGAGGACGTGCTCGAGCGTGAGCGGCTCGAAGTAGAGCCTGTCCGACGCGTCCCAGTCGGTCGACACGGTCTCCGGGTTGCAGTTGACCATGACGGTCTCGAAGCCCGCGTCGCGCATCGCCATCGAAGCGTGCACGCAGCAGTAGTCGAACTCGATCCCCTGGCCGATGCGGTTCGGGCCGCCACCGAGGATCATGACCTTGGGCTTCCCCGAGCTCCGGCTGGCGTCGCTCGCCGATTCATATGCAGAGTACATATACGGCGTGTCCGCGGCGAGCTCCGCGGCGCAGGTGTCGACGCGCAGGAAGGCGGGCCTCACCCCCGCGGCCTCGCGGCGGGCGCGGACCTCGTCCTCGGTCGCGCCCGCCAGGAGGCCAATGCGCCTGTCGGAGAACCCGAGGCGCTTGGCGCGGAGGAGCCCGGCGGCATCGGGGAACCCCTCCGCGAGCCACGCCTCCGCCTCCACGATCGAGCGGATCTCACCGAGGAACCAAGGATCGATCCCCGTGAGGTCGTGGAGCTCCTCTGCGGAGATGCCCACCCGCAGCGCGTCCGCGACGTGGAAGATGCGATCGGCGCGAGGCACGCGGACGATCGCGCGGAGCGCCGCGCGGAGCTCGTCGCCACCGAGCGCGCCGCCCAAGCTCGTGGCGCTCGGGCGTTCGTCGGACGCCGCCTCCATGTTCAGATCCCTCGGGCGGCGCGGCGCCGCGAGCGCGCGGTGGTCGGCCTTGTCGAGCAGCGAGTCGAGCCCCTCGCGCCCGGTCTCGAGCGAGCGCGCGGCCTTCTGGAAGGCCTCCGCGAAGGTCCGGCCTATGCTCATCGCCTCGCCCACGCTCTTCATCTGGGTGCCGAGCGTGTCGTCGGCGCCGGGGAACTTCTCGAAGGCGAACCGAGGCCATTTTACCACGACATAATCGACAACTGGCTCGAACGCGGCGCTCGTCTTGGTGATCTCGTTCGTGAGCTCGGGGAGCGTGTACCCCACGGCGAGGAGCGCCGCGATCTTCGCGATCGGGTAGCCGGTGGCCTTGGACGCGAGCGCCGACGAGCGCGAGACGCGCGGGTTCATCTCGATCACGTGGACCTGACCGTCGCGCGGGTTCACGGCGAACTGCACGTTCGCGCCGCCCGTCTCGACGCCGATCTCCGTCATCACCGTGCGCGCCGCGTCCCGGAGGCGCTGGTACTCGCGGTCGGTGAGGGTCATGGCGGGCGCGCAGGTGATGGAGTCGCCCGTGTGCACGCCCATCGGGTCGAGGTTCTCGATGGAGCAGACCACGATGAAGTTGTCCGCGCTGTCGCGCATGACCTCGAGCTCGAACTCCTTCCAGCCGATGACGCTCTCCTCGACCAGCACCTCGGCGGTCGGCGACTGCGCGAGCGCCCAGGCCACCTTCTCGTCGAGCTCGGCCGCGCTGTACGCGATGCCGCCGCCGCTGCCGCCCATCGTGAACGACGGGCGGAGGATGGCGGGATAGCCGGTGGTGGCAACGATGGCCCGGGCCTCCTCGAGCGACCGCGCGGTGTCGGCGCGGGGGCAGGTGAGCCCAACGCGGGTCATCGCGTCTTTGAAGAGCTGGCGGTCCTCGGCCTTGGCGATCGACTCGGGGCGCGCGCCGAGCAGCTCGACGCCCAGCCTCGCGAGCGTGCCGCGCGCGTGGAGCGCGAGCGCGAGGTTCAGGGCCGTCTGGCCCCCGAGCGTGGGGAGCACGGCCTGAGGCCGCTCGCGCTCGAGGATGGCCTCGAGGGTCTCCACGTCCAGCGGCTCGATGTACGTCCGGAGAGCGAGCTCCGGATCGGTCATGATCGTGGCGGGGTTCGAGTTGACGAGCACCACCTCGTACCCGGCGGCAGCGAGCGCCTTCGCGCCCTGCGTGCCGGAGTAGTCGAACTCGCACGCCTGGCCGATCACGATCGGCCCAGCACCCAAGAGGAGGATCTTCGTCAGGTCGTCGCGGCGCGGCATTGGCACGCGCTGTTAGCAGGCCGACCGACGGCGGCCAAGCGCCGGCGCCCGCGCGGGCCGCGAGGAGAGGCCGAGCCTCGCCCCGCGGCGCGGCCACCCCTCAGGGGCAGGTCGCCTTGATCGCGTCCATCGCGGCCTTGCACTGCGTCGAGAGGGCCGCCTTCCCCGCCGGCGTCCCCGCCGCCTGCTTGAACGCGTCACGCTGGGCCTTGAACCCAGGCTCGGCGGCCGACTTGGCCGCGGCGCCCATCTTCCCGATGCAGGCCTCGTACTTCGTGATGTACGCGTCGCACTCTGCGACGCCAATGCCGGGCGCCGCGGGCTCGTCCTTCTTGCAGGCGGTGACGGCCGCGATCGCCCCAAGCACCAGCACACACACGAGACTCTTCTTGTTCATGGGCACCCCTTCTTCGGCCGCATCGCGCGGCGCCCGTCGAGGCTACGGGACGCCGCCGGCACGTGGAAAGGCTATTGAAGCTTCGCGACGACGACCTTGTGCGCGGCGAGGCACCAGGTCTTGCCGCCAGCGACGGGCGAGGTCTTGTTCTGCCCGTCGATCGTGACCTCCACGAGAGACACGTCGAGCGACGCCTCGAGCCGGCCACCCTTTCCGCCGAACGTGGTGACGTCGACGCTGCCCGTCTTCGCCATGAAGGTCTTCTGGCAGTTCGAGAGGTTGTCGTCGCACTTCGTGCGGATGAGCACGCACGTCTTGCATGTGTCGTAGCTCGCGTCCACGGCGGTGAGCGTTCGCTTGCCCACCGTGACGGCGTTGCCTGTGAGCGGCACGAGGACGAGCTCCATCGCGTCGACGGGAGAGGCGAGGGTCGTCTGGCTCACCACGCCGACCGACCCGTCGGAGGACTTCACGAAGCCGTCGTCGGCGACCGACACGAAGCCGTTGGTGTCGCACGCGCCGGGCACCGCGGTGTCGGGCTTCGACGCGTCGACGGGGCCGCCATCGGGCGGCGGCGGCGGCGTGGCGTCGCTGGCGGCGGCGTCGATCGTCGCGGCGTCGGTCGCCGCGACGCCGGCGTCGGCCGCGGGGGTGGGCGTGGAGGAGCACGCCGCCACCGCGACGAGCGCGGTCGCGAGGGCCACGAGGGGAAACGAGACGAGCGTGGAGGAAGGGCGCAAGATCATGCACCTACCGTAGCGCAGAGGCGACCTGCTGCGCGACCTGCCGCGTGGACCTCGAGGCGCGCGCCGGCGCGAAAACTTGGCCCGAGGTCCCGCGGTTCCTTATGCATCCGGCCCATGAGCGCGAGCGCGGCAGAAGAGACGGTCAAGTCTGGGTTCTCGTCCGGCAACATCGCCATTCCCCTCCCAAGAGCGTTCGGGCGGCTGCTGCTCCTGCGGCTGCTCGCGCGCGGCGGCATGGGTGACGTCTACCTCGCCGCGAGCACGGGAATCGAGGGCGCGGAGCGACCGTGCGTCGTCAAGACCGTGCGACGCGACCACATCCACGACGGCTCGTTCCTCGCGCGGTTCCTCGACGAGGCCCGGGTGCAGGCCCAGCTGAACCACCCGGGCGTCGCCCAGGTGATCGAGGCCGCGAGCGACGAGAACGGCGAGCCCTACACCGTCGTCGAGTACGTCGAGGGTCGCTCGCTCGCCGACGTTCGCCAGCGCGCGATCCAGCTCGGCAGCCGCATCGAGTGGCCCGAGGCCGTCGCGATCGGCGTGGAGCTCGGGCAGGCCTTGGCGCACGTGCACGAGCGCGCCGGCTCCGACGGCACGCCGCTCGGCATCGTTCACCGCGACCTCTCACCTCAGAACGTGATGGTGGGCTACGCAGGCGAGCTGAAGCTCATCGACTTCGGCACCGCGCGCGGCCAGAACCGCAAGTGCCACACGGTCGCGGGCGTGGTCTTCGCGAAGCCCGGCTACGTCGCGCCCGAGGTCGCCCGGCAAGAGGTGGGCGACGGGCGCATCGACGTCTACGCGATGGGCGTCATGATCTGGGAGCTCTGCGCGGGCAAGCGCCTCCTCGCGGGCGATCCGCAGAAGCACCTCGAGGAGGTGGCCCAAGGGCGCTTCACGGTGCCGTCGCTCCCGCGCACGCGCGGCGTCCCCGCCGAGCTCGACGCCATCCTCCAGCGCCTCGTCGCCAACGACCCCGACGAGCGCTACCTGAGCGCGAGCCACGCGGCGAAGGACCTCGCGAAGCTGCTCCAATCGGCCCCCGCCAAGGAGGGCGGCGAGCGGAGCGTTCGCAGCCGCATCGCGAGCTTCATGAAGACCCTCTGGCCGAGCGAGCCGGCGCGCTCGCGGGCCGAGTTCGGCAAGCTGCTCAAGCAGGCCCGCCATCTGCGGTCGGAGAGCGTCACGCCGAGCTCGAACAAGGTCGCGGAGCTCCAAGCCGCGCACATGAGCGACGACCCCTCCACGCTCGCCGGCACGCCGTATCGCCTCGGCAAGAAGATCGGCGAGGGCGAGAGCGGTCAGGTGTTCGAGGCCGAGCACGTCGAGCTCGGGCGCAAGCTCGCGGTGAAGGTGCTGGCCCCGACGCAGTCGGCCGCACATGACGCGGTGGAGCGCTTCCGCCGTGAGGCGCGCGTCGTCGCCAACCTGAAGCACCCGAACCTCGTGCACCTCCACGACTTCGGCAAGGCGCTGGACGGCCGGGTGTTCCTCGCGATGGAGCTGCTCGACGGCGAGACGCTGGAGAGCTACGCGCGGCTCGACTCCGACGACCACGCCAGCCGCGGGCTGCGCACCCGCGACGCGGTAGACGTGTGCGTGCAGATCACCCACGCCCTCGAGACCGCGCACGCCGCGGGGCTCGTCCACCGCGATCTGAAGCCGCAGAACCTCTTCATGACCCGCACCGGCATAGTAAAGCTGCTTGACTTTGGGGTGGCGATGGCCCTCAGCGACGTCGAGGGCGACGAGGGCGCCCGGCCCCGCGGCTTCGCGATCTTCGGCACGCCGGAGTACATGGCGCCGGAGCAGGTCGCCGGCGAGCCGGTCGACGAGCGCTGCGACATCTACGCGCTCGGCTGCGTGCTCTATCAGCTCCTCACCGGCTCCTGCCCATTCACCGGCACGTCCGGCGTGGCCATCATGGGCAAGCAGCTCCGCGACGTGCCCGAGTCGTTCGCGCAGATGGCGCCCGACCGCGTCCTGCCGGCCTCGATCGAGGCGATCGTGATGAAGGCGCTGTCGAAGTCGCGCGACGATCGCTACCCGAGCGCGAAGGCCATGCGCGAGGCGCTCGAGGCCGCGCTCGCCCGCACCGAGCGGCGCCGCGGCGTCGGGCGCGTGCTCGTCGGGCTCGCGGGGATCGCCTCGCTCGCCGTGGTGTTCGCCGGCGGCGCGAGCTACGCGCGCCACAACGGCGGGCTGGCTGGGCTCTTCGGGGGCTCGCCCGCAACGGCGCGCGCGCCCGCGATCCCCGAGGTGACGGTCGACTCGCTGCCGGTGGCGCCCGCCCCCACCGTGGGGGCCACGGCGACCACGGCAGCCGCGCCGAACGCCGAGTCGGCCGCGCTCTCCTCGCCGCCCGCGTCGACCTCCGCGGCGCCGCCGCCCGCGCCGCCGACCAAGCCCGAGGCGGCCCCCGGGGCCGGGCTCGCCGTCGCCGAGCCACCGCCCGCGAAGCCCGGCGAGGAGGCAAAGGCCGCCCTCCAGGACGCCGAGGAGGCGCCCCCCGCGCCGACGAAGCTGCTCCACCGCGCGACCGCCCGGGAGCCCGCGGCGGAAGCGACGGGCGAGCTCGCCTCCGCGCGGCAGGCCGCCGCCGCGAATCCCCACGACCCTCAGGCCCTCCGCGCGTGGGCGCGAGCCGCCTACGTCGCGCGCGCTAGCCGCGAGGCGCGGCGCGCAGGCCGCGAGTGGGCCGCCAACGACCCCGGGCCGGAGCCGCGCATCTTCCTCGCGAAGGTCCTCGACGCGTCGGGACACGGGGGAGAGGCCAAGCAGATCCTGGACGACTGGCTCGCGAAGCACCCCGACTCCACCGAAGCGCGCCGCCTGCGCGCTCGCCTCGGCGGCGGGCGCAAGCCTACGCGGCGCTAAATCAGCGACGGCGGCGGGTCGGCGGCCTACGTAGGGAAGTTTCCCACCTCATGGCGATCCTTGTCAGACGCGGCCATGGGCGGTATTGCCCTGCCTCCCGCGGCGCGCTCGCGCGGCCCGAGCTCTACGCGTGACGCCCAGCAGCATGGAAAAACCGAACTCTGTCGAGCTGCGCCTGCTCGACGGCCCGACCTACCCCACGATCCTCCGGCTCGCGATGCCGACGGTCATCGCGATGCTCTCCCAGAGCGCAGTGAACGAGATCGACGTGGTCTTCTTCGCGCGCCTCCCGGGGTGCGACGGCTCGACGGCCCAGGCCGCGCTCCTGCCGTCGCTCATCTTGGTGTGGCTCTTCGGGGGCTCGCTGTCGGCGATCAGCGTGGGCACCCAGGCGCTCACCGCGCGACGCTACGCGGAGCAGAAGCCCGAGGCCGCCGGGGCCGTGCTCGCGAACGCCGCGTGGTTCTGCCTCCTCGGGGGGCTCATCCTCACGGTGGTCGCGCAGTTCACGGTAGGCCCGCTGCTCCGCATGATGAACCTCGGCCCGGAGGTGCACGCGGTGGCGCTCGCGTACTCGCGCTGGCGAGTGTTCGGCATCATCGGCATGTCGATGACCGTCGGCGTGAAGTCGTTCTTCGACGGCATCGGCAAGACCCACGTCCACCTCGTGGCGGCCGTGGTGATGAACATCTTCAACGTGCTCTTCTGCTGGCTCTTCATCTTCGGGAACCTCGGCGCCCCGAGGATGGGCGCGCCCGGCGCCGGGTTCTCGGCCTTCGTCTCGACGTGGATCGGCCTCCTCATCGTGCTGGCGTTCACCTTGCCAGAGCGCGTCCGCTTCTCGCCGTATCGCCGCTCGAACCTCTCCTGGAGCCTCACGAAAGACCTGCTCAAGCTCTCGCTGCCCGCGGCGGCGTCGACGGTGGTCATGATGGTGGGGTTCGGGGCCTTCTCGCGGGTCGCGGGGCGGCTCGACGAGATCGCCTCGCACTCCGACGCGACGAACGTGATCGTCGGCGCGTGCGGCCGCGCCGAGGCGGTCAACGGGGCCGCGACCACGAACATCGTGGCCATCATGAAGCTCACCTTCACGGCCTGCATCGCGTTCGGGACGGCCACGGCCACGCTGGTGAGCCAGTCGCTCGGCGCGAAGAGACCCGAGACCGCAGACCGCTTCGGGTGGGGCAGCGTGAAGCTTGGCGTGGCCATTTTCGGCTTCATCGGGCTGTGCGAGGGCGTGCTCTTCACCCCGCAGATCGTCGGGTTCATCACCCACTCCGAGGCCGTGCGCGAGGCCGCCATGGTGCCCATGCGCGTCATGGGCGTGGTCACGCCCATCATCGCGATGGCGCTCATCCTGAGCGAGGCGCTGTTCGGCGCGGGGAACACGGTGTTCGTCGCCATCGCGCAGCTGTGCCTCATCTTCCTCATCCTCGTGCCCCTCGCGTTCGTCTTCGCGATCACGCTGAAGATCGGGCTGCTCGGGATGTGGATGGCGGCGGTGCTCTACGCCGTCCTCGCGGCCATCGTCATGGCGCTGAAGTTCCGCGGCGGGCAGTGGAAGGCCATCGAGCTCTGAGGAGGAGGACGATGCGAGACGGTTCACGAAGGTCCGCGCTGACGCGACGCGCGCTCCAACTCTTGGCGGCGCTGCTCCCCGCGGCCGGGCTCGCGCTCGTCGCCACGCAGGCCGAGGCAGCCCCCACGCTGCGAATCGGCGCGGTCTACGCGCCTGGCATCGAGCTCAGCGACGCCTCGCGCACGGGCGATCCGGCCGACGTGCTGCACGCCGTCGCGGGCGGAACGCACAACCTCGGCGCGGAGCTGTCCCTGGGCGGCGGGCTCTTGCGCTACCACCTCACGGGCGCGGTGAGCCTCGCGGCCTCGGCGACGGGACTCCGCGTAGAGCCGGCGACGCTGGGGTTCGCGATCCCGCTGTTCACCCGCCCTCGGTGGCGACTCGAGGTCGAGCCGACCGCGATGCTCGCCAACGTGACGTACCTCGAGGGCGGAAGCTCCGCGGCGTCGATCGTCGCCCTCTCGGCGGGCGCGGACGTGCGCGCGAACCTGGCGTACGGTCACTTCTTCGTCGCGTTGAGCCCGCTCGGCTTCGACGTGCGCTACGCGGCGATCGACGGCAGCGCCGCGAAGGCGCGCGCCTTCGCGGGCGGCGCCGCCACGTTTCGCCTGCGCCTCTTCGTGGGCGTCGAGTTCTAAATCACCGAGCCTGATCCTGGCACGGCAACGCCCCATCGCGCGCGCCGCACCCCTCGGAGACGCGCGCGCCTACCGCGGGCGCTTGCCCGTCCGGGGATCCGAAACCAGGAGTCAGCCTATTTCTTGAGGCGCGCGGCGAGGCTCACGCAGGCCTTCCCCGTCGCCGCGGCGCCGGCGCAGGCGCGGTCGAAATAGGACCTCGCCTTCGCCGCGTCCTTCGCGACTCCCCACTCCCCCGAGCAGGCCATCGCCGCGAGTCGGCACGACTCCTCGCGCTTGAGATCGCAGCCTCGGCCGAGCGCCGCGAGCGCCCCGGGCACATCCTTCTTCGCGTCGTCGCCGAGCGTGCCGTCGAGCATGAGCACGCCGAGCTCCGCGCAGCGCTTCGCGTCTCCCGCCGTGCACGTGCGAGAGAGCACGGCGCGCGCGGCGGCCGGGTTCTTCGGTGTGCCTTGCCCCTTCAGGTACTTGGCCACCACCGCGAAGCAGCCAGGGCCATAGCCGAGGTCGCACGCGCGCTGAGAGAGCGTCACCGCGCGCGGCGCCGCCCGGTCTCGCGTCTCCAGGCGCTCGGCGAGCTTGGCGCACGAGAGCGCGTGCCCGAGGCTACAGCCACGATCGAAGCTCGCGTCCGCCTTGTCGTCGCTCTTGGCGTAGCCGTAGAGCCCCTCAGAGATGTGGCTGCCGACGTAGAAGCACGCGGCCGGGACGCCGTCGGCGCAGGCCTTCTCGTAGAGCTTGGCGCCCTCGAGGTGCTGCGGATAGTTCGCAGCGCCGACGGCGGCGCCCGCGATGGCGATGCAGCCCTCCCCCTTGCCCTTGCACGCGTCCTCGACGCCGGTGAGCAGGTGGGCGAGGTTGTAGCAGCTCGCCGCGCTGCCCTTCTTGCATTGCGCACGACAGGCCGCCTCGTCCGTGGGCGCGCAGAGGAAGGCCTCATCTTTTGCGGCGGTCGTGCACCTTCCAGCGGCGAAGGCGTAGCCCTCGGGGCACGGGCTGGCGATGGTCGAGAGGCCGGTGTCCGCGCCGGGGCGCGCGTCGCCAATAGGGAAGAGCTCCACGCGAATCGCGCTGTGGCAGTCCGCGGGCGCCTGCACCGAGTCGGGGGCGGATTTCTTGCAAGCGTCGAGCGAGCCGTCGCGAAGGTTCGTCTGCTTGTCGCTCTCGCTCTTCGCGTCGGCGGAGCCGCCGAAGAGGGCCGCGGCGGCCGTGACGGTCGCGCCGCTCCCGCGCCTCATCGCGAACGCCCCGACGTAGACCGCTCGCACGAAGTGAGTCGCGCCTTCGCACGCGCCCGTGAGCTCGCTCTTGGCCGCGGCGCTGCCGAGCGCCGTGCTGCGACCGACCATCGCGGTCGCGAGATCCAGGCTCGTCCCACGAGCGACACCGCCCGCGAGCGTCGCGCCCGAGATGGGCAGGCTGGCGCGGATCTCGTCCTGAGACTTCAGCTGGACGACCTCCTCTTTGAGGCTCACGCCGGCGAAGCGATAGTCTCCCTTGAGCTCGCAGCTGGACAGCACGCGCATCCCGTCGCAGCCGTAGTGAACGACGGCGCGGCCCGACTTCATCGCGAGCTCCAAATCGGTCCGCTGCGAGGAGGGGAGATCGATGACGAGCGTCTGCGCGACCGCGGGCACCGCGGTGCACGGCGGGGCCGGGGCGTCACCGAGGGCCTGCTTCGCGCTCGGCGCCTCCACGCGCGCCGCGTTCGCGGCGGCGCCGGGGGAGCAGCTGGCGAGATGGAGAAGCGCGAGCGACCCGAGGGCACCGCCGGCTCGGCGGAGGTTCCGAGGCGCGCGTTCAGCGAAGGCGAGGAAGCGTAGCGTCATGACGCGTCGGGTAGCACGCGCTCGAAATGCCAACAACCCGCAGCCCGGTGACTCAGCGCAGTCAGTGTGGCTCGTCTCGCGCTCGCCCGGAGATGCGCAGACGCAGGCAAGCGTGAGCGCGGCGACGGCACGACCACTTGAACGACGTCCGGTTGGCCTGATTCACTTACGATCCGGGAAGGATGGCCACCATCGGTCCGTAGACTCACACCTATGAGCGTGAAGTCCATCCGCAAAGGCCTGCACCAGCTCGTTGGCGGCGATCCCAACGACGCCGCGATCTGCAACTTTTGTGGAGCTCACCGGAGCGAGGTGCCGCGGATCCTCGAGGGGAGCGCGGGCTACATCTGCGAGGGCTGCGTCTTCGCGGCGGCGGGGGACCTCGCGGCGCGCGACGCCCGCGAGGGCCGGGGCGCGGCGACCACCTTCCACGTCGTCGCGCTCGCGCTCGACTACGTCGACGCTCGCACTCCCCACGCAGGGCTCGAGCCCGTCTTCGACGCGGCCCTCGCGCTGGTCGAGGGCGACCCGTCGCGCTGCCGGCTCCTCGCGTCGCGCGCCTTCCGCCTCCATCACTTCGCGCGCGCGGCGGAGGCGCTCCTCCGTATCGACGAGCCCGTACGCACCGTGACCGACGCTCTCGGGGCACTGGCGGCGCTCGTCGTCGTCGGCGATCGGCCCACGATCGCGCGGGTCCTGGCGGCGCTCGACCCGATCGCTCTCAGCGACCTCCACCGCCTCCAGCGCGATGTGCACCGCGGGTGGGCGGCGTATCGGCTCGAGGCGAGCGCGGGACCGACCTTCACGTTCGACGGCGCGTCGCTCGGACCGATCGTCGAGCGGCTCCGCGCTCTCGACGCGCCGGCGTCGCTCGGCCAGGCGCTAGAGGTCGCCGCCGCCTACGAGCGCACGCGCGATCGTGGCGCTGCGCTCCAGCGTATCGAGGAGGCCCTCGGCGTCGAGGACAAGCCATCGCGTCGGCTCCTCCGCGGCGACATCCTGGCCGACGTCGATCCCGCCGCGGCGCGCGCGTCCTGGGAGGCGGCGCTCGCCCTCGCGCACCCCGACTCCGTCTGGGCCGCTCGGGCACGCGCGCGCATCGCCGGCGCTCGTCCGCGCTCCTGAGGGCGATGTCCGGGCGCCGTGGGGCACGGTGCCGCCAAACGGATGGAACCACCCTCGCTCTCCCGGGCTCGTCACCCAGGTCGGCGACGATCGACGCGCGGACCATCGGCCATGGAACCTGGCGGCGGTCTCGATACGTCTACCTCACGAATGATGCGTCATGGGCACCTCGCGCAGAAGCTCCGTCCGCTCCTTGGAGAGCTGACCCGCTTCGCCCGTTGGCTCGCGCAGACCCCGCAGGAGGCCGACGAGGTCGTCCAGGAAACCCTCCTGCGGGCGCTCCGCGCGCACGAAGATCTGGCGGACACGAGGCACTTGAAGGCGTGGCTCTTCCGCATCGCGCGCAACGCCCATGTCGACCTCCGCCGCGCGCAAGCGGGTCGCGATCGATTCGTCCTCCTTGGTGGTGGCCTCGACGAGCTGTCGGCGCTCGAGACTCCCCCGCCTGTGCCGCCCGCTCGCGTCGAGGGGGTGGACCTCGAGCGCGCCCTGGCCGAGCTTCCCGAGGGGGCGCGCGCGGCGCTCGTGCTCACCGACGTGTGGGAGTTCGATCACGAGGAGGTCGCGCGGATCCTCGACATTCCCGTGGGGACGGTGAAGTCGCGCGTGGCGCGGCGCGCGCGCGTCTGGCGGCACTTCTCGCACAAATCGGTCCGGAACGAGGCGCCGCCTACTCGCAGAGCCGGAGGGACGCATGACGTCGAGCGATCATCTCCAGGACGAAGAGCTGGTGGAACCGAAGTCCCGCACGCAGTCCGAGCATCTCCAGGGGTGCGCCTCCTGCCGGCAGCGACGCGAGACTCAAGACCGCGTGCGAGTGAGCTTGAGGGCCCTCGACCGGGAGGCCGCTGTGAGCCCGCAGGCGCTCGCGATGCTGCAGGAGGCGTCGACCTCCGGCCGGGCCTCGCGCCGTCGTTGGACGGCGGCGGTCGCCGCGACGCTCGTCGTGGCCGCTGCCCTGGCTGGGGTGGCCCGGAGGGCGCACGCGCCGCAGGGACCGCTCTCGGCCCCGCTCCGCGACGAGCTCGCGCTCGACCACCTGCACTACGCGCCGCTTCGTGCTCCTGCCCAGGTGGCCTCCAGCGACTCGCGCGTCGTGGCGGCTGCTCTCGAAGAGCGGCTCGGGCGCCCGGTCGTCGTCCCGACGTGGGAGGCGACGACTCTGATCGGCGGCCGCTCCTGCCGCATCCAGTCGGAGTGGGTCCCGCTCGTCCTCTACGAGCGCGCGGGACGGCGCATTTCGTTCTTCGAGCTTCCGAGTGCCCAGCTGTCGAGGGTGGGCTGTGACCGCGGGGAGGGCGGCCTGTCCATCTGCGCGACGGCGCGACCAGGCGGCGGGGCCTTCGTGGCGGTCGCGGACCTGCCTGCGCACGAGCTCGCCCGCCTCCTCGACCTCGTCCCCAGCTCGTAGTCCCCGCTCCAATGACCAAGATCGCCCTCAAGAACCCGTATCTCGTCGTCGTCGGCTGCCTCGTGCTGATGGTCCTCGGCTATGTCTCGTCGACACGAATCCCCGTAGACCTCCTCCCCACCTTCAAGACGCCGGCCGTCCAGGTGCTCACGCTCTACCCCGGCATGCCTGCGCCAGTCGTCGGCGCGGACATCACGAGCCGCCTCGAGCGTTGGACAGGGCAATCGAACGGCATCGCGCGTCAGGAGTCTCGCTCGCTCACCGGCGTGTCGGTCGTCCGCGACTACTTTCGCGAGGACATCGACCCCAACACGGCGATGAGCCAGGTCTCGTCGCTCGCCGCGAGCGACGTTTACTACCTCCCACCGGGCACCGCGGCGCCGATGGTCATGCCGTTCGACCCGACGGCGCCGCTGCCTCTGGCGCTCCTCTCGGTGTCCAGCTCCACGAAGACCGAAAAAGAGCTCTACGACATCGCTTACTTTCAGCTCCGGAACCTACTCCAAGGGATCCAGGGCGTCGTGGCGCCCGCCGTCTACGGCGGAAAGCTCCGGCGCATCTACGCGTATCTCGATCCCGACAAGCTCGCGGCGCGAGGGCTCGCGCCGATGGACGTCCAGATCGCGCTCCGCGCGCAGAACACGTTCGTCCCCACCGGCAACGTCAAGATCGGCGACCTCGATTACCAGCTCGAATCGAACGCCATCCCCGAGACGGTCGCCGAGCTCAACGCGTTCCCAATCAAGATAGGCAAGGACGGCGCGCCGATGCTGGTCGGGGACGTGGGATCGGTCGAGGACGCCGCGCAAATTCAGTCGAACATCGTCCGGATCGACGGCAAGCGGCAGGTCTACATTCCGATCTACCGTCAACCCGGCGCCAACACAGTCTCGGTCGTCGGCGCAGTAAAAGACGCGCTCGCGACGCTGAAGGCGACCCTCGGCGAGGGGATCGATCTCCGGGTGGTCGTCGATCAGTCGGTGTTCGTGAAGAAGGCGATCGCAGGGCTCGCGACAGAGGGGGCGATTGGCGCGTTGCTCGCGGGCATCATGGTCTACGTCTTCCTCGGAAACGCCCGCGCGAGCGCGGTGACCTTCCTCGCGATCCCGCTCTCCATCACCGCCGCGATCGTCGGCCTCGGCCTGACCCGGCAGTCCATCAACGCCATGACGCTCGGAGGTCTCGCGCTCGCCGTGGGGCGCCTCGTCGACGACGCCATCGTCGTCCTCGAGAACACGATGAGGCACATCCAGGCGGGCGTGCCACCTCGGGAGGCAGCCGCCCGAGGTGCCGCCGAGGTCCGCGCGCCCGTGCTAGTCGCCACGATTTGCACGTGCATCGTCTTCTTGCCTGTCGCGTTCCTCAAGGGAATGGGGTCGTTCCTGTTCGTTCCACTCGCGCTCGCCGTGACGTACGCCATGACGGCGTCCTACGTCGTGGCGATGACGGTCGTGCCGACCTACTCGGCTCGCTTCCTCGCTCGCCCGCACAAAGGCCGCGAGGCCGACGAGCATGGTGGCCCCCTCTATCGCCGGGTCGCGTCGAGCTACCGGCGCGCGCTCGAGAGGGCGTTCCGCGCCAAGTGGCTCGTCGCTCTGGTCGCCGTCGCCTCTCTCGGGGCGGCTGTGCTGTTTGCGCGCGGGCTCGGACAGGAGCTCTTCCCGCGCGCCGACGCGGGTCATATCACCATCTTCGCGCGCGCCCCGTCGGGCACCCGCGTAGAGAAGACCGAGGCCTACATGGCGCAGGTCGAGTCGGTTATCCGAGACACGATCCCGAGGAACGATCTCGCGATGGTCATCACCAACATCGGAGTACTCTTCGACTGGCCCGCTGCGTATACGCCCAACGCCGGTCCGGGAGACGCGTTCATGGAGATCGAGCTCACGGAAGGGCATTCTCGATCCGCGGAGCAATACGCGCGCACCCTACGCGCCGCGTTTCGGCAGCGCGTCCCGGAGATCGAGGTGGCGTTCGACACGGGCGGTCTCGTCACTGCCGCCCTGAACGGTGGCGAGCCGTCGCCCATCCATATTCAGATTCAGGGCGCCAAGGACAAGGACGGGCTCGCGCTCGCGCGAGAAATTCAGCGTCGCGTCGCGCCGGTGCCAGGGGCTGTCGACGTACGCGTCCAGCAGACCGACGATTATCCAATGGTCCGCGTCGACGTCGACCGCGTCGAGGCGGCGAAGCTCGGGCTGACCGTCGACGACGTCGTGAAGAACGTCTCGGCCGCCGTCGTGTCGAGCGTCGGCTTCGAGCCGTCGTTCTGGCTCGATCCTAAAAACGGCAATCATTACTACCTCGGTGTTCAATACCGAGAAGGCGTGGTCGACGACTTCGAGCGCCTCGGCGATCTCACCATCACCCCGCGTAAGGGCGGGCCCCCCGTCTCTCTGCGCACCATCGCGAAGCTCTCGCGGCGCGGCTCGATCGCCGAGGAGCGACACGTGGACATCAAGAAGGTGTTCGACGTGTTCGCGAACGTCGACCGTCGCGATGTCGGGAGTGTGACCACAGACGTCGAGCGTGCCATCGCCGGCGTGAAGCTGCCTGCGGGCGTGAACGTCAAGGTGTCGGGCGAGGTCGCCGAGATGCGGAGCACGTTCAAGCAGCTCGCCGGTGGCATCGGGCTCGCGGTGCTCCTCATCTACCTGGTCCTTGTCGCGCAGTTTCGCTCGTTCCTCGATCCGCTGTCGATCTTGCTCGCGGTGCCGCTGGGAGGGGTCGGCGCGATGGGGCTGCTCTGGGCCACCCGGACGACGCTCAACGTCCAATCGCTCGTGGGCCTGCTCTTCATGGTCGGCATCGCCGTCTCGAACTCCGTGCTGCTCGTCGAGTTCGCGGCGCGCCTTCGCGAGCAGGGCCGCTCACCGGCGGACGCCGCGGCGGAGTCGGCGGCCGTGCGACTACGCCCCATCCTCATGACGTCGCTCGCGGCCGTCCTGGGGCTTGTCCCGATGGCGATCGGCTTCGGTCACGGCGGCGAGGCTAATGTCCCCCTCGCGCGCGCGGTGGTTGGCGGCCTTACTGCCTCGACTCTTCTCACGCTCTTCGTGGTGCCCGTCGCCGATGCATGGCTCCACCGAAACGACGTCCTGAAAGCGCCCGATCTCGAAGGGCCGAACGTGGAGGCCATCCCGTGATGTGCGGAATAGTGAACTTCGTCGTGCTCGGAGCGCTGCTGCTCGGGGGAGTTGGCTGCAACCCGTCGAGGAAGGCTGAGGCGAGCGTCGAGACGAACGAGGCGATGCCCGCGCCGCGGCTCCGCCTCCGCGTGGTCCGCCCCCGGAAGGAGGCCAGCTCCGGCGAGCGCGTCCTCCCAGGCGTCCTCCTCCCGTGGCAGAGAGCGCAGCTCGGGGCTCGTGTTGCCGGCGAGCTGACCCGAATCACGGTGGATCGCGGCGACCACGTCGAGCGGGGGCAGCTGCTCGCCACGATCGGCATCCCGGGCCTGGCAGAGGACGTCGAGCGCGCCCATGCGCACCGGCGTACGGCCCAGGCCGAGCTCTCGTCGCTCGAGGACCAGCGCCAGCGCGTCGCGAAGGCGGTCGACGCGGGTCCAGCGGGCGTCATCGCCGAGGGCGAGATCGCCGCTCTGGACGCGAAGGTCGAGGCCGCGAAGGCGAGGATCGCGAGCGCCGCGGCCGAGCTGGGGCACGGTGGCGCGATGCTCGCGGACACGCGGATCGTCGCTCCCTTCACGGGCACCGTCGCCGCGCGTCGTGTGGACCGCGGGAGCGCGCTCTCCGCCGGCTCGATCATCGTGGAGGTGGTCGACGTCTCGACGCTCCGGATGACCTTCGACGTGCCGGAGCGAGACGCCGCCGCCGTGAAGGTCGGACAGAGGGTGACGGTGATCGTCCCGGCGCTCCGAGACAGGCGAGTGGACGCGAAGATCGCGCGCTTCGCGCCCGCGCTCGACGAGGCGACGCGCACGCTGCGCGTCGAGGCCGACGTCCCGAACGTCGAGGGCGCCATGCTCGCGGGCGTCTCGGCGCGCGCCGCGATCGACCTCGGCTCTCGAGGGGAGGTGCTGGTCCTGCCCGCCGACGCTGTGATTCAGGTTGTCGGTGAAGCCTTCGTCTACGTCATGGATGGCGCGGTCGCACGCAAGAGGAAGGTCGTGATTGGCTACGATCGCGGCCCCTTCGTCGAGATCTCGTCGGGACTGAAGGGCGACGAAGAGATCGTCACGGGCGGGCGCGGGCTCGTGCGTGACGGCGCGGCGTGTGAGGTGGCCCGATGAAGCTGCGCCCTCTCGCGGCGCTGTGGCTCGTCGGGGCGCTGGCGACTGGCGCGGCGCGCGCCGAGACCTTGACGATCGAAGATGCGACACGCCTCGCCCAGGAACGATCGCCTCGGCGCCAGGAGGCACAAGCGCTCGTGGAGGGGGCTCGGGCGGCCGTCTCGGTCGCGCGCAGCGGGTACCTTCCGGACGCGAACCTCGCGGCGGTCGCGACGGCGGGCTTCGGCGGCTCGACCCAGCAGCTCGGGGTGCGCGGAATCATCAACTCGCCCTACACGCAGCACTTCGGAGCGGGCATCGAGGCGGGATGGACCGTCTACGACTTCGGGCGCACGTCCTCTCGCGTCGACGCAGCCCTCGCGAGGGTCGACTCGGCGACGGCATGGAAGGGCCTCACTGGGCGCGCGGCGGCGCTCGACGCCGCTCGGGCGTTCGGTGCTGCCTTGATGGCCGAAGAGGACGCGCGCGCGACGGCCGCAGCCGTCGGGTTTCGCTCCCGGGGCGCCGACGCCTCACGGACGCTCGCCAGGACCGGTCTGCGCCCCGAGATGGACGCCCTGCTCGCTGGCGCCCGCGCAGCGGAAGCCAAGGCGGCGCTGGCGATCGCGGAGGCTGAGGTCGGCGTGGCGCGCGCGACCCTCGGAGCGATGCTCGGTCGCCCTCTCTCCGCGGCGACGACCTTGAGCGCGCCCGAACCTAGGAAGAGTGACGTCGACCACGCGACCGTTTCGGCCGGCGCGGCCCCCCGCGATCCGCTTCATGACGTCGCCGCGGCGGAAGAGGCACGCGCCGCCGCGCTCGACAGGGCGGCCACCGCCGAGCACCTCCCGAGGCTCGTGGTGGCAGGCAGCGCCGGCTACGCCCGGCGCGTCGCGCCAGACGAGCCAGGCTACGTGGCGGCAGGCGCTGGCGTCGTGGTTCCGCTGTTCGCCTTCGTAGGAGAAGCGGCGCGCGCACGGGAGGCGGGGGCGTCCGCCCGGGGCGCCGCGGCGCGCGCTTCTCAGGCCGACGTCGAGCTCGCGATTCTCCTCGCCCGCGAGACCGCGTCGCTCCGCGCGTTCACGGCGGCGCGCGCGGCCGCGGACACGTCGATGGCCGCCGCCAAGACGGCGCTCGACGCCGCGGAGGCGCGCTACGCGGCGGGGCAGATCTCGTTCGCAGAGGCCGACGCGGCGCGTGACGCGTTCGTTCGGACGGAGAGCACCCGACGCCGCCTCGGCATCGAGGCTGCGCTCTCCCTCGCGCGCCTCCGCATCTGGTTGGCGCGATAGACTTGGGCTGACGACCGCCTCGGCGCCGAACCACCGCGCGGCTTCAGCGCGCGGCGAAGCGGCGCAGACGCGCGACGTTCGCTACGCGTGGAGCCCTCGGATTTTTGGTGTTCTACGCACACTCCCCAGACGCGCTACGGCGGACGCTCGCCAGCGCGCGCGCGCTCTGCACGGGGCGATTGTGGGTGGTCGTGGGTGCCGGCGGTCAACGAGACGTCGGCAAGCGTTCGGCGATGGGGCGCGCCGCGGGCTCGCGGACGAGGTCATCTTCACAACGGACAACCCACGCGGCGAGGATTCCGCCGAGATCGCTCGCCACCTCGCCGCGGGTCTGCCCGTTGGGCGGGACTGCCGAATCGAGCTCGCGCGAGCTCGCGCGCTCGCGATCCCGGCGGCCTCGGAGGACGATCTGGTCGCGTCGTGGGGCGCGGGCACGCGGTCGGAGAGGCTGCGGGCGATCCCCGAGGAGGTGCCTCGGACGCCGACCTCACGCGGATCACGCTCCGCGCGCGGCAGACCGCGGCGGCCGCGACTCGCCCTGTAGGGTAGCGGTTGTGCGTCGTGCCGGGACGCGCGAAACGCATCGTGGCCGCCGGGCGTTGGTGCGTCCTCAAGCGCGCCCCAGTCGGGTGTGCCTTCAACCTACATTGGCGTTCGTTATCGCCCATCCACGCCCTTTGTCGCTGATGCGCCCTGACGGATCGTCGATCCTCCCTTTGGGGCGGTAGACGGGAAGACCCTTCGCGCAGTTTGTGCGCGTTTCACGACTGAACGCGCGCGCCGGCGCCTGGCACGCCTCGCGCATGGCGGGGGATATGCCCGCCCCGCAACGCCTCGCCGCGCTCTTCGTCCGTCCCCTCGCAGGCCTCACGGCGGCCCTCGCCGCGACGCTCCTGCTCGCGGGTACGGGATGCAGCGCGGAGGCCGGCGGGGCGGACGAGGAGGTCGCCGACGAGTCGGCCGAGGCGATCACCGGCTCGATCGCGGCCGGCACAGCCCTCATCGTGAACCGCCCATTGAACCTCCGCAGCAGCCCGAACCGCAGCGCCTCGGTGCGCACCGTGATGCCTCAGGGGGCGCGCGTGACGGCGGCCGGCGGGAGCGCGCAGGACGGCTACTACCGCGTGAACTACAACGGCCAAGACGGGTACGCCTTCGGCTCGTACCTCGACCGCTCGGGCAGCGGCGGCACCGGCGGCTCCGCGGGCTCGGGCACCACGCGGACCGTGACCCTGCTCTGGCAGGGCAACTGGGATTTTCTCACGCGCTGCGATCGCTTCTCGGAGGGGCGCGTCGCCTTCGCCTGCTCCGACTTCGCGCGGCCCTCCCGCGACTTCGTCGACAACGGCGACTGGCTCGCGGCGCCGGGCTCGCTGCAGGGCTCCCGCAACGCGCTCTGCGGGCGCCGGGTCGAGGTCTGCAAGAACGGCAGCTGCGTCACGGCGACGATCGTCGAGCGCTCCGTCGAGTCGAGCTCGAGCACGTGGGAGGGCAGCCCGCACCTCATCCGCGCCATGGGCGGCGAGGGAGGCTTCACCAGCTGCACGCACTCGTGGGGCACCGTGAGCGGGGTCTCGCTGCGGTACTAGGGTCCGCGCGGACTCGCCGCCCGCTCCCCGCCGCCCCCGCCCTCCGGCACCATCCGCCCGTCGACCGCGCGCGCGCCCACCTCGTCGCGTGCGCGTGTTTTCGCTTCTCCAATGCGCGGCCGCGGCGCTCTAGCTCCTGGGAGGAGCAGAGCCCGCGCCGCCCTCCGGCACCACCCGGCCGTCGACGAGCGCGCCTCGCGCGCGCAGGTACACGCCCACGGTCGCCGCGCCGAGCAGGAACACCTGCGCCGCGTAGCGGAGCCAGAGGAGCACGAGCAGCGTCTCGCCCAGGCCCACGTCGCCTTTGTGCGCCACGTAGCTCGTGATCGCGTGGGCGCCGAGGAGAAACAAGAGCGCCGACACCGCGGCGCCGACCAGGGTCTCGCGCGGCCGCGCGCGGGTGCGGGGCAGCACCGTGTAGAGCAGGAAGAAGATGAGCGTGGCGCCCGCGAGGGAGAAGCCCCACTCGAGGACCGACGGCAGGCCCGCGAGCCGCGCCCCCACCCGCTCCGCGGCGGC
This sequence comes from Myxococcales bacterium, assembly GCA_016720545.1. Classification (NCBI taxonomy): domain Bacteria; kingdom Pseudomonadati; phylum Myxococcota; class Myxococcia; order Myxococcales; species Myxococcales bacterium. The sequence continues at coordinate 629,673 of JADKKK010000001.1, forward strand.
CACGCCCGCGCGAAACCCAACCAGGGCCGCGAGGCTCACGCCGAGCAAGGTCGCCACCACGAACGCGAGGCCGCGCGTGCGGAGCTGCCGGAGGAGCTTGCGCTTACCACCGCCGGCGGCGCCCGGCGCGTCGGCGGCGCCCTCGTCCGCGGGGCCGAGCTCCCACATCGCGTTGAGGCCGCGCTCGAGCGCGGCGAAGAGCCGCGTCGCGGAATAGAGCAGCACGAGCACGCTGAGGACGCCGAGCCCGTGGCCGTCGCGCGCGTGCCCCTCCCACCGCGCGACGACGTGCGCGAGCGCCGGGCCCGTCCACCGCGAGAGCTCGCGCTCGAGCGCCGCGGCGGCCGAGTCTCGGCTCACGAAGAGCGAGGCCACCCACAGCGCGAGGTACGCGAGCGGCACCGCCGACAGCAAGGCGTAGAACGCGATCGCCGCGGAGAGGAAGCGCCCGTCGCGAGAGAGAAACACGCGGAGGGCGGCGCGCAGCGGCGTGACCGCGGCGGGCGGACGGAGCGCTTGGAGCCGGTCTCGCATGTCTCGCATGCCGGAGCGCGCCTCGCCGCTCAGGTCGTGGCGGTCGTGGCGTGGGCCTGGGGCACCACGAGGCGTAGGGCGCGGGGCTCGACGACGACGCGTGCGCGCGGCGACGGATCGGCCTCCTCGCCGTCGATCTGAGCGAGCGGGAGCACCGCGCCCGAGAACGCGAGCTCGATCGTGCTCCCACGGAGCACGTCGGACTTCACCCAGCCGCCGGGGTCGCGGAGCGCCTCGGGGAGCGGGTTGCCGTCGTGATCGACGATCGCCTTGGCGACCCAGTCGGCCTGGTTGCGGAACGGCATGAGCTCCACGACGCCGTCGTCGGGGCGGCTCGCGCGGTCGAGCACCCAGGCGCCGGCGTAGATGCGTGTATTCTTCACGACGAGATCGGTGAGCCCTTCGTGGCGGTGGGTGACGCCGTCCACCGTGAGGGTCACGTCGAAGGTCTGATCGCGCACGAACGAGTCCATGAACACGCGCGCCATCGCGCCCGCGTACACCATGTGATCGCGGTAGAGGTGCTTCAGCGGGCCGAGCTGCTCGAGCACGCCGCGATCGAGGTTGCGCTCGAGCAAGACGCGCGCGGAGAACCCCCACCCGATCGAGTCGAAGAGCACGGCGCGGCCGGTCTCGGCGCCGTCGAGGTGGAGGTAGGTCACGTGGACCGCGTCGAGGCGCGCCTCGTGGCCGGCGGCCACCACGTCGACGTTGGCCTCGAGCGCCGACTCGCCGGCCGAGAGGCCGAAGCTCTTGCCCTGGTCGTTGGCGGTGCCGGTGGGGAGCATGCCCATCGCCACGCGCTCCTTCACACCGGACGCGAGCAAGGCCGCGCCGACCTCGCGGAAGGTGCCGTCGCCGCCCATCGCGACGACGAGGTCCGGCGGGCTCGCCGCGAGCGCGGCCTGGAGCGCGGGGACGGTGCGCCCACCGGGCAGCGTGGCGAACACCTCGCAGGCGAGGCCCCGCTGCCGGAGGAGCGCCGTGGCGCGGTCGATGCGCTGGGCGTTCGCGCCGCTCTGCGCCGTAGGGTTCCCGACCAGGACGACTCGCTTCATGAGCACTCCCCCCGCGCGTCTTCGGCGTTGGACCGAGTTAGACCTCGAACTCGCCCTTCTCCAGCAGCTCGGTGACGCGCCAGAGGAAGGAGTTCGCGGCGACGCCGTCGACGATGCGGTGATCGTAGCTGAGCGCCATCAGCATGACGGGGTGGACGACCATGTGGTCGTCGCCGTCGGGGCCGTCGACCACGACGACCCGCTTCTGGATCTCGCCCATGCGGAGGATCCCGACGTTCGGCTGGCTGATGATGGCGCCGCCGAAGAGGTTCCCCTTCATGCCCGGATTCGTTATGGAAAACGTCGCCCCGGAGAGGTCGTCGGCGGTGATCTTTCCGTTGCGCGCGCGCTTGGCCAGCTCGTCGACGGCGCGGACGATGCCGCGCACGCCGAGCTCGTCGGCCCGGCGGACGACGGGGACGACAAGGCCATCCGGCGAGTCGACCGCGACGCCGAGGTTGACGTCCTTGTAGACCACGTAGGCGTCGTCGAGGACGCGCGCGTTCAGGCCGGGGTTCTCGCGCAGGGCGCGCGCCGTCGCCGCGATCGCGAAGGCGAGCATCGTGAGCGACGCGCCTTCCTTCTTGTAGGCGGCCTTGTGCGCCTCCCGGAGGCGCGAGGTCTTGTGGAGATCGATCTCGGCCACCGTGACGACGTGCGGCGAGGTGACCTTCGAGTAGGTCATGTGGTCGGCCGTGATGCGCCGACGCCGCGTGAACGGGATCACCGTGTCGCCTTCAGCCTTGCGGTAGGGCGGCACCTTGAACGACGCGTACCCGACGCCGGGGATCGGCGGGACGAAGCCGCCGCCTTGGTTGACGAGCTGCGCGATCTGCTGGGCTCGCGGACCGGGCGCGACAGGGGCGGCGGGCGCGGCAGGCGCGGCAGGCGCGGCGGCGCGGAGCACGTCACCGCGGGAGATGCGACCTCGCTCGTCGCCCTGCACCGACGCGAGATCCACGGCGTTCTGGAGCGCGGCTTGGCGCCCACTCGGCGTCGCGAGCGGAGCGGCCTGCGCGGGCGCGGGCGCGGGCTCCGCCGCGGGCGCGGGCGCGGGCGCGGAGGCGGTAGCGCCCTCTTCGATGCGGCAGACGACGACCTTCAGCACCGGCACGACGTCCCCCTCGGCGACGAGCAGCGCGACGAGGCGCCCTCCGGCCGGAGCGGGGATCTCCTGGTCGGCCTTGTCGGTCGCGACCTCGAAGATCGGCTGGCCTTTCGCGACCACCTCGCCCTCGCGAACGAGCCACTTGGTGATGGTGCCCTCGGCGACGCTCTCCCCTAGCTGCGGGACGGTGACATCGATGATCATCCGGGTATTCCTCGACTTTCGGTAGACCGGATTTCCTTCTATCGGCACGCGGCGCGAAACACAACGTGGGACGGCGCTACGCCGGGCGCCGCAGGCTCGCCACGAAGTAGCCGTCCGTCCCGTGGACGTGGGGCAGGAGTCGAACCGACGAGACTCCCGGCTCGAAGACCCCGCCGGAGAAGGGCGCACGCTCGAGCCACGCGGACTGGCCGGCGAGCACTCCCTCGACCACGTCCTCGGCCTCTTCCTGCAGGACGCTGCACACCGAGTAGACGAGGCGGCCCCCGGGCGCGAGCAGCCGGGCGGTGCGCGCGAGGATGCTCGCCTGGAGGCGGGCGAGATCACTGAGCGCCTCGGGCGTTCGCCGCGCCCACAGATCGGGGCGGCGGCGGAGGGTGCCGACGCCGGTGCACGGGGCGTCCACGAGGATGGCGTCGTACGGCCCCGTCGCGTCGCCCGCGCCGAGCGACCAGTCGACCGCGAACGTGTCCCGGAGCCGCAGCTCTTGGGCGTCCAGCTCGGCGCGGAGGCGCGCCAGCTTCGAGGGGTGGACGTCGGCCGCGTCGCAGCCGCCTTCGCCCCGTGCGCCGAGCGCCATCGCCAGCACCGCGGTCTTGTTTCCGCGCCCCGCGCACGCGTCCAGGACCCGCTCGCCAGGCACGACACCGAGGGAGAGCGCGATGGCCTGGGAGCCCTCCTCCTGAATGGCCACTCGCTCGGCCGACGACGCGAGCTCGGCGAGGAGCGCGCGCGGATCGCCCGCCCCTGCGACGAGCACGGCGAGCGGCGAGATCGTCCCCTCGGTGACCACCGCGCCCGGCGCGAGCTCGCGGATCCGCGCGGCCACGCGCGGCCGGCGATCGGGGCTCGCGACGCGCAGACACACGGGCGCGCCTGCGGTGGCCGAGACGAGGAACGCGTGGGCGGACTCGGCGCCGAGCGCGCGGTCGAGCGCGGCCCGGAGCCACTCGGGCGCCGACGCGACCTGCGCCTCGACGCGCTGCTCCACGGTCGTCTTGGCGGCGCGCTCGGAGAGCCGCCGCAGCACCGCGTTCGCGAAGCTCGCCACGCGCTCGCCGCGCGCTCGCCGCACGAGGGACACGGCCTCGCTGACCGCCGCGAACGCCGGCACGCGGTCGAGCCCGAAGAGCTGGAAGCCACACACGAGCAGGTGGGCGTGGGTCTCGGGATCGAGGTTGAGCTTCCCGCGGGAGGACCCTCGCGCGAGCTCGGCGTCGAGGAACGCCCGCATGCGGAGCGCACCGTACACGAGCTCGGTGGCGAGGGCGCGATCGCGGGCGTCGAGCTGCGCGGCGCGACCGAGCTCGGTGTCGAGCACGGCCGCGGCGTACGCGCCGTCGCGGAGCGTTCGGGCCAGCACCTTCCCCGCGACGAGGCGCGCGGTGGGCACGGTGGAGGCGCGAGCGCGAGGCAGGGCGCCAGGCGGGGATTGCGCGCCGCCGGACGTCATGTCGGGGTTCCCCACGCGCGGGTCCTCACTCGGACCGGACGCGGATCTGCGGGGGCGCAGTGAAGGTGGGGTTCGTCATGCTGTACGGCTGCACGCGCACCACGGCTTTCTCGCACACCGCAAGCACGAGCCCGCCGCCGTTGGCCTTCGTGAGGCCAGGGCAATACGGCGCACCGCCGCGATCGGGATCGGGAGCGCTGAACGAGCCGGCGCCATCGGTCCCTTCCGCGATGGCGCCCACGCAGCCCTCGCGCTCCGCGGTGGTCACCGGCACCGTGCCGCGCTTGTAGAAAGAGATGAACGCGTCGTCGGTCCGGGGATTGGGCAGCGGCGGCAGCACGCTCGAGCACACGCCCCACGCGGCCAACGTCACCGGCTGGTTCGTGCTGTTCTGGACGACCCAATACCGGACCGGGAGCACGTTCGCGCTGAGGATGCCCGGGCACCCGCCCGAGAACTCGAAGCCGGTCTCGGTGGGCGCCGTGGCGAAGGCAGTCTGGAGCGTGGTGGTGTTCCCGACGGGGCCCAGCTGGATATTCACGCCGGTGGTGTCGCAGCCGACCGTGAACGTGGCGGCCGCCGACGTGCCGCCGCCGGGCGCCGGGCTCATGACGGTGATGAGCACCGAGCCAGGGTTGGCGAGGAAGCTCGACGCCAGGGTCGTCGTGAGCTGGGTCGCGTTCGTGTAGCTGGTGGCCTGCGGCACGCCGTTCACCCGGACGACGCTCGCGGGCACGAAGCCCGTGCCGAGCACGCTGAGGGGACGGTCGGGCGACCCGACGGTGGCGTTGTTGGGCGAGAGGCTCGTGATCACGGGAGCGGGGTTCTGCACCGAAACGCTCACCGCCGACGACGTGCCCCCTCCTGGGGTGGGGTTCACGACCCGGATGGCCACGGCGCCTGCGGACACGAGCGACGCCGCCGGGATGGTCGCGCGCAGGGTCGTCGCGTTGACGAACGTGGTCGCAGCGGCCACGCCGTCGAGGGTGATTTGCGACGAAGCGTAGTAGTGCGTGCCGGTCGCGGTGATCTGGGTGGCGCCCGAGCCGGCCTGAATGGCCGAGGGTGACACGGAGGCGAGCGTGGGCGCCGCGTACTGCACGCGGAACACTGTGGGCGCCGAGAGGCCGCCGCCCGGCGGGGGGTTGCTGACGGCGACCGGGAAGTCGCCGACCGCGGCGAGCGACCCCGCGGGGATGGTGGCGGTGAGGCGCACCGCGCTGACGAAGGCGCTCGTGATCGGCGCGCCGTTGAAGAGCACCGAGGTCGTGGGCAGGAAGCCGGCGCCGTCCAGGGTGATCGCGAGGGCGGGCCCGCCGACGTCCGCCGCGGCGGGAGTGAGCCGCGTCAGGGTGACGTTCGGGTTCGTCACGGTGAACACGATCGGCGACGACGCCCCGCCGCCGGGCGCGGGGTTCGTGACCTTGACCGGGAAGCTGCCGGAGGTGACGAGCATCGTCGCGGGGACGGTGGCCGACAGCTCCGTGGCGCTCTTGAAGGTGGTGGTGAGGTCGGTGGTGCCCATGGCCACCTTCGCCCCCGCCACGAAGCCCCCGCCGGTGAGGGTGACCGTAGTGGTCGGGGAGCCGGCGACCACGGAGAGCGGCGAGAGCTGCGTGAGATCGGGCGTGGGGTTCTGCACCTCGAACGTCAGCTCTTTGCTCGCGCCGCCGCCAGGAGGCGCGGTGCCAACGGAGATGCGCAGGGTGCCGACCGCGGTGAGCTTGTTCGAGGGGATGGCGGCCCGGAGCTCGGTGGCGCTCACGAAGGTGGTCGCGAGCTCGGCGCCGTCGAGCTGGATGACCGACCGCGCGACGAAGTTGTTGCCCGTCACGACGATGTCGGGGCCCACGGCACCGACGACGGCTCGGTCGGGAGTGACCGCCGTCGCGACGGGGACCTTGGCCACGTTCGGATCGACGGGCGGAGTGGTGCCCGTGCCCGTCCCGGTCGGTCGGGGAGGCGTAGTGGGCGGCACCGAGGGCTCGGGCGGGGCCGCGTCGACCTCTACGCCGGGCACGTCGCTCCCACACGCGCCGACGGCGGAGCCTGCGAGGGCTACCGCCACGAGCGAGAGAACGAGCAGAAATCGGCCAAAAGTCGTGCGCCTGGTGTTCATCGGGGGCTCCAAGCGCACGCTATGCCACACTTCACGACCCGTTGCCATCGAGGGCGGCGCCCCCTCGCCGGCATTCCTCGCTTCCAGGGCGAGCGCGATACCGTAGTGTAGGAGGTCGCGGCCGCTCGGGCCGCTCCGTTCATGCGCCGTCCAATCGCTCGTCCACCACAGCCGTCACACGCCAACGCGTCGGGATTCGACATGAGAACGCCACGCTCGCTCACCTCGCTCACCTCGCTCGCCTCGCTCGCCTCGCTCGCCTTGTTCGCCCTCGCCGCCCCGCGTGTTGCCCACGCGCAGACGCTCATCTCCGAGTCGTGGGAGTCGAACACCACGGCGGCCTGGGTCGCCTCCTCCGCGGTCAACCTCTACAACGAGGCCGGCGGCCCCACCACGCTCCGGAGCTCGGTCGACGACGGCCCCACGGAGGCGTGCGCCGGGTTTTACGCTCGCGAGACGGTGGGCCTCTCGGGCGGCCGCGTCTTCACGAAGCCCCCCGTGACGGTGAAGCCCGACACCGACTACTGCCTCATGGCGTTCGTGCGCGCCAACGCGAACGGAGCGCCCTACGTGGGCATCAACTTCAGCGCGAACAACCCCTTCGGCGGCGGAGCGTCGACCGCGGGGGAGTGCTGGCTCCTTGGGCAAGCGGGATTCAACAACGCCGCGACGGTCGGCTCGTTCTGCCCGCCCGGCGCGGCCACCATCGGCGCCAACCCGGAGAACGGCGCAATCGCCCCCGGCAGCACGACGTGGACCTGGGCGCGCCGCAATTTCCACACCCCCGCCGCGGGCCTCCCGGGCACGTTCGCGTACGTCAAGTTCGAGCATTTCTGCGGCTCGAGCGACTGCGTCGGCACGATCCCGCCCCTGGTGGGCCCCGACTTCGACGACCTTCGGCTGATCGAGGGCACCTGCCCGGCCGCGCCGCCCGTCGACGTCGCCCCCCACACCGTGTGCTCCGGCGTGACGCCGGTGTGCACCGTCGGGACGGCCACCACCCAGGCCGAATGCCGAGACTGCAACGGCGACTTCGGCTCCGGCGCGGCGCGCGCCTGCCCTAGCGCCGCCGCGAGCCGCTGCGTGACCGCGGGCCCGGAGACGGGGGCGTGCAAGGCCCCGTGCTCGGGCGACTTCGGCACGCTGGGCGCGGCGCCCTGCGCAGCGAACGCGCCGTTCTGCAGGCCGCCAGGCGATCCCGCGGCGACGTGCGCCGTGTGCAACGGCGACGCCGGCAGCGGCGCCACCGAGGCGTGCCCCACGGGCAGCCCGACCTGCTTCACCGCGGGACCCAACGCGGGAGGGTGCGGCAAGTGCACCTCCAACGCCGACTGCGCCCCCGGGAAGCCCCGCTGCGATATCCCGACCGGCGCGTGCTCGAACACCTGCGGCTCCGACCCCGATTGCGGCGGCCCGAAGAGCGGCAAGGTGTGCGAGGCGGGCCTGTGCGCGGACGGCTGCCGCGCCCGCGAGGGAAACGCCTGCCCGGACGGGAAGAAGTGCACCTCGAACGGCGCCGAGGCCGGTCGATGCGTCGACGACATCAAGGACAGCGACGGGGACGGCCTCTCGGACGAAGTAGAGGCGAAGCTCGGCACGAACCCCAACAGGGCCGACTCCGACGACGACCTCCTGGGCGACCTGGCCGAGGTCGGGCCCGATCGGAACAAGGCGATCGACTCCGACCGCGACGGAGTCATCGACGCGCTCGACAACGACGACGACAACGACGGCCTCGCTACGCGTGACGAGATCACCTTGGCGCGCGGGGCGAACCTCTCAATCGACGTGGATCTCGACGGCACCCCGAACTGGCTCGACCCCGACTCCGACAACGACGGCGTCCCCGACGCGACCGACGGCACCGCCGACCAGAACCTGAACGGCAAGCCCGACTTCCTCGACGCGACGTGGCCCGCGGGCGGCGTGCCCGCGCCCGCGTCGTCCCTCCCCGCCAACCTGAACCCGAACTTGGATGGCAAGCTCGAGGGAGGCGGGTGCGTCGTGGCCCCCTCGTCGGCGTCCAACGGCGCGACCGCCGCGCTCGGCATGGTCGTGGGCTTCGCGGCCCTCGGCGCGGCCCGTAGGCGGCGCTCGCGGCGCTAGCCGACGAAGGCCCAGGCTGCGGTCGCGCCCTCCCGCGACCGCGCCCGCGTTTCCTCAAGCTAGAGAGCGGCCTCGATCGCGGCGACGACCTCGGGCGCGGCCGGCGGCGTCTTCGGCGAGAACCGCTTCAGGACCCCGCCGTCGCGGCCCACCAAGAACTTCTCGAAATTCCAGCCGATGTCGGCGCCACCACCCGCGCTGCTGCCTACCAGGAACTGGTAGAGCGGGCTGCGCGACGCGCCGTTGACGTCCTGCTTCGCGAGCAACGGGAAGTCCACGCCGTAGGTGGCGCTACAGAACGACGCGATCTCGGCCTCGCTGCCCGGCTCCTGGCCAAGGAACTGGTTGCACGGCGCGCCGACCACGAGAAACCCACGCTCGCGATACTTGGCGTAGAGCTCGACGAGCCCCTCGTATTGCGGCGTGAGCCCGCAGCGGCTGGCCACGTTCACGAAGAGCACCACCTTGCCCGCGAGCTCGTCGGCGGGGAGCGGAGACCCGTCGAGGCGCGTGAACGGAATCCCCGCGAGCGCCTCCGGCCCTCCCTCCGGCGCCTTCCCGTACACGGCGCGGTTCACGGCGGACGACGCGGCTTCAACGACCTTCTTCAACATGTTCTCTCCTTGGGTGCGCCGCTTACTACGGCCTACTACAGGGCCACGTGCGAGCTGCCTCGCGGTTCCTAGTCGATGCCCGCGCCGTCGGGCGCGTTGCGGTCGGTGACGCGCGCTTGGACGTCGCCGAGGAGTCCGTCGTTTCGACGGAGACGGAGCATCAAGTGACGAGCTCCATGACCTGCGCGCGGATGGTGTCCCACTTGCGTGTGACGTCGTTCTTGAACGCGAGCGCCATCAGCAGCACGAGCACGCTCATGCCGACGAGGCTCGCGATCTCCCTCGTGCGCAGGCTGAGCGGGCGGCGACGGATGCCCTCGAGCAGGAAGAACACGAGGTGCCCGCCGTCGAGCACGGGGATGGGCAGGAGGTTGATGAGCCCTAGGTTGACCGAGGTGACGGCCATCGCCCACACGAAGTAGCGCGTGCCCTTCGCGCCGGCCTGGCCCGCCACGTCGTAGAGGGTGATGGGCCCGCTCACGGTCGCGAGGCTCACGCGGCCCTGGAACACCCGCAGAAAGCCCACGCCGATGAAGCGCACGACGGCGATGGTCTCGAGGCTCCCCTTCTTCAGGGCGTACGTGAGCCGGTGGTTGTTCGGTACCGTCTCGTCCTTCGCCTTGGGCGCCCAGTGGTTCGTCCGGAAGACGTAGCGCGCGTACGGCTGGCCGACCTCGTCCTGCCACTGCTCCTTGCGCAGCTGGAACGTCCCGCTCTTTCGCTCGCCCTCGCGCGTCCACACGAGCTCGTGCGGGCGCGCGGCGTCGGCGATGAGCCGCTGCTTCATGCCGCCGAAGAGGCGCTGCGGGACGCCGTCGAGCGCCACGACCCGATCGCCGGCGCGGAGGCCCGCGAGCCACTCACTCGAGCCCTCCGGGACGAACGCCACGTACATGTCGCTGGTCTCGATCCCGGTGCGCGAGAGCACGTCGCGCTCCCGGCTCGGCCAGTCGTCGATGTGCGTGCCCACGTCCTCGCGCGCGAGGGGTGTCAGCGTCGCGACACCCATTTCCATCACCGCGAGCTCGAAGAGGCCGCCCTCTGTCTTCACGGGGCGCATGTAGGTCACGGTGAGCGTGTCGCCGCGGCTCTTCGTGAGGATGTGCACGAGGTCGACGAAGCGGTCGATGGTGCGCCCGTTCACGCTCTTGATCTGGTCGAAGGTGCGGAGCCCCGCGCGGTAGGCGGGCGAGTCGGTGCGAGGCACGCCGATGACCGGGGCCGAGAACGAGGGGCTCACCCCCACCCGGCCGACCCTCTCGACCATGTCGAGCTCCTTCGGCTCGAGCTCCTCGATCTCCTCCACCGGGACCATGTCCACGTCGATCGTGGCGCCGTCGCGCTGCACGACGACCCGCACGGGCTTGCCCGAGCGCGTGGCGAAGAGCTCCTGCACCTCGGGGAAGCTCGCCACCGCGTGGCCGTCGATCGACACGATGCGGTCCTCCGGCATGAGCTTGCCGTCCGCTGGCTTGTCCGGCACCACCGCCCCCACGACCGGCGAGCGGAACTCCCGGTCCTCGTAGAACACGGACGTGTAGAGCAGCACGGGGAACAGCACGTTCATGGCGGGCCCCGCGAGCACGATGACGATGCGCTTCCAGAGCCGCTGGCTCTCGAACGTGCGCAGGCGATCCTCGGGCAGGATGGCCTCGCGGCTCTTGCCCTCCTCGAGCATCTTGACGAAGCCTCCGAACGGCAGGAGGCCCACGCAGTACTCGGTCTCGCGCCCGCGAATCTTCACGAGCTTCGGCCCGAACCCGACCGAGAACGTGAGCACCTTCACGCCGAAGATCTTCGCGAACGCGAAGTGCCCCGCTTCGTGGATGAAGATGAGCACGCTCACGAAGACGACGAAGTAGAGCAGGTCCAACGGCTATCCGTTCGAGACCTGGCTCGTCGTACGGCCAGGGACCACGCCGCCCGGGAAGGGCGACGACCGACGCTGCGTGCCCCGGAGGAAGGCGCGGGCGGGCTCGCGGGACGCCTCCTCCACCGCGACGCCAAGCGGCTGGACGATGAGGAAGAACGCGAGGAGTCCCACGCCGCCGACGGTGCTCACGGTCCCGAAGTGCGGCGGCCAGAGCGCGACGGCCGTGAGGCCGGCGCACACCGCGAGCTCGGCCACGGCGAAGAGCAGGTGCGCGGCGCGCCGACGCGCGAGGAAGGCCCGCGGGGGCGTGGCGGCGAGGAAGGTGACGGTGGCGTCGTCCCCGCCCTCGCTCGAGCTCAGGAGGTAGACCCGATCGCCGGGGAGGACCGGCGTGACGACGTCGCGCGGAGAGCCCTTGGCGCGCGCATCCTTGTAGAGCACATCGAACTCGGCGTCGCTTCCGAGGAGGGCGCAGCGGGCCTGCCTCTCGGGGTCGGGCCACACTTCGAGCTCCGAGCGGGCCGCGAGGCGCCTCGTGACCCCGGCGACCTCCACCTCGCCACCGAACAGCTCACCCCGGTAGTTCTTGTCCGAGAAGGCGAGCGACGGTGGATCGGCGTCGAGCGCCCGGGCGAGCTGTTGGACGCGGTGCTCCGCGAGGGCGCCCCCCGGCCCGTCGCCGCGCGTGACGGTCGCCTCCTGCAGCCCGGCGAGGCCGCGAGCGCGACGCCCGAGCGCGCGGGCCGTGTTCACGGAGGCGAGCGCGCAGAGGAGCGCGGCGACCCAGACGGCGAACAGCGCGACGCAGCCGAGCGCGAAGTAGGGGACGGGGCCGAGCATGCTTACACCGCGGTCCCGGCGGCCTCGATTTCGGCGCGACGCGTCTCGCGCGGCGCCAGATCGGTCGCGGCGGCGCTCGCCTCGGCCTGCGCGACCGCGCGAGGCGCGGGGCGCGCGAACCGGAAGAAGTACGTGCGCGCGAGGTAGCCCATCATGCTCGGCTCGTTCAGCGACGGATCGATGCGCGCGACGACCTCTTTGTCGTGCCACTCCCACAAGAGCGACCAGTGCAGGCCCGCGCGGTTGTGGTGGATGGTGTGGAGCCCGTTGTTGCACATCACCCAGTTGAAGGCGCGGCCCACGAAGTTGCGCGAGTGGTTCCACTCGCTCGTGACGTCGCAGCCGTCGTGTTGGATGAGGTTGATGCGCAGGATGCCGCGGGCGCCCCAGAGCTGGGGGATCACGACGAAGAAGAGCGCCGTCCAGAAGTCCCACGCGAGGAGCGCGGCCGTGAGACCGAAGGCGAACACCTGCTCGCGCACGTACTGGGCGCGGAAGTCGCCGCGACCATGGAGCTTCGACCAGCGCGTCACGCCCGCGAACGTCCGCGGCCCGGCGACGTTCGGGAAGTGGAGCAAGTTCAGCAGGTTCCAGCGGAACCGCACGTGCCCCGGCGCCGCCCAGTCTTCCTGGCCGTCGTCCTCGAAGTGGTGGTGCACCAGGTTGTGCGACGGGATGTTCGCCGAAGCCGGGTAGAGCGCGCCGAACGACAGCACCATGCGCCAGGCGTTGTTCAACGTGCTCGACCGAAAGGGCCCCGAGTGGAGCGAGTTGTGGAGCACCACCGTGTTGAGGAACGACAGCCAGCAGGCGAAGGCGAGGAGCGGCAGCGTGCGGGCGGCCGGCACGAAGTACATCGTGAACACCACCCCCATGTAGAGCGTGATGAGGCCGAGCTGCCGGAGGTCGTACGCGTTCTTCAAGAGCCCGCCGCTGGGCGCCACGGGAGCGCGCGCGCGCGCCGCGCCCGAGCCCGGCTCGTGCAGGACCTTGGAGGTGTTGGGAAGGCTCGTCATCGCGCTCTCCGTGCGCCACGCAGGCGGCGATGCCTTTCTTGACCGATCGCAGCCCTGCGTCAACCCGCGTTCGCGTGGCGTGCCGCGAACCGGGCTACGCGCACCCCGCTCCGCGCCCCCGAAGGCGCGAACCCACCTTCGCGGCGATTGCGCCACAACAAGGCGTTGCCGATCGCCGAGGCCAGGTCTAGAACACCGGCGGCTCGTCGCCTGAGCTCGTGGAGGGTCAAGATGTCTACCGCAGCGCGCGCCTCGTGGTTCGCATCCTTTGGGAGCTTGCCGCACCTTCACTTCCGCCGAGACGCGAACTTCTACCGGCGCTACGACGCGCGGTGGTTCTTCTTCTGCCTGGCGCTCATCGCGCTCTTGCACTTCGGCCACGTCGAGCCCCTCGCGCCGAGCTTCAAGCTTTGGTTCATCGCCGCGTTCCCCGTGGCGCTGTACGTGCACATCCTCTGCAGCGTGTTCGTCCACAACGCGAGCCACGGGAGCTTCCCGCGCTCGATCAACCGCCTCGTGGGCGAGCTCTGCGGGTTCATCGTGCTCTCCCGCTTCGCCTCCTGGCAAATCGTGCACGAGCGGCACCACCGCTTCTCGGACGACCCGGAGAAGGACCCGCACCCGCTCCTCCCGAACTACTTCAAGTTCACCTGGCGCGGCATCATGAACGTCGAAGTGCAGCTGCAGCGCGCCTACCTCGAGGTGTTCGGCGACACCCCCGAGAACCGCCGGCGCGAGCGCACGCGCGCGATGATCAGCTACGGCACGAACCTCGTGCTCATCGCCTTCTTCTTCCGGCTCCTCGGCCCGGCGGGCTTCATCGCGCTGTTCCTGCCGGCCCAGATCCTCGGCTGGATGCAGATCATGCACTTCAACTGGGTGACCCACAACGCGCTCGCGAAGACCGGCGAGTACCACCCGGTGAACATCGACAGCGGCATCTACTGGATCGGCAACCGAATCTTCTTCGGTATCTACATGCACGGCAACCACCACAAGCGGGCGAACGTCTTCAACCCGCTCTTCTGGGACGAGAAGAAGTACGGCAAGGCTGATCCGCTCATGAAGCCGTACCCGGTACCCGCGTCGCGCGAGCCCGCGCCGGCCGAATAGCGCACGGCGCGCGAGTCTCAGAGGGAGTGTCCTCGAGCGGGGCGCGTTTGCGTTTGCCTCCACGGGCGGGCGCCGATACGCTCCGAGAACGGCCAAATGAGCAAGATTCAGTCGCCGCTGCTCGGCTACAACAACAACGTCCGCCACAAGAACCGCGTCTTCCACATCCAGACGGAAGACTCGGGCGTGAAGCACCCGCACGTCATCACGCATCTGTTCATGGACGGCGGGCGCATCCTGAAGAGCGTCAAGCGGAGCTACGGCGAGCACGTCGGCTCGGACGGCCTCGCGGACACGGTCCGCCAGATGATGAAGGAGCAGCACAAGGCGATGTTCATCGCCCTGCGCGACGGCGAGTACGACGCGCTCCTCGATCCTACCGCGGCGACGGCCGAAATCCGCGGGCCCGAGACCTCCCGCGATCGACCCGTCACCGAGCCTCCGCCCTCGGCCCGCGTCGAGCCTCCCAAGCAGGCGCTCTCCACCGGCGGGATCCCCGCGGCGGTCCCGGCGCAGGCGCTCGCAGCGCGCCGCGCGAACGAGCCGCGAAACGTCCCGCCCCCGGCCGGCGCAGCGACGGCGCCCGCGCAGCCCGCAGCGAAGAAGGCCGCGCCGCGCGAGCGAGGCGCCGCGCGCCGCGACGAGCCGACGCGCTCACGGCGCTACGCCCCCGCCCGCCCTGCCGCCATCTTCGGGCAGAGCCCCACAGCCACCGGCTCGATCTTCGGTGAGGAGCTCGTGGGCGACAAGACCCTCGACGAGGTCATCCTCGGCTACCTCGTCGAAGACCTCACGCAGACCCAATAGGCCTCGTGCGACTTCTTTGCCCGCAGCCCCGAGGAGCCGTAAGTTTCGGGCGAATGATCCGACCTCGTGCGGCCACCTCCCGCTCCCGCGCCGCGAGGGCGCTCCCGCTCCTCGGCGCGATCGCGCTCGCGGTGGCGACGACGGGATGCGCGCACGACTCCGCGGACCGTCAGTTCGCGCGTCTGTCCGACGACGTGAACCGCCTCACCTCCGAGCGCGACGCGGTGACGAGCCTCGCGGCGCCCGTCCAGGCGCCCGCGCCCGCGCCCGTCACAGTCGACTCGACCCCCGCGCGCGCCCCCGCAGACGTGGACACGTCCCCCGAGTCCGACGACCCCGAGGACGTCGCACCGCGTCCATCGATCCGCGTGGCCGGCTCCGGCGGCGGCCAGCGCGTCCGCGCCCGCCGCGACGAGGGGGTCGAGGTCGTCGCGCCTGCCGCAGGCGACGGCCCCCGCCCCAGCGCCCTGGACCCCGAGGCAAAGAAGGCCTACGCCTCGGCGCTCGACAAGGCGCGCGCCGGCCACCACCGGGAGGGCCTCGCGCAGATGGGGGCGTTCCTTACGCGTTGGCCCGACCACCCGTACGCCGACAACGCCATCTACTGGCGCGCAGAGTGTCTTGCGGGCCTCGGTGAGCCGCAGAAGGCCGTCGCGGAGCTGGAGGGCCTGCTTTCGCGCTTCCCGCTCGGGAACAAAGTCCCCGACTCCCTCCTGAAGCTGTCGATTTTGTACGAGCGGGCCGGTGACCCCGCGAAAGCGCGCGCGGCGCTCGATCGGCTCGAGCGCGAGTTCCCGAAGAGCGACGCAGCCCGCCGGCGCGCGCGAAACTCCTCAGACGGTCGGCCACGAAGGCCCAAGGACCCGCTATGATCGGCACGATGAACCGTTCCACCTCACGCGCGCTCGCGGCGCTCCTCGGGTTTGGTCTGATCGCCATGTCGGCGACCGCGGCGGCGCAAGGAGCGGCAGGCAGCGGCGCAGCACCGGCGGCAGGTGGCGGCGGCGGTGCGGCCCCCGCGGCAGGTGGCGGCGGCAGCGCGGCCCCGGCGACAGGCGGCGGCGGCGGCGCGGCCCCGGCGACAGGCGGCGGATCGACGGTCGTCTTCCCGACCTACCCGAACGCGGTCGTGGCGCCCGTCCCCGAGGGCGGGGTCCTCGGCGGCGGCAACGTGACGGGGTCTTCGTCGAAGCCGATCACGGGCCCCGGCGATCGCGACGGGTTCGACCTCCGCGCATCGGGCGCCGGCGGTGGGACCGTCCGGGGTCGCGAGAACGGCTCTTTCATCTTCGGGGGCATGAACGCCCGCCGGAACCCGAGCGCCCAGGTGCACGCGGTGCGCAAGGGCGACACCCTCTGGCGCATCTGCGACCAGTACTTCTCGAACCCGTACCAGTGGCCTCGCATCTGGTCTTACAACCCCGAAATCCAGAACCCCCACTGGATCTACCCCGGCGAGCAAGTACGCCTGCGGCCCGGCGCCGACACCGACGCGCCCGCCGCCGCGCCCACCGCCGCGAACGCGATCCGCGGGCCCGCGCAGGTGCCGCCCGGCACGGTGTTCCTGAGGAACGGCGGGTACATCGAAGACCAGTCGAACAACTGGGGTGAGATCAATGGCTCGCCCGAGGACAAGATGCTCCTCACGGAGGGCGACGAGGTCTACATCCGCTTCGCCGACAACCGCGAGGCGAAGGAGGGCCAGCTCCTCACCATCTACCGTCCCCAGGGCGCAGTGCGCGGGAACGGCCAGATGATCGCCATTCAGGGCACGGTCCGGGTCGACAACTGGCGCGCGAAGGACCACACGGCCCGGGCGCGAATCGTGGAAGCGCTCGACGTCATCGAGCGCGGCGCCCGCATCGGCGCCATCCAGCGTCGCTTCGAGGTCGTCCCGCCACAGCGCAACGACGCCGAGACCGCCGCGCAGGTGATCGCGAGCGTCCGCAACCACAACTTCTACGGGCAAGACCAGGTCATCTTCATCGACAAGGGCGAGGACGCCAAGGTGAAGCCTGGCAACCGCCTGCTCGTGCTCCGCAAGGGCGACGCCTGGCACGAGAGCTTCATCGAGCGACGCGCCGTCGACCGCATCGCGCTCGAGAGCAACTCCCCCGCCGCGACCGAGGCGGTGCCACGCCCGAAGGACACCACGAAGCTCCCCGAGGAGATCGTGGGCGAGCTGCGGGTCATCACGGTGGGCAAGCACAGCAGCATGTGCATTCTGCTGGGCACCCGGCGGGAGATCGAGCTCGGCGACAAGGTCTTCCTGCGCAAGGGCTACTGAGCGTCGCCGGCGCGCGCGGCGCGCTTGCGAGGCGCGGTCGGCTCACCCGCAGACGTTGCCCGTGCACACTCCGCTCGCGCAGTCGCAGCGGTGCGCGCATGAAGCGCCGGCCCCCTTCACCTTCGGGCACACAGTGCCCACCCCGGGCTTGCAGCACTGGTCGCCGACGGGCACGTCCCAGCTCCCGCACGGGCCCTTCGTGCCGTCGGGGCAGGTGACGGTGCCGTCCGAGGCGAGCCCCGCGAGCCCGCGGGCGTCGACCGTGCAGGCCTGCGAGGTCGTGCGCATGCGCGCGAGGTAGAGGTTCGCGCCGCTCATGGTGACGCCCGTGAGGTTCGCGTTGCACAGCAGGGCGTCGCTGGCAGACGCGCGGGTCAGGTCGAGGCTCGTGAGGTCGGCGGACGTGAGGTCGGCGTCGTCGAACTGGGCGCCTACGGCCGACTTCCCGAGGGTCGCGCCGGTGAGGTTCGCGCGGTTGAACTGCGCGCGATCCAGCACGGAGTCGGTGAGCCGCGCGCCCGACAGGTTCGCGCGGGAGAAGACGGTCTCGAGGAGCTGGCAGTTCGCGCACGAAAAGCGCGAGAGATCGGCGTCGGAGAACGAGGCGCCGTCGAACACGACGCCGGTGAGCTTCGCGTCCATCCACCGTGACTGCGGCGCGGAGAGCCGCGTCTGCCCGCCGTAGCCGGGGGCGAACGTGAGCGTCACGCGCTCGAGGCCCGCTCCCGTGAGCAGAAAGTCGAAGTTCTTCATGTCCGCGAAGGCGGCCCCGGTGAACAGCGTGCCCTTCGCGCTCGCCGCCGTGTCCACGCCGCGCCAGGTCGACCCCACGAGCTGCGCGCCGTCCACCACCGCGCTCCGCGCGAACGTGCCGCCCAAGACCTGAGCCTTCGTGAAGACCGAGCCCGCGAAGCTCGCGTTGCGGACGACGTCGTCCTCGAGCGTGAGGTCGTTCACCTTCGCGTGGTGAAACGAGAGGCCGTCAATGGTGGAGCGGCGAATGGCCACGATGTCGGCGCTGGGCGCGACGCTCGCGACCCAGCTGCCCCCGGGCCCGGTGCCCGCGCCCTCGGAGACGATCGTCACGCCTCGGAGGGTCGAGCTCGAGACGAAGAGGTTCGGCAAGACCCAGCTCTTCGGGAGAGCCCCGCCGACCGTGGGCGGGGTGATCGTGACGTTCTCGAGGGTGCAGTTGTCGAAGCTCAGCGAGCCCCCGAACCGCGGGTCTTTCGTGGTGAGCGGGCCGTCGCGGAGCGTCGCGCCTTGGAACTGCACCAACGCGACGCGGCTGAAGTCGACCGGCGCCCCAGACGCAAGCGGAGGCAGCTTCGGGAACTTCGTGCCGACGAAGGAGATGATGTCGGCCGGTTGGTCGCGAAACACGAGCACGTCGTCGAGGTCGATGAACGTGTCGACCGTGCCCCCGTAGACGGCGGTGCGCGACCCGTCCCGAAGATAGGGGATGAGGCGCGCGCGGCCCGTCACGGGCTCTGCGCCGCCCGCGGACGGCGGCAGATCGACGATGGCGTTGGAGAGCATCGTGGAGAACGACTCCGACACCTGCGGGCGCTCGAGGAGCACCAATCGCTGCTGAGACAAGGTGAACGGCTGACCCGAGAACGACCCTCGAAACGTAATCGGGTGGACCTGGTAGCTGCTCACCGTGAGGGCGCGCATGTCCACGTTCTGGAAGGCCCCGTCGAGGGTGAGGTTGTAGACGAGCCCGGACATCTTCGTGTTCACGAAGGCGCCGACGAGCTCGCACTCGCAGGGAGACCCGCCCGCGCAGCAGCGCGCGTTCGTGATCTCGCCGCCGTAATATTCGCCCACGAGGCCGTATTTGCCATTCTCGTCGATAGGCCACGCGCCGGTGATGGTGCACCCGCGGCACTCGTTCGTCGCGAAGACGAGGCGAGGCACGCCGCTGGGCGAGCGCTCCGGGAAGGTGTGCAGCGTGTTGCGCGGCAGGTCGGCCACGCCGGGCCGGTGGTGCGTCGCCTGGACGGTGTAGCGCCCCGGGGCGAGGCTCGCCGTGACGCACGCCTCTCCTGCCACGAGCGAGGCGACCGCGGCGCCGCTCGTGTCCACGATCGTGAGCCGGTGCTTCTCTTCGTTGTCGTCGCGGAAGCAATATTCGCGCGGCCCCTCGCGCAGCACGTTGAAGGGGATGGCGAGCCTCCCTGGGGCGCCCGCGCGCGCTTTCGGATCGTTCGCGAGGAACGAGGCTGTCAGGTTCTGGTGATCGCACAGCGCGTGCAGCCGGCCGCTCGCGATGTCGTCGAGGTTGACGCCGTCGTCGTCGCCGCACTCCCGCGCGAGACTCTCGAGTGACGGGCCCGCCGTCGGGGTCGAGTCGTTGGCGCAGGCCGTGGCGCCGAGCGACGCGAGGACGAAGAGGCCGAGTCGATACGAGCGCTTCATAGGTGTTTGGTCTGGGTCTGGGCGGGGTCTAGGCGGGGCGAGGAGCGCGTGTCACGCGGGGAACCACTCGCTCAGCGTGGGGATGGGATATCCCCCTTGGCCGATGCGGTTCTCCGCGTTCAGGGCGAACAGCGTGTTGTAGCGATCGAGCGCGAAGCGACCGGCGTTCACGCCGCCGAGGGCCTTCACGAGGACGCCGCTCGGGCTGTAGATGTCGAGGCCGTAGGTCGTGCGGCCGCCGCTCGTGGTCATGGAGAGGAGCCACGCGTACCCCTTGTCGGAGACGTCGAGGTCGAGGTAGCGCACCGCGGGATCGCGAGAGAGCGGGAGCCACGCCCCGCCATAGGCCGCGATGGGGTTGCCGTAGAAGTCGAACACCTGCACGCGCCGCGCGGCCTGCTCGAGCACGGCGACCTGCGCGAGGTCGCGGAACGGCGCCACGGCGATAGGCCCCGAGAGCTGCCCAGCGCGCGGGCCCCTGCGCGCGTGCAGGCGGGCCACGCAGCCCTCCGCCCGATCCAGCGACACGGTCTCGAGGCCATATTCCGTCAGCGCGACGAGGGTGTGTGCCGTCGGGTGAACGCGGCAGTGCGAGAGCGTGCTCCCGCGAAGCTCGCCGCGTGGCTTGGGGAGGGTCGCGCCGCGCGCGAAGGTGGCCAGGCTGTCCTTGCGAGGATCGAACGGGTAGGCCCGCAGCGGCGCGCCGTCCACGCTCATCAGGACGCAGTCGAGCTCGCCTAGCCCGTGGACGACCCAGGTCACGGTGCGGCGGTCGGCGCCGGGGGTGGCGTTGTAGGTCGGGGCCGACTGAAGGAGCGACGCGTCGGCGCCTATTTGCGAGATGATGCGGGCGCTCCCGATAGGCGACGAGAAGTTCCACGCGAGGAACCCCTTCTGCTGGGACACCGAGATCCCCCCGAGATCGCACACGCCGAGCACACCCGAGGCGGGCACACACCGGAGCGCCGTGTGGTCGTCCACGGGGGCGTTCGGCGTGACGCGCCACTCGAACGCGCCGACCGAGGGCTCGAGCCGGCGCTTGTGCACGAGCGCCTTGATGTCTTCGATGGGGAGCGCCTTGCCCTCCACCTCGAGCTCGACCTCTTGTTCGTCGCCGGCGCGCTCCGAGTTGGCGACGGTCGCGAGGGCGGTCCCTACGACGCGGCCCGTCCTGTCGAAGAGCTGCACGGTGACCGAGAGGCGCCCGGCGACGGGGACGTCTTCGAAGACGTCGAGCGAAGCGCGCTGCCTGTTGTCGGGCGAGGCGACGGGGCGAAGGTCGCCCGACTTCGAGAACGTGGCCGTCGAGCCCACCGAAAGGGTGACGGTGTAGGTCGCGGCCGCGGGCGGGAAATACGCGCTCTCGAACGGCGTGGCCTGCACCTTCACGGCGTGGAGTCGCACGAGCTCGGACTTCGTGACCCACCCCTCGACGAGCGCGGCGCCCGCGGCCAGGGCGAGCTGCGCGCCGGTCTCGGCGACGTTCAGCGCCTTGAGCGCCCAGCCGATGACGGGGATCGCCGCCTCCAGCGCCGACTCGCCCGCCATCAGGACCAAGCCGAGGGCGATGACGCGGACCAGCACCTTCGCGGCCACGAGCGCGGTGCTGGTCGCGAGGTTGATGAGGCCGCTGTAGAAGATCGACACCCCCTCGGTCTTCAGGTAGTCCCAGACCTCAGCGCCCGTGACAAAAGCGCCCGTGATCTTGCGGGCGCCCAGGTTGAGGAGCGCGATCAAGGCCTCTTTGAGGGCGTCGAGCCCCACCTCTTTGAGGGCGTCGGCGAAGAGCTTCTTCAGCCCCTCTTCGACCTCTTCCCCCCCGGTGCCCGCGGAGAGCATGAGCCCCGGGAAGAGGAAGTCGAGGAGGAACGAGCCTATGGCGGCGCCCGCCACGCCGAGGTCGAAGGCGACGCCCAAGGTCTCGGGCACACCGGGCACCGCGTCGCCGCTGGCGGACGCGGGCGTGGTCGTCCAGAGCACGCTCTTCGTGGCGTTCTGGGGGACCGTGACCGTGACCTCGCCCTTCGACCGGCCTGTCCACGCATAGGAGATGCCGGGGTAGAACGTCGCGGGGACATAGCCGAAGCACTGCGCGCCGAGGAGGTCGCCTTTGTCGCTGAAGTGCGAGACGCCGTAGCAGACGCCCAGCGGGAGGTAGTTCGTGAGCGTGAGCTCGAACTCGTGGGTCGAGCCGACCTTGCTCTCGAGCGCGAGGCCTCGCCCCTCGCGCTTCTTCTTGTTGTGCGGGAACGTGTAGGTCGCCTTCGCCTCCTCCCCGAGGCCGCCGCCTGCGTCCGCGCCGGCTGCGCCCGCCGAGGGGGCGGGCCGCGCGATGGGCTGGTAGACCGCGAGCCCCGGCTGCGTGTCGAACTTGCCCGCGTCCTCCAGCGACTCGTCGCCGTGGATCCGCTCGAGGACCTCGCCGACGACGAGCAGCGTGAGGCGCGCGACGTCCGCGTGAGGCACCCACGAATATTCGAATACGGGAGCCCCGGAGGGGTCGAGGATGGGCGAGCCGTCGGGGTTCCTGAGCGGCACTCGCTGGCCTCCCGGGTCCTTGCGGTACTCCCCACGAACCCAGCCGACATACCCCTCTTCGGCCTCCTCGGGCGAGATGGCCCACTGGAGCTCGGTGATACGATTCGTGAGCAGCGCGAACGAGCCACACGCGGCGATGTGGGCGAGCACCTTCTGGGCAATGTCGGGGTCGAGGGCCATCACGCCGGGGTCTTGAAAGACCGACCACACCGCGGCGTCCTCGGCCTCGACGACGTGCTCGGGATCGGGGGCATACGAGTCGCCGCGGAGCCGGTCGTCCTTCGTGGGGACATGAACGCCCATGTGGAGTGGCACGGGCGCGCCACGCTTGCCGCGAAAGACGACCGAGAGGCTCTGCGCGCCGCGGACCGAGAACCCCACGTCGGTCGCGTAGTGCGTCGGCGTGCGCCGCCCGGCCCGCAGCCCCCCCGCGGCCCGAAGCGCGCCGAGGCTCGTCGCGTCGTGAGAGGTCAATCGCCGTCGCGCGCCGCCGACCCACAGCTCGACGCGGTCGTGCGCCTCGGGCGGGAGGAGCCAGGTCCCGTCGCCCCGCTGCAGGTGCACGTGGACGGTCTTCTCGACGCGGCGCGCCGTCCGCGCCGGCGCAGCGGGAGCGTCGGTACCGCACGCGAGGGAGCCGGGGAGCGCGGCGGCGAGGCCGGTGGCGGCGAGGAGCTGGAGGAGGGCGCGACGCGAGGGGCCGATGGGCATACGTGGGCAGGCGGAGGCGCGAGCTGCGACCCGGCGGCGAGGCGAGCTTACATGGTCTCGCCGAGCGGGGCCAACGGGTTGCCGAGCCGCACCGCACCGGATCGGTGGCGCCGCCTACAACGTTCGAGGGTCCGTAAGGGTGCTACGGTCGCCGGACATGGCCTCCCCCACAACGGATGAGCACGCGGACGGGAAGACCGAAGCCCAAGGGCATGGTCACGAGCCGAAGGGCTCGCTGGGCGCCCTCATGCTGGGCGCGCTCGGCATCGTCTTCGGCGACATTGGCACGAGCCCGCTCTATACGCTTGCAGAATGCACGCATGGCCCCCACGCCGTGCCACCGACGCACGACAACGTGCTCGGCGTGCTCTCGCTGGTGTTCTGGGCGCTCATGCTCGTCGTCACCGTGAAGTACCTCGTCTTCATCATGCGCGCCGACAACCGCGGCGAGGGCGGGATCCTGGCGCTCCTCGCGCTGCTGCCCGAGCGCTTCCGCGCGTCGAAGACGACGCCTGTCGGCGTGCTCGCGGTCGTCGTCATCGCGGGCGCCGCCCTGCTCTACGGCGACGGGATGATCACCCCGGCCATCTCCGTGCTCGCGGCGGTCGAAGGGCTAAAGACGGTCTCGCCCGCCTTCACGCCCTACGTCATCCCCGCCACGGTCGCGATCCTGATCGCGCTCTTTCTCATTCAAAGTCGAGGGACGGCGGCGGTCGGCGTGCTCTTCGGGCCCGTGATGGTGACGTGGTTTCTCACGATCGGCGGGCTCGGCGCCTACCACGCGTCCAAGAACCCGGCCGTGTTTCAGGCGCTCTCCCCCACCCACGCGGTCGGCTTCTTCCTCCACCACGGCAAGCACGGCTTCATGGTGCTCGGCTCCGTCGTGCTCGCGGTCACCGGCGGCGAGGCGCTCTATGCGGACATGGGCCACTTCGGGAAGAAGCCGATTCGCCTCGCGTGGGTGGCGCTCGTGCTCCCCTGCTTGGTGCTCGCGTACTTCGGCCAGGGCGCGATCCTGCTCGTGCGCCCGGAGGCCGCCGAGAGCCCCTTCTTCGCGATGTCGCCCGGGCCCCGCTTCACCGTCGGCCTCGTCGTCCTCGCCACCATGGCGACCGTGATCGCCTCGCAGGCGCTCATCTCCGGCGCGTTCTCGCTCACCCAGCAGGCGATAAGCCTCGGGTATTTCCCCCGCGTGACCGTCCGACACACCTCGAAGGACGCGGAGGGGCAGATCTACGTCCCCGAGATCAACTGGTTGCTGATGGTCGCGTGCATCGTGCTCGTCCTCACGTTTCGGGAGTCGAGCCGCCTCGCCGCGGCGTACGGCATCGCGGTGACCGGCACGATGGCGATCACGAGCATCGCGTTCTTCACGGTCATGCGCGAGAACTGGAGGTGGCCCCTCCCTGTCGCCGGCGGGATCCTGGCGTTCTTCCTGGCCTTCGACCTGCCCTTCTTCGCGGCCAACGCGATGAAGTTCATGGACGGCGGCTGGGTGCCGATCGCGATCGCCGCTGTGTTCCTGTGGGTCATGGTGACGTGGCGTCGAGGCCGCTTCTATCTCTCCCGCATCGTGGCGAAGAAGGCGAAGTCGACCGACGAGTTTCTCGCGGGCCTCGCGTCCACGCCCCGCAAGAAGGGGTGTGGGGTGTTCATGGGCGCGAGCCCCTCCGGCGTCCCCACCGTGCTGGCGGTGCACGCCGAGCGGCTCGGGGTGCTCGAGGACGAGCTCGTCCTCGTCGCGGTGACGCAGCTGCGTGAGCCGTACGTCTCGGACGCCGAACGCGTCGAGGTGGAGAAGCTCGCCGACAAGGTCTTCCGCGTCACGATCCGCTTCGGGTTCATGGACACGCCGCGCGTGCCGCCGGCGCTCGAGGTCGCGAAGGCGAAGCACGGGCTGGACGTGGACCTCGGCGCCTCGAGCTACTACTTGGGGCGTGAGAGCTTCGTCGCGAGCTCCGCCGGCGACATGGGGCCGTTCGCCGAGTCGTTCTTCGCCTTGCTCACGCGGAACGCTCGCCCTGCGACGGCGTACTTCGAGCTGCCTCCTGAGCGCGTCGTCGAGCTCGGCACCATGGTGGACCTCTAGAGCGTGGCTGCGCTGCCTCGCGGGTCGACGGCTCGGGCCGCCCCTCAGTCGTAGCGCTCGGAGTGCACCTGCTGGCGCTCGAGCCCCATGTCTTTGCGGAGCAGGTCGCGGACCGCACCGACCATGCGGTGGAGCCCGCAGATGTACACGTTCGTTCGACCGAACGACGACAGCTCGTCGTAGAGCTCTCGCACGTGGGTCTGGACGTAGCCGCGCCGCCCCTCCCACGCGTCGGGCGCGCGAGACAGCGTGAAGGCCCCACGGAAGTGCGGATAGCGGGCCTCGAGGTCGGCGAGCTCGTCGGCGTAGATGCGATCCGCGGGCGTGCGCACTCCGAAGATGAGGCGCATGGGAGAGGTGTCGCCGTCGGCGAGGGCGTGCTTGAGCATGCTGCGCAGCGGGGTGTATCCGGTGCCGGTCGCGACGAAGAGCGACGGGCCGCGCACCTTGCGCACGAAGATGCCCTGCGGACCGACGACGGTCACTCGATCGCCAGGGACGAGCGCGTGGAGGCGCGTCGAGCCCGGGCCCCCCTCGACCCGCGTCACCGCGAGCTCGAAGCGCCCCGTGCCGTCCGGCGGCGACGCGAGGCTGTACGCGCGGCGGAGCGCGCCGATGGTCTCGCCGAGCTCGAGGTTCACCCACTGCCCGGCGAGGAAGGAGAGCGGGAGGCCGTCGGTTCGCTCGAACGTGAGCTCACGCACGCCGTCGGCGAGAGGGCGCGCGGCGACCAGCGCGGCCGTGAACGTCTCAGGGGGCTGCATGGGCGCGTTGTACCTCAGCGTGCGGCGGGAAGGCGATACGCGAAGCCAGCTTTTACACGCGAGAGCGTCGCGAGGCGGTGCTCCATGAGCAGGAGCGCGTCGCCGACCTCTTCCAGGGCGAGGCCGCGCGCGCGCCCCTCGACGAGCACCTCGAGCGCGAAGGGCGTTGCGTCTTCCGGGTGAAAGAACGCGCCGGGGAGCAGCGCGACCTCGCCGGCCTCGCTCGCCACGAGGCGCGCGTCACAAAGGCCCCCCTCGTGCCGGAAGATGCCCGCCGCGGATGCGTCGTCGAACGCCTCCACGCGGAACCTGGCGCCCGACCACAGGTCCTCGAACGCGACGTGCCGCGCGCCCGAGTCGGGGAACAGCTGAAAGAGGCCGCGGTGCGCGGTGGTGAGCGATCGCGCCGCGGGACGGAGGTCGGCGGCGAGCGTCGGCCCGAGCTCGCGCGCGAGCCCTCCCCGAGTGAGGGCAGTGTCCCAGAACGCTCGGGTGCGGCGCTCGTCGGCGAGGGAGAAGGTCCCCGCGCGCTCGCCGAACGCCGTGCGGAGCCGCTCCACCCTCGCCGCGTGCGCCGGAGCCCCCGCGAGGGCCACGAGCGCATCGTACGCCGCGAACACCCGAGAACCTGCCATATCTTGGCGAGAGTCGCTCGAAACCGGGCGGAGGTGGTAGGCTTTCGCCAGGGCGCTCCCCGCCCCCCCGCGCCCACCCCCGCTCCTATGGAAAACCGCTTCTTCTTCCCCCAGCAGGCGCTCGACGAGTGGATCGTCGACGGACGCATCGAGCTCGCCAACGGGGAGCTCACGATCGTGTCGGAGGGCCGCGTCTACCGGGTCGCCGAGGCGGTGCGGGTGCTCGTCGAGGTCACGGGCGCGGAGGACGAGAACGAGCTCGTGGGTCGGGTCAAGTCGCTCGCCTTCCTGCAAGAGCTCGGGGCCGAGCTGCTCGAGGGCTCCATGCTCATCGGCGACAACGCCTACGACGTCGTGCCCGGCTTCACGGCGGTGCCACCGGTCCCCTACGAGGAGCACCGAAAGCGCCGGAGCGGGGCCACCGCGGGGAGCGACGAGGCCCTCATCCAAAGCCTCGCCGTCGGGAGCCCTCGCGCGTGAGCCCGGAAATGAGGCCCGGAGGGGCGAACCCAGGTCGATGGCGAGCGCGAGCCGAAGGCGAAGGGGTGCCATGAACCCCCACGTCGCGGACGTGCTCTTCGTCGCCGCGGCGCTCGACTACCTCGCGGCGACGGCCCTGTTCGTTCGCTACCTGGTCGCGAAGGCGCCGCTCGAGCGCGACGGCCTGCTCGCGGCCCGCCTCGTCGCCGTCGGCGCCGCGTTCCACGCCGCGCACATCGTCACGGCGTCGCTCGTGTGGCAGGTGTGCCCCGTGGCCGGCATCCACTTCCCCATCAGCGTGGCGACCATGCTCATGGCCGCGGCCTACGCCGCGCTCCGGAAGCGATGGCGCCTCGACGTCCTCGGAGCCTTCGTCGCGCCGCTCGCGCTGACGGCCCACCTCGCCCTCCGATTCACCGGCACCGGGCCGATGGACCCCACGCCGCGGCTGCGCTCGGCGATGCTGCCGGTCCACGTCGCGATGAACGTCCTCGGCGTCGCCCTCTTCAGCTTGGCGTTCGCCGCGGCCGCGCTGTTCCTCGTCCAGGAGCGGCTCCTGAAGAAGAAGCTCACGCTCGGGCTCTTCAAGCGGCTGCCACCGCTGGACGCGCTCGATCGAGCGGAGCACCGCTTCCTCCTCGCCGGCTTCCCGCTGCTGACTCTGGGCATCGTGACCGGCACGGTGTTCGTGCGGCACGCCGAGGTCGTCACCGCCTCCGACGTGGCCCGCACGGCCTTCGGCTACGCCACCTGGCTGCTCGCCGCGGCCGTGCTCTTCCTCCGCGCCTCGGCGGGGTGGCGCGGGCGGCGCGCGGCGTACGGCACAATCGCAGGCTTCGGGTTCGCCTTGGTGGTCATTGCATTCTACACGTTTCGCGCGCCCTCGGCTCCCCAGGTCGAGCTCCAGGGCCTGACGGCCGTCGCCCGCGCGTCCGGGGTCGTCCCGTGAGAGACCGCAGCGCGAGCATCGTGGTCGTGGGGCTCTCCCACCGCACCGCCCCCGTCGAGGTGCGCGAGCGGTTCGCGGCCGCGAGCGAGGCGCTGCCCTTGCTGCTCGCGAGGCTCGCGGCGCGCAGCGAGATCGCGGAGACCCTCTTCCTCTCCACCTGCAATCGTGTCGAGGTCTTCGCGCGCGCGCGCGCGCCGATGCCGGAGACCGCCTTCCACGCGGTGCGCGAGGTGCTGCGCGATCACGCCGCGCTCTCGAGCCACGAGGAGCTCAGCGGCTACCTCTACGAGCGCGACGGGGAGGAAGCCGTCCGCCACATTTTCCGCGTGACGGCGAGCCTCGAGAGCATGGTCCTCGGCGAGCCGCAGATCCTGGGCCAGGTGAAGGAAGCGTACGATCTCGCCGTCGAGGCGGGCACGCTCGGCAACCTGCTCGGCCGGTGCGTGACGCGCGCGTTCTCCGTCGCCAAGCGCGTGCGCCGAGACGGCGCTCGGGGCCGGCACGGTGAGTATCAGCAGCGTGGCGGTGGACCTCGCGCGGAGCATCTTCGGCGACCTCACGGGGCACTCGGTGCTGCTCGTGGGCGCCGGCGAGATGGCCGAGGCCGCGGCGAAGAGCCTCGGCAAGGGCGCCCGCTCGGTCAGGGTGTGCAACCGAAACTTCGAGCGCGCCGCCCAGCTCGCGCAGACCTTCGGGGGCACCGCCGCGCCGCTCGCGAACCTCGAGGAGGAGCTCGTCCTCAGCGACGTCGTCGTGGTGAGCACGGCGAGCCGCGACTTCGTCATCACGCGGGACCTCGTCAAGCGCGCGATGAAGCGGCGCAGGGGGCGCACCCTCTTCATCGTCGACATCTCGGTGCCGCGGAACGTCGATCCGGAGGCGCACGACGTCGACAACGTGTTCGTCTACAACGTCGACGACCTCGAGTCGCAGGTCGCCGAGGGGCTCCGCGCGCGGCAAGGCGAGGCGGCTGCCGCGGAGGCGATCGTGGCGGCCGAGCTCGACGAGTGGCGCACGTGGACGCGCGGGCTCGACGTGCAGCCCACCATCGTGGGGCTCCGCGCGAAGGCGCGCGCGGCCATGCTCGGCGAGCTCGACAGGAGCCTCGCCGGGAAGCTCCGCCACCTCGGAGAGCCCGAACGCGCGGCGCTGGCCCAAATGGTCGACTCCGCCGTGAACAAGCTCCTGCACGGCCCCACCGCCCGCTTGAAATCGGGCGACTCGGCGGAGCTCGTCGCCGCGGCGCGAGCGCTCTTCGATCTACGCGACGACGATCCCCCGACGGACGGCCCGAAGGCCCACGGCGAGCCGACGACGGAGCGTCCCCCTCCCCCGCGGAGCGACGAGGAGCAGGCGGTGCACTGACGTGTCCCCGACGGCGTCAGAGGCCCGCGAAGAGCTCGTGCGGCGGTTCGGCGGAGGCGACCTCATCGCGAGCGCGACGCTGCAAGCCGGCGTGCAGTACCTCGACACGTCGTACGGGTTCTGGGCCTACCGCCCCGTCCGGGGCGCGTGGGTCACGCTGGGCGGGCCCATCTGCGGCGAGGCCGACCGCGTGGCCATGCTCGACCGGCTGCTCGCCGCGACCCGCGCGCCCCTCCTCTGCTACGTGCGGGGGGAGCTGATCTCCGACCTCGACGCCGGCGTGGGCCTGCGCGCGCGGGGCCTGTACGCCGCGGGGATGGGCCAGGACCACCACGCCGACCTCGACGCGCTCCTCTCGAGCCCCTGCGCGGAGGTGAGGAGCGCGGTTTCGAAGGCGCGGCGCGCGGGGATCCGCCTCGAGCCGTTCGAGCTCGCCGACGCCGACGCCGACGCGCGCGCCCGGCTCGCCGCCCTCTCGGCCGACTACCTGCGGCGCGCGGAGATGCCCCGCGAGATGTCGTTCCTCATTCGGCCTCTCACGCTCGAGCGCGCCGGCGCCCGCCGCGCGTTCTGGCTCACGCGGCGGGCGCCCCCGGGCGAAGACCCGCGGTTCGGGGTGGTGGTCCTCAATCCCATTTACGATCGCGGGGAGCGGACTGCCTATTTGCTCGACGTCCTCAGGTTCGAGAAGACGCGGGTCTGGGGTGTGTGGCTCTCCACCGTGTTCGCGCTGGCGGAGCTCCTGAAAGACGAGGGGCTCGGCCTCTCGCTCGGGTTCTGCCCGCTCCACGCGGTGCAGCGCCCACCAAATGGCGCGTCGCGAGCGCTGGGCTGGCAGATGGAGCGCCTGGCGCACCTCGTGGGGAGCGCGAAGTACCTCACGAGCCTCCGACGGCTGAAGTCGCTCATCCCTCACGCCCGCGAGGCCCGCTACTTCGTCGCCCACTCGCGCGTCGCACCGGCCGCGCTCGCGCGCTTCACGGAGGCGCTCGGGGTGGGCGCCTCGGCCCTCCTCGGCCCCGATTTGCTGCGCGTCCTCCGGCGCGGCGTGCTCACGCGCACGGCGCGCCACGCCGACGAGGCGCCCCCGTGAGCCGCGAGGCGAGGCTACGCGCGCGGCTCGGCTTCTTCGTCGACGCGGGGCGGCTCGAGGCCTTGCCCTCCCCTTGGCAGGTGCGAGTGGGCTGGCTCGCGATGCTGCCCGTGACGCTCTCGGAGAGCGGGCGTGAGCGCGCGCGCAGCCGCAGCACGTGGCTTGGGCAAATACCGATCCGCGTGCCGCTGCAGACGCTGTATTCGCCGGCGCAGGCGCGCGCCGAGACTGGCCTCTACGAGCCCGCGAGCCACATCGTACGACACCTACTCAGCGTGTATCACGAGGACGCATTCTTGGGATACGATCTCCAGCTCTTGCAGTCGCACGAGGGCGGGCTCGCGCTGCTCCGGCGGCGCGCGGCGGAGGTGGCGTCGTCGCGCGGGTGGGTCGCGCGGGGGCTCCGCGAGCTCTGCGCGTGGCCGGGGTACCACGCGGGGCTCGCCGACCTGGCCGAGCGCGCGGAGCGCTTCGAATACCCCGATCCGCTCGACCTCGATCCCCGCTTCGTCACGCTCGTCGGCTTCGCGCGGTTCTGCCTCACGCTGCCCGACTGGCCTCCTCGGGAGTTTTACGGCTTCGACCTCCGGTCGCTCGGGAGGCGCCCGTGAGCACCCCGGGGGAGCTCGGCATGTACGATCCCGCGTTCGTCGCAGAGCACGCGCCGTGGCTCCGGCGCGGGCTCTTCCGCTATTTCCGCGCCGACGTCTCGGGGCTCGAGCATCTCCCCACGGGGCCGTTCGTCGCCGTCGGGAACCACAGCGGCGCCACGCTCATCCCCGACACCCTCGTCTGGCTCGCCGCGTACCACACGGCGGGGCGCCCCACGCCGCTGCTCACGCTCGCGCACGACCAGCTCTTCACCGCCTACCCCGCGCCCCTCTCGCGGGCGCTCGCGCGGCTCGGCGCGGTGCGGGCCTGTCCTTCGCTCGCCCGTCGGGCCCTCGACGCCGGGTACGCCGTGCAGCTCTACCCTGGAGGCGACTACGACGCGTGCCGCAGCTACGCGCGGCGCGACGAGATCGTCTTCGCGGGGCGGCGCGGCTACGTCGACCTCGCGCGCGAGGCCGGAGTCCCGCTCGTGCCCATCGTTTCGCACGGCGCGCACGCGGCGCTCCTCGTGCTCTGGGACGGCGCGGCGCTCGCCGACGCGCTGGACCTGCCCCGACGGCTCCGGCTCGCGACGTTCCCGCTCTCACTGTCGCTTCCCTGGGGGCTCTGGCTCGGCCCGCTGCCGGGATACTGGCCCCTGCCCACGCGCATCACCGTGCGCGCGCTCCCGCCGGTCTCGCCGGAGGGTCCGCCCGACGAGGTCGACGCGCGCGTGCGCGCCGCGATGCAGGCGGAGCTCACGCGACTCGCGCGACTCGCGCGGCGCGCGCGGCCTCCCGCCCCGGAGAGCGCCCCATGATCCTCGACTCGGTCGCCGCGCTCGCGGCCCTCTCGACCGCCGACCTCGAGCGCCGTCTCGAGCGCCTCTTCGACGCCGAGCCTCGGCTACGCCCGCGCGCGGAGGAGCACGACTACCAGCTCACCTACCCGCCCGCGGTCGCGGTCGAGAAGCCCCTCTACGCGCGGTCCCCCACGGACCCTGAGCTCCGCGAGCTTGGCCTCGGCGCGCTCGATGGCGTGGCCTTCTACTTCCACTTCGGGTTCTGCGCGTACCGGTGCAGGTACTGCTTTCACTACGAGCTCAAGACCCGGCGCGACGACGCGCTCATGGCGCGCTACGTCGACGCCCTCGCCCTCGAGCTCGACCGCGCGAAGGCGCTCGTGGGCGCAAAGAGAAACCTCCTTTACTTTCTCGGCGGCGGCACCCCGACCGCGCTGCCGACGGCCCTCCTCGAGCGCTTCCTCGATCGGCTAGTGAGCACGCTCGGGCGGCCCCCCACGGCGCTCAGCACGGTGGAGGCGAAGCCCGTCACGGCGACCGACGACAAGCTGCGCGCGCTCGTCGCGGCGGGGTTTCGTCGCATCAACCTCGGCGTCCAGACGCTCGACCCCGAGCTCTACGCGTACCACCACCACGGAGAGGACCTCCGCGTGGCGCAGAGCGCCATCGAGCGCGCCCGCAAGGCGGGGTTCGACTACGTGAACATCGACGTCATGACGGGCCTCGAGCGGCAGTCCGCGGCTTCGTGGGACACCACCCTCCAGGGCCTCGAGCGCCTGTGCCGGAGCGGCGCGGTCGACAGCGTCTTCATCTACCCGTACCACGACGATCCCCGCAGCAAGACCTACGGCACGACCGGCCTCGTGCCGTCGTTCGCCGAGACCGCCGCCACCGACGCGAAGGCCCGCGCCCTGTTCGAGCGCCTCGGCTTCTCGGAGCTCGGCGTGCGGTTCTACAGGTCACGCCGCCACGTGGCCCGCGAGCTGTTGGAGCTCGCCCGCGTGCGGCGGAGCCCGACCTACGGCGAGGTGCTCTATCACGGGCTCGGGAACTCGAGCTTCTCGGTGGGTGACCGCGCGACCTACCTGAACCACCGCGACGTCGGGACCTACTGCGAGGCGGTCGAGGCCGGGCGCTCCGCGAATCTCCCACTTCGCCCCCCTGACCGACGCTCAGCGCGCCGCGCGCGACGTCACGTTCGACCTGCTCTACAGCCCCATCACGCGCGTGCGCTCGCGCGAAGCGAAGTACGGCGCCGCCGCGATGCGGCCCCACCTCGAGCGCTTCCGGCGGTGGGCCGCGCTCGGCCTCGGGACGGAGAGCCGCCTGTTCGGGACCTTCACGCTCACGCCGCTCGGCAAGCTCGTACACCAGCAGATGCTCGCCGCGCACTACCTCCCCGCCGATCGCGCGGAGCAGGCGCTGGCGATGCGCGCGCGGGCGGAGCTCGGGCGGCGCTACCGCGGCTACTGAGCGCCGGCAATTCTCGCCGCAAGGGCGCCGCGATTGACTAGGCTGCGCCCATGCCTCGCATTGTGTATGCTACACGCAAATCGGCGCTCGCCCTCGCGCAGTGCCGCGCGTTCGTCGCGCGGCTCGTGGCGGCCCACGCGGGCCTCGAGACCGACGAGCTCCAGGTGGTGACCACCGGCGACCGCGTCCAAGACCGCCCCCTCGCCGAGATCGGCGGCAAAGGCCTCTTCGTGAAGGAGATCGAGGAGGCCCTCCTCGCGGGTCGCGCCCACCTCGCCGTGCACTCCATCAAAGACGTGCCGGCCGTGGCGCAGCCCGGCCTCGTGCTCGCGTGCATCCCCGAGCGCGAGTCCCCGTGGGACGCGCTCGTCGCGCCCCGGTTCTCGGATCTCGCGTCGCTGCCCAGCGGCGCGCGGGTGGGCACTGGCAGCCTCCGGCGGCTGGTCGAGCTCCGTCGTGCGCGACCCGACCTCGACATCGTGCCCCTCCGCGGGAACGTCGACACGCGCCTGCGCAAGGTCGACGCCGGTGAGTACGACGCGATCGTGCTCGCGCACGCGGGCCTGCGGCGCCTCGACCTCGGCCACCGCGCGACGTCGGTGCTGACGGCGGACGACTGCCTGCCTGCGGTGGGCCAGGGCGCCCTCGGCATCGAGTGCCGGTCCGACGACGACGCGACCCTCGCGCTGCTCGCGCCCCTGCACCACGCCGAGACGGCACGCGCCGTGTGCGCCGAGCGCGGCGTGCTGAAGGAGCTCGAGGGCGACTGCAAGACCCCCATCGGCGCTTTCGCGGTGCGCGAAGGCGACTCGCTCCGCGTGCGCGCGCTCATCGCGCGCACCGACGGCACCGACCGCCGCAGCGTCGACGAGCGCGTGCCCTACCCCACGACCGACGCGGCGGCCGAGCTCGCGGGACGTGAGGTAGGCGCCAAGCTGCGGCGCTGAGCGACCGTGAGGACGCACCGAGCCCGCCTCCGCGAGGACCGCGAAGAGCTGAGCTCCGTTCGATCTGGCGGCGGCAAAGGGGGATCTGACCAAGATCGCCGTGGATCGGTCGTGTGGCGCGGTGTTCCAGACGGGGCACGGAGGCAAGGGGGATACCAACCGTTCCTCGACGTCGGCGGAAAGTACTACGCAGTGCTCTCGACGCGCGAGGAGTCGGCTGGGGGTGGCGACGAGTACTCCCGCGAGGAGCTCGAGGTCACGACGCGCGTGCGACTCCTCACGCACGTCGCGATGACCGGCGCGAAGTGAGCTCTTGCACGCTCTCCGCCGCCCTTCGGTCTCGCGGGGCCCGTGGGCGTGGGCGCGGCGGCCCGCCGCGTCGTGGCCGGCTCCGGCCACCAGACGCCCATGAGGCCGACCCTCGACAATCCTTGAAGTCCCTGGAGGGGATCAGATGCGCTGCGGTGGCGCTCAGATTCCGTTCTTGCACATGCCGATGAGGGCGTCCCACTTGGCCTTCATCTCTTCGCGCACATTCGAGGCGTAGTTCTCGGGCCACCACATGCTGGTGCCTTCCGGGGGCGAGGCGGTCACCGGAGTTTGGCCAGAGATTCGTGAGTACGACACGCAAGCTGCGCCACCGACACATTGAAATCGGTAATACCCATTTCGTCTGCCGATCGACACGTTTCGGAGGTTGAGCGAAGCCTTCCACCGCGGTTCGGTGCTCTGCGTCTGATAGGTCTCGTTCTCGAACGAGCACCCCGCCACGCGCCATGGCGAGCCGGCCGGGCGCGACGTTCCCATCAGGTGGGCGGAGAGCCCTTGCGACGTCTGCATGCTAGCGGGGGGTGCCAAGGCCGACGGGCCCACGCCCGCGGGCGCGATGCTCGGAGCTGGACCCACGCCGGGGGTGAGCGGGATCGCCAATTGGGGATTGCCGCCTCCGGCCCCTACGCCCGCCGGCTTCACGTCGAGCAGCACCGTCGCATCAATCGCATAGGCGCGAAGGTAGTCGTACGTGACCTTCACGTAACCGCCGTTGCCCGCCCCCGTTCCCCAGCTATTTTTCAGCTCGAACGTGCCGCCGTTTCGACGGTCGTAGCCCACGATCACCATGGCGTGCCCCCCGTACGAGCCCATCGGGGCACCATCGTCGCCGAGGGATACGTCCACCACGTCACGAGAAGCGAGCGAGCCTGCGACACGGATGGCGATGATGACCTCTCGTCCCGAACCGACCCACGCTTCGATGAGGCGAGGGTTGTTCGCGACCATGCCGGCGTCGGTGGCGAGATCGGGGCGTCGAAGGCGGCGAACGAAGCGCCCGGGCACGGGGCCCCATCGCGCGTTCTGCGCGGCGCTGGGAGGGCGCGTCGTGGCGGGCATTTGGCTCTGGATGCCGCTCGCGGGGCACGCCATCTGTGTCGACGTGAGGTATGGCCACTCGCTCTCACGCGGGACTCCGCCGGAGGCCATGGCGTTCACGATGTGGAGCGTGTTCGAGCCGTTCATGCAGGGGTGACCACCGTGCGACGTGCTCGTTTGATACCAAATGTCTTGCTCGCTGAAGTCGACTGCGGGCACCATGCTCGGATAGGCCGCTTCGACCGCGGCGGTCACCGCGAACGCGACGCAGGTGCCGCGATCGCCCTGGTCTTTGACAGGCGTTTGGCGCCCTTTTACCGAATAGCTCAGCGGCGGTGCAACACCCGTCTGGCCATTCACGTACCCGTCGAAGCGCGCGATCGAATCCGGGATCTGCGCCGGTACGACCTCTCCCGGGACGGGCGCGTCCTCGTCGTCGAGCATCCGCGGACCGCCAGCGGTGACCATCATGGCGCGGCCCCGAGGCCCCGCCACGACCTGCGCGCGAAACGTCGCGAGCGGCACGGTGGCCTTTCCAGTACGAACGCGCTGCAGGAGCGCCCCCGTGACCGGCGCTTGGCGGAGCGCGACGCCGGGGAGCAGGAAGCGTGCGGGAGTCGGGGTTGGCGGGGCAGGCCGCGGTACGGGTGCCGGCGCGACGCCAGGGATCTGGGGCGCCGGAACCTGCGCGTAAGCGGCAGAGGCCACCGCGAGCCCTGCGAAGAGCAACGCGATCGCGCTCGGACGTTTCACCTTATGCATTCTACACCCACCCTCTCGTGAGACTCTTTGATCGGTCCCGAGCGCATCGAGCCGGCCTCCACGATTGGCGACGCGGGGCTGCCCCACGACGGCGCGCAACGGTTGACGCTCGCTAGCGTCCCACCAAATGGCTCTGAATGTCGACCTCTTGGGTGCGTTCGAGCGCTCTCGCGGGAGACGAGACCCCGCGAGCGCGGACGGCGTCCCCGAGCAGGGCGTGGTGACGCGCCGGCGCTACCGCTGCCGCTGGTGGAGCGACACCGTCCTCATCGTCAGGCCGCGGGGCCGGCCGTACAAGACCTTCCTCGATCGGGCCACGTCCGGGGACGCCGCGGACGACTTTTCGTGAACGCGCTGCCCGGCGTCGCCGAGCTCCGCGGGCTCGGCGCTTCCGCGGCGTACGGGTGGAGGCGGAGCGCCGTCACACGACGCACCTCGAAGGGCGCGGTGAGGACCCACTGCCTCATGGCGGTGTCGGGGAGGACGTGATCGCACTGGTGGCAGGTCGCGTCCCACATGCGCCAGAGTCGAACGCGAGCGAATACCTACTCAGAGCGACTACCGAAACTCCCAAAATGTCGCATTCGGTCGTATAGAAGCGCGCGACGAATGCCGAGGAGGCGCGCTGCGAGCGCTCGATTCCCCTTGGCGACCTCCAGCGCTCGCTCGATCAGCTTTCGCTCGAGCCGCTCGAGATTGGCGCGCAGGTCGAGGTCTTCCGGCGCCTGCGGAGGCAGCGCGCCGGGAACGGCAGGGGCAGGCGACGGCGACTCCTCCGGGAGACGGAGATCGTCCGCGTCGAGCACCTCGGAGGAGGCGAGCACTAGAGAGCTCTCCAAGACGTGCTTGAGCTGCCTGACGTTCCCGGGCCAGGAATAGGCGAGCAATCGGTCCATCGCGCTCTCCGACAGGGCTCTCCGTGGGCCGCTCCAGCGTCGTAGGAAAGAATCGACGAGCAGCGGCACGTCTTGGAGACGTTCGCGCAGAGGAGGGACGTGAATGGTGACCACCCCCAGCCGATAGTAGAGGTCTTCGCGCATGGTGCTGCCCTCGGACTTGGGCGCGACCGGCCTAGATGTCGCCGCGACGATCCGCGCGCGCGAGACAATCGATGTGGAGTCCCCCACTCGCTCGAAGCGGCCATCCTCCAGCACCCTGAGCAGCTTGGTCTGCAGCGACGGCGGAAGGTCTCCGATCTCGTCCAAGAAGAGTGTGCCTTCGGAGGCCAGCTCGAAGCGACCCGCGCGGCGCGTGCTCGCCCCGGTGAAGGCCCCTCGCTCGTGCCCGAAGAGCTCGCTCTCTACGAGGGAAGGCGGCAGCGCCGCGACGTTCACGGCGACGAACGCACCCGACCGCGAGCCGTGCTCGTGAATGGCCCTCGCGACCAGCTCCTTGCCAACGCCGCTCTCGCCCGTCACGAGAACCGGCGCATCGCCTCCCGCTGCCCGACCAATGGTCTTCCAAACCTCCAACATTCCCGGGCTCGAGCCGACGAAGGCGCTCTCCGACGTGGGCGCCTCGAGTTTCCTGCCCACGCGCGGAGCCCGCACCGCACGGGCGACCAGCGCGAGCAGCGCGTCCAGATCGAACGGCTTGGTCACGTAGTCGAACGCTCCGAGCTTCATCGCGCGGATCGTGCGATCGCTGTCGCCATAGGCTGTCGCGATGACCACGGGCAGCTGAGGAAACTCCGCGCGAAGGACCGCGAGCAGCTCGATGCCGTCCCCGTCCTTCAATCGTACGTCCAGGAACACGAGCTCCGGCTTGTCCGCGGCGATGCGCTCACGCGCGCCCGCGACTCCGGGGAGCGAGCTTGCGCCGTACCCTGCGTCCTCGAAGGCCGCTACCAGCGCCTCACGGATGGTCTGATCGTCATCGATTACCAGAATCTGTGGCGTGATCATGCCGAGTCCTCGGGAAGAGACAAGACGAAGCAGGCGCCGTCGACTCGACGCTCGAAGCGGAGATCCCCCCCGTGCGCGCGAGCGGTGGCCCTGGACAGCACGAGACCGAGGCCCGTCCCTTCGGCCTTCTGGGTGAAGAACGGCTCGAAGAGGCATGGCTCGGCCTGTTGGTCGACTCCCGGGCCCCAATCCCGGATCGACACGCGCGCTCCGGCGGAGCCCTGCTCCACCGCGACCTCGACACGGGCGCCCCGCGGGCTCGCTTCGACGGCGTTCCGCATCAAGTTCTCGAGAGCTCGCCCGATGTCGTCGGCGTTCACGACGGCTCGCCCCTGACCGGTCACGTCGAGGGTGACTCCAACCAAGCGCGCAGCAGGCCGCAAGAGCTCCGCGCGAGCTTCGGCGAGCGCGACCAGGTCCACGCCGGAACGCGAAGTGGGCTCCTTCTCTGCATTGAATACTCCTTCGTCGAGGCCAGAAGCAAGTCCCGAGCCGGAGCGACGGGCGCCGGGTTCCGGCCTCCAGAGTCGGAGGGGCGGCGCTATGGCTGTACGAAATGCGTACGGGGCTGTCCGCTCGTCGTACGCGAGGAGCGGACACTCGCCCCCGCTCGCGCTCATGCTCGCGCTCATGCTCGCGAGTCGGGAGGCGCGCGCGGCTCGCCCGATCGAGCTCACGGTGAGCGTGAACGACGACCTACCGGGCAGCGGCTACTCCGAGATCACGCCGGAAAACAGGGCGAGCCGCTACGTCGACTCCTGCCGCAGCACCTAGCCCCTCGCTCCCTTGTGGCGAAAGGCCGAGCCGCGCGACTTCTCGAAGGGATCACGCTTCCAGGAGACTAGCTAGTCCCCTGGAGTCGTGGTTCGTGTCAGAAGTCCGGTCTTCGGTGTCATCCCGAGGAGCGATGGGGTGCCCCGTTTTCGGCGGCGGCGGGCCCGTCCTCAACTCGGTCGTCGTTCCGCGCGGTGGAGGCGGCGCTTTGCGCTCAGGGGACAGTGGTTTCGGGTGTGACCGCGCGAGAACGCCGACCTTGTGGCGAAAGGCCGAGCCGGGCGACTTCTGGAAGGGATCACGCTTCCAGGGGACTAGGGATCGTACGCGCAGCGGAAGCCGGTCTTGCCGTATTGCGTGGGCAGGGTGAACTGGTTCGCGCTCGCGTAGCCCTCGCGGCGGAACGGTTGCACGTGATCGACCTCGAAGGTGTGGTGCCCCTCGTAGCTCCCGCCTTGCCACACGCTGCGGCCCATGCCGCTCGCGACGCGGAGGACGCCGTTCTCTGGGGCCCCGCCGTCCGGTGGGTTGTAGACGCACGACGCCGAGGTGACGTCGCCCGGGCCGCGGGGCCCGAAGTCACAGAAGATGCCAGTGCCGGGCTCGGCCTCGGTCATCTCCATGAGGTTCGCGCCGATGTCCATCCAGCCCTCGTCGGCGGCCGTGCGCAGCGAGGTGAGATCGAGCGGGAAGCGGCCTGGCGACGCGATGTACCCGGCGACATCCGCGCCGTTGCCATAGGCGTTCGTGCTGCCAGCGACGTGGCGATAGAAGTACTGGCCCTGATCCGGGACCTTGTTGGGGATGGCGTTCCCCCAGTTGACCGTCTGCTCGTAGTCCACGACTCCGCGGGTGGGGTAGCGGGTCTCGCCCCACGGGTAGCTCTGCGCCCCCCAGAGGGCCACGTACTCCGCCCGCGTCGGCAGGCGCCCGCCGTCCCACGCGCAGAACGCCGCGTAGATCCAGTTGGGCGCGCAGTTCATCGGCTTCTCGTCGTACTGGGCCTGCGTGAAGCGGCGCGCCGGGAAGCTCGCGCCATACAGGGCCTGGAGCGTCGCGCGCGGCTGCCAGTAGGTCGCGTGACCGTAAGCGTCGGGCCCGTTGTAGCAACCCTGCGCCATGCTCGGCGTGCGCTTGTCCATGACGCCCGCGCCGAGCTGGATCGCGAGGTTCATCGGGCCCGAGGTGGCCGCCGCCGGGAGCAGGTCTCGCACGTTCGTGGGCAGCTGGCGCTCGAGGCGCGCACCGATCGCCGTGGCCCCCGCGATCTCCGCCGCCGCCCAGGCGCGGAGGTTCGGCCCCACCGCGGTGATGAACTGGCGCACGCGGCCCGAGGTGACCTCGTACTTGCCGACGCGGATGCCCACACCAGGCACCGGGAGCGACCGGCAGCAGCTCTCGTGCACGCGCGCAGCCAGGTGAGACTCCTTGAGGCCGCAGGTGGTGATGCCCGACGTGGCCGCCGTCGCGCACGACTGGCCGCCGATGCACACGGCGCCGTAGCAGACGGACGAGGCGCAGTCGGAGTCCGCACCGCAAGCCAGCGCGTCGTCACACCGCGGCGCCGCCGTGCCGAGGTCCGGGTCGACGCTCCCGCCGCAGTCGATGTCGCTCTCGTCGCCGTCTTTCCGGCCGGCCTTCCGCGGCTCGCACACGAGGGCGGTGCAGAAGCCGCTGTCGCAGTCGCCGGCCACTTTGCACGCCTTCGCAGACACGCACTTCTTGGCGGGGTTGCCGAGGGTATCGGCCATCGTGCCGCCGCAGTCGATGTCGGTCTCGCCGAGCGAGGGGGAGAGCTTGCCGTCGACCCGGGTGGGGGCGCCGCACACTCCGGCCGCGCAGACGGCCGCCTCGCAGTCGGTCGCGTCGACGCAGCCGCCACCTTGCGGGCACACCGCCGTGGCCTTGTAGGAGCCGCCGCAGTCGACGCCGGTCTCGCCTGCGTTCCTGCGCCCGTCCCGGTGGGCCGCGTCGGTGACGGGGACACAGACGCGCGCCTCGCACACGTCGCTCGTGCAGTCGAGATCGGCCTGGCAGGGCGCGGCGTCGGCGCAGAGCGTGGGCAGCCCGACGCCGCAGGTCTTCGTCCCCGGAGGCGCGCACTTGTTCAGGAAGCAGACGCCGCTCGTGCACTCGGGGCCAGCCGCGCAGGTCGCGCCGTCGCACTTCTTGCACTTGGTTCCGCCGCAGTCGATGCCCTCTTCGTCGCCGTCGTTCTTGGCGTTCGTGCACGTGGCAGGGGCGCAGACGAGCGCGCTGCAGTTGCGGCTCACGCAGTCGCCGTCGACCTTGCACCCGAGACCGTCGGCGCACTTCTTCGCCTCGGCCGCGCCGCACTTGTCCGGCGCCGCGTCGGGCTTGGAGGCGTCGGGCGGCGTGGAGGTGTCCGCGCTCGCATCGACAGGGGGCGGGGTCGCGTCGGGCGAGGTCGAGGACGAGCTCGAAGACGACGGCACTGGAGCCGCATCGCTCACGGGGTCGACCGGAGGATCGGCGGGCGAGTCACCGCAGGCCACGAACAGGAACGCGCCGGCGAGGGCCACGAGCGTCAAGGAAACCGTGTTTCTCATTCGCGATCCTCGGGGGATGAGCGTGGTCAATGGCAGGCGGGTCAGACAGGCGGGAGACTTAGGCGTAGCAGCAGCGCCGCGCGATGACGATGGGAGATTCGTCGACGAGGGGGTCTTCCGCTCTCCCATGGCGCGAGCGGCGCGGCCAGCCCGCGCGGCGCCGTGCGGCGGCGAAACGCGAGCGGCCCCGCTCACCGAAAGGAGCAGGGCCGTCGAGGGTCGGAGGGAGCCGTTTTCTCAGCCGATGAGCGTCGCGTGCGCGTTGTTCGGGCCGAAGGGCGAGTTCTGCACCTTAAGCGCGGCGGCCAACATCTGGTAGAGGCCCTTTCCGCTCGGGAGGTTCGGGTTGAAGCCGACCGTGTTCGTCACCTTGCCGGTAGTGCCTGGCTTCGTGCGCGTACCGATGACCGTCGCGCACGCGCCGTTGGCGTGATCGCTGCCAGGCGCGCTGCGCGCGAAGTCGCCCATGATGCAGACGACGACGTTGCGATTGATGCCCTCGGTGTTGTTCACCCAGAGGCGGTCGAAGAACGTGATGAGCGGGGGGATGATGCGTGTATTCATCATGCCTCGCACCCTGCTGCCGTCGCGGTCGCCGTGCGTGTCCCAGCCTCCGTCCAACGCCATGACGACGTTCGTGCCCGAGCGGATCATGAGCTCGGCCGCGGCGATCTTCCCGGCGAAGCTGTTCACGGCCGTGCCGGTGACGCCGTAGGCAGGCAGGATGCGGTCGAACGCGTAGGGCGCGGGCGCCTTCTTCAGCGTGGCCGTGACCGTGTCGTAGCCGTCCTTCAGGTGCTCGAGGCCCTTCGGGCTGGCGCCGAGGCGCCCGGCGCTCATGGCCTGGGAGCCCTCGAGGGCGCGACCGGAGATCGCCCGGTCGGGGAGGGTGTCGTTGCCCTGGAGGGCCGCGATGGTGGAGCGCACGTCGGCGATGTTCTGGATCGACACGTTGCCGGAGGTGCCGGTCATGCCCTGAATGCTGCCGCCGCCGACGGTGGCGCACTTGATGCTCGCCTGGCCGCCCATCGCGGCCGCGAGCTGCACCGGGAAGCAGGCGCCGCCCTCGGTGATGCCGCCAGCCTGCGCGGCGCCGTGCGCGCTCTGCCGGTGGAACACGCCCACCGAGACGATCTTGTTGCGGGCCATCGGGGGGAGTCGCCCGAGGGAGGCGTCGACCACGGGGCCGCCGTTGGGGACCTGGAACGTGTTGCCGGCCGTGACGCCACCGAACGTGCCACCCATGAAGGAGTCGGCGCTCCCGAAGAGGGCGTTGTAGCCACCCTGAAGGTGAATCAGGAGAAGGTGGGGAGTGCCGTCGGCCACCTGGGCCGCCGCGTCTCCGATGAAGCCGGGCCCGGCGAGGCGAGTGCCCACCGCGGCGCCGGCGCCGATGCCAACGGCCTTGAGGAACGAACGTCGATTCAGCTTGCTCATGATTCGCTCCTGCTCAGTAGGTCAAGAAGCCCGCGGAAGAGAGGACGCTCGCGCACGCATACGCCCAGCGGCGGACCGGCGTGGTGGTGCGGGGGCCGGAGCTGATGGTCTCCGTGACCGAGTCGGTCACGGCGACCTTGGCGCAGGCGTCGATCTCGGCCGGCGTGGGGACGCGGCTCCAGAACTTTCGCTCCCAGGTGGCGCACTCGGTGGCGGCGGCGGCCTGGGTCGGCGCGGCCTCGTAGGTCGCGCCCTTGAGGTTGGACTCGCAGAGCCTGAACGCGACCTGGTAGGCCTCGAACAGGTTCACCGCGCTCGCCTTCGGCTCCGCGTAGAAGCGGTTCGGCGCCTGGCCGAACGTGGCGGCCGATCCCTGCAGGTCGGGCGCGGCCGGCAGGGCCATCACCCGCTTGTACTCGTCCGCGAGGGCCGAGTACGGCTTGAAGCGACCACGGTCGATGCCGGCGACGGCTTCGGCGCGCGTGCTGTGGAGGGCCACCCCGCCCAGACCGACGTACGAAGTCTGCGTCTCGCTGCAGGTCTTCTCGGGCGGGTTGTTCGGGTTGTTCGGGTTGTTCGGGTTGTTCGGGTTGTTCGGGTTGTTCGGGTTGTTCGGGTCGTTGGGATCGAGCCCGCCGGTGAGCTGATCGCCACCGCCAGAGCAGGCGGCGACTGCCGCGAGGACCGGAACCGCGAAAAAGAGCATCGATAGCTTCATGGTCACGCCCTCCTTTCTCACTGGCAGAAGCCGGGGTCTTTGGCGACGCTCGCCACGGCGCTTTGAATGGTGCCCTTGGCCTTGAACTCGGTCACGCAGGCGTCGAAGACCTTCGACTCACAGGCGTTCTCGGGGCGGCCGTAGAGGAAGTTGAACGCCAGC
The DNA here is from genome assembly GCA_016720545.1 of Myxococcales bacterium. Classification (NCBI taxonomy): domain Bacteria; kingdom Pseudomonadati; phylum Myxococcota; class Myxococcia; order Myxococcales; species Myxococcales bacterium. The sequence continues at coordinate 673,376 of JADKKK010000001.1, forward strand.
CGACAGGCGTTGAAGCCGAAGTTCGGCGACCCGACGAGCGCCTCGACGAGCTCCTTGTCGTTGGTCACGGTCTTGTCGGCGACCTGCTGCGGCCCGTCGGTCGGGGGCGTGAAGGTCGTGTTGTTGCCCTGGCGGACGACCTTGGTGAGCACGCGGGCGGCCTTGTCGAGCGCGTACCAGCTGTCGGCGTGGCAGCCCTTGCAGCCGGGGTTGGTGGTGCGGGTGCCGGCGCTCACGTCGACGCCGGGGGCGTTCGTGGAGGCCACCAACTCGAGCCCGACCGTGTTCTGCATGATGCGGTACGCCGTGACGATCTTGTAGCCCTCGAGCTCGTTGCCCGCGTAGCGGAGGAGCCACGGCTGCGAGCGGAAGTAGCCGAGGCCGTTCGGGTCGGCGGTGACCTGGACGTTGTTCCCCTGGGCGTCGCCGTCCACCTTGTACTGGCCGACGAAGAGGTCCGAGTAGGGCTTCTTGTTCTCGAGGACGTACTTCGCGAGGTGGTAGCTCGCGTCCTCCTTCGAGGTGGCCCCGGGGTCGTTGTTGAAGCTCGCGTTCAGGAAGCGCGAGAAGCGCTCGATGAACGCGGGGTCCGACACGAGCGTGTCGATCTGCCCCTGCGGGTTCGTGGCGAGCGCGGCCGAGGGGCTGCTCCCCAGGAGCGCGATCGACACTCGCGTCGCGCATCGCTCGTTCTTCGCCGCCGGATCTTCGTCCGCCGAGGCCTTCGTGCCGCTCCCCGCTACCACGGCGGCCGCGACGGCTGCTGGCAGGAGAAGAAGTGTCGCCCGACGTCCGAGGTTTGCCACGCTCATGGGTCCTCCTAAAAACTGGGAAGTAGATCCGACGTTCGGATTTGACTTCGTGGAGCATTAAGCATGCACCGTGCCACACGTAAGTATCGAATAGTACTACGCGGGAGGTGCGAAGAATTGGATCTTATGGGATCCATGTTGGGCCCCGTGAGAATCGGAGGAAAAGGGGGCGCATGTGCGCAAAACCTGCGGGACATGGGACCTCCGCCCGGCGCGCGACTGGCGCGCAGGGGCTCTTCCGCTATGCTACCCGCCCTCCGATGGCGTCCTCGTTCCCCACGCTGCGCCCCCCGCTCGCCGCGGTCCTCGCGCTCGTCGCGAGCCTCGCCCTCACGCTCTGGCCGGGCTCGGCGGCGGCGCGCGCCTCCGCGCCGGCCGTCGGCGAGCCCACACGCCTCGAGGTCCGCGGTCACCCGGACGCGTTCTATTACCGCGCGCGAGGCAAGGGCACGAAGCCCGTCATCCTCTACCTGCACGGGCGCAACGGCAACGCCGCGGAGGACTGCCGCAAGTGGGCGAAGGTGGCCACCCAGTTCGGCTGGGTGCTCTGCCCCCAGGCCCCCGGCGACTCGGGCGGTGGCGGTCGCACGTGGATGAACGACGCGCAGAGCGGCAAGGCCGTCATGGACGCGGCGCTCGCCTCGCTCCGCGCCAAGCACAAGGGCCGCGTGAACCGATACGGCAACATCCTCGTCGGGTTCAGCGAGGGGGCGTTCGTGGCCATGCAGGCCGGCCTCCTCGACCAGAAGACCTGGAGCAAGTGGCTCATCCTCGCGGCGAGCGACCGGTACTGGGTGACCGAGCCCGGCGCAGCGCTCACCGGAGGAACGGGCGGGGGGCACCTGCAGCGGGTCTACCTGCTCACGGGGGAGACCGACGCCGTCGCCCCGAACACGACGCGGGTCGGCGCGCTGCTCAAGAAGCACAAGGTGCCCGTCAGGGTGCGCATCGCGCCGGGCATGGGGCACGAGCTCGCGCGCGAGCAGATGATCACCACCTACCGGCGGCCGCTCTCGTGGCTCGCCCTCGGCCGATGACCGCGCGGCCGAGGCGGAGTCAGGCGTGAGCTCCGCCCCGCCGCACGCGGAGGCCGGGCGCTTCGTGGGCGGCCCCCGTGACTCGAGCTGCCCGTCCAGCCCATGGCTGCCGGAGCGCGAGCTCGTCGCCCTGGCCTCGGGGTTCGCCCGGGCGGAGGCCGCTCTCGGGCTCCGCGAGGTCAACCTGGCCCGGACGCCGTCGTTCGATCTCGTCGGAGCGCCTGGCGCGCCTCGCGTGCGCGTGCACCTCGCGCTCGAGTGCTTCCAGGTGACAGGGAGCTTCAAGGTGCGCGGCGCGCTGTTCGCCCTCCGCGAGGCGAGGCGGCGGACGCCGGGGCTCTCGCGGGTCGTCGCCGCGAGCGCAGGAAACCACGGCGCGGGGGTCGCGTTCGCTGCCAAGGCGCTGGGGCTCACGGCGACGCTGTTCGTGCCGCGAGGCGCGCCCGAGGCGAAGCTCGCGAAGATGCGCGCGTACGGCGCCGAGCCGCGCCTGGCCGACTCGATCCACTACGACGGCGCGGAGACCGAGGCCATGGCGTACGCTGCCGCCGAGGGCGTGCCCTTCGTCTCTCCCTACGACGACCCCGACGTGCTCGTGGGCAACGGCGCGTCGCTCGCGTTCGAGATCGCGCGCGCGCTCGGAGCTCCACCCGCGGCGGTCGTGGCGCCCATCGGCGGCGGGGGCCTCGCGACCGGCCTCGCCCTCGGGCTCGCCGTCGCCGCCGGGGTGCCCTACGGGGAGGGCCCGCCCGTCCTCGCCGCTCAGAGCGAGGCCTCCTGCGCGTTCGCGCTCTCGCTCGAGCGCGGCCGCGCGATCACGACCCTCGAGGGCCCGCCCACCCTCGCGGAGGGCCTCGAAGGCGGCATCTCCGAGCGCGGCTTCGCGCGCGCGCGGGCCGTGTGCGCCGGCGCGCTCGTCGTGAGCGAGGCGGCGATCGAGGCGGCGATGTATGCGCTCTACACGCATCTGGGGCTCGTGGTAGAGGGCTCCGCGGCGGTGGGCGTCGCGGCCCTCGCCACGCAGGCCGGACAGGCGGCGCTCGCGCGTGCCGGGGCCGGCTCCGACGCCGACGTCGTGGTCGTGGTGACCGGACGCAACGTGGACGCCGCCCGGGCCGCGAAGGTCGTCCTGCGGCAGCCCGTGCGCTGACATTGACCGGACGCCATCGGGGATGGGATAAGCCCCGCCATGAGCCAGAGCCCCGCCCCGAACGCCCCGCTCATCCTCGGCATCGCGGGAGGCTCGGGCTCCGGGAAGAGCACGATCGCGCGGGCCATCTTGGGGGCGTTGCCCGAGGGCGCGGGGGTCCTCCTCGAGCAGGACCACTACTACCATCCGCAAGCGCACCTGCCGCAGGAGGAGCGGGAGCGGGTGAACTACGACCACCCCGACGCCCTCGAGCTCGATCTCCTGGCGAGCCATGTGCGCGCGCTGAGAGAGGGCCGCGCGATCGAGCGCCCGAGCTACGACTTCACGACGCACGACCGCGCGAAGGAGACCACGCTCGTCCCGGCCGCGAAGGTGATCGTCGTCGAGGGCATCCTCGTGCTCTCCGACGAGCGGCTTCGGGCGCTCTTCGAGGTGAAGCTCTTCGTCGACACCGACGCCGACATCCGGCTCATGCGTCGGGTGCGGCGCGACCTCGAGCAGCGCGGCCGCACGTTCGCGTCGGTGCGCAAGCAGTACTACGACACCGTGCGCCCCATGCACCTCGCGTTCGTCGAACCGTCGAAGCGCTTCGCGGACATCATCATCCCCGAGGGCGGCCAGAACCGCGTGGCGCTCGACTTCCTCGTCGGCTTCATCCGCTCCCGCGCCTGACGGCGGACGAGCCGCGGCCAGGCCACCGTCCTCGGCTCCGCGTTCAGCGGTGCGGCTCCGATCGGCTCGCGACTACTTCTTGCCGGGCTTGGCGGAGCCCGAGGGCGCGGGCGCGGCGGGCTGCACGAGCTCGACCTCCCAGTCGAGCGGGGTGTCGTCGCCAGCCCACGGGGGGAAGACGAGCCCCGAGAACGCGTTCGAGATGCACCGCCCGGCGGGCTTGTCGGCGTGACTCGCGGGGACCGTGACCTCCTTGACGCGACCCGCGCGCCCGAGCACGAGGTGGATCGTGACCTTGCCCCACGGGCCGGTGGCCGCGCCCGATTCGTCGCGCGCGTCGCCGCACGAGTCCTTCACCGCGCGCGACGCGCGCTTCAGCGCCACCTCGGTGCCGTCCTTGTCGTAGGTGTTCTTGCTGGTCCCGGCAGGCGTCGCGGCAGGCGGTGGCGTCGCGGGGTCGTCGGTCTTGGGGGGCTCGTCCGTCTTCGGATCGCCGCCGGTCTCGGGCGGCTTCGGGGCGCCGCACGCGAACAGAGACGCAGCGACGACCAGCGCCGTCGGTGCCAAGAACCAACCGAGCAAGGAGCGCGTGTTCATGCGCGAAGTCTGCACCCGCCCAGGGCCCCACGTCAAAGGGGCGCGACGAACGGTGCGGGCAAAAATCAAGTAGCGCGCGGCGTCACGCCTTGCGCGAGCGCCGCTCGGCGACGCCCGCGAGCGCGAAGCAGCCGACGGCCGCGAGCAAGGCCGGCACACCCACGAGCGGGCGCATCGCGACCCACGTGCCACCGCCGACGCCCACCACGGCGCCAACGCCGAGCAGCCCGGAGATCAGCACCGCGGAGACGCGCGGGGCCCGCGTGAAGCGCGGCACGAACGGCCGCCGCGAAGCGAACGGCACGAGGAGGAGCGACAGCGCCACGATGGCCGCCAGCGCCGTGAGGCCTCGGAGGCCGAGCGTGAGGCGCGAGGTGTCCTCTTTCGCGACCGCGAACATGGCCTTGGCCTCCACGTCTCCGGAGGCGAGCAAGAACACGACCTCGTCGGCCTCGGGGTTCGGCTGATAGGCCACGAACGTGCCCCCCGACTGCCGCGCGACCAGGCTCACGGTCTGGGGCTTCACGATCTGATAGGAGATGCGCAGATCGCCCACCCTCGGGTCCTTGGGGTCCTTCCCGTAGAAGGCGGCCCCCTCGTGCTCGTGGAGCTGCGCGGCGTGCGGCGAGCGCGAGAGCATCTCCTGCGTGACCTTCGCGGGCTCGAACTTCGTGAGCTTCCGGAGCGCATCGCTCGGCAACACGAACGCCCCGAGGCGGGAGTCCTTCGCGACGAGCTCTTGCTCCGCGAACGCGGACTTCTCGGGGTTTTTGTGGGTGTCGGCCTCCTTGAACGACGACGAGTCCGCGGGCTTCTCCGTGAAGCGCTTCGTGTACACATAGGTCGTGACGGTCTCGTCCTCCCCCTTCTCGTTCTTGCGCTTGTCGTCGCGCTTCGACTCTTCCCACGCGTAGATCTCCACGTGCCTCACCAGGCGGAGCGCCTGCAGCTTCACGCCGAACGCCTCGTCCACGAGCTCCACGCCGCTCTGCGCCGCGCCGCGCACGTGCACGAGGGCGCCCTCGTGCGCCGGGTCGACGAGGTCGGCAGGCACCGTGACCACCGTGGCGGCGCCGCGATCCAACGAGACGTAGCGATCCACCCCGCGGCGCTCCACGAGGTGCGCCCCGGCGAGGCTCGCGACCAGCAGGAGCGCTCCCACGGCCGTCCGTCGCGGGGTGGCTTTCAAGGTGGCGACGACTCCGGACGGTCCGCCGGCTGCGGTGGGGCTCTCGGGCATGTCGTCATGATGGCACACGCCGGCGGCGACGACCCCACGCGCCGATTTCTCCGTCCGAGCCCTTCCCCGCGGCGCGCGGCGTGTCAGTATGCGCCCCAGAAGCCATGAAGAGCCCCGCCCCCCCCTCCGGTCATCGGTCTCGTTCGCCTCGTTCGCCTCGTTCGCCGGGTTGGTCGACCGACGCCTCGCTCGCAGCGCGGCTTCGCCCGGTCCGCCCCCTCGCGCTCGCGCCCCTCGCGGCGGCGCTCATCGCCGCGTGCGGCTCGACACCGCGTGACACCACCTTCACCGACGGCACGGACAGCGGCCCGGGCGTCGTGACGCCGGGCGACGGCGGCTCGCTCTTCGGCGACGCCGGCGGGGGGCCGGGCACGCCCGTGTGCGCGCCGAGCCCGGCGCACGCGGAGATCCCCGGCAACAACTGCGACGACGACGGCGACGGTCAGGTCGACAACCCACCCAGCTGCGACAAGGGCCTCGCGGTCGACGGCGACGCGGCGGCGTTCGCGAAGGCGATCGGCGTGTGCGACACCGTGTCCGCCAAGGGCTTCGGCCTCGTCGCTGCGACCTACTCGCGGGGCTACAAGCGCAACGACGCGCCCCAAGGCCCGCAGCACGGCATCCTCCCGAAGTACGGCAGCGTCCTCAAGCCCCGCGAGGGAGGGAGCTTGGGCGTCATCAGCACCGGCTATGCCCGCGAGTACAACGGCACGAACGGCACCCCGACGTTCCTCGAGGCGGAGGTCGACTGGTACAACTGGGGGCCCTACGATCTGCACCCCACAAAGGCCTCGAACGGCGCTGCGCCCCCCGGCTTCCCGAAGCCCGCCGCGGGCTGCCCCTCGAAGGCCACGCAGACCAACGACGTCATCGACGTGAAGCTCGTGCTCAAGGCGCCCGCGAACGCGAAGGGCATCGCGTTCGACTTCAACTTCTTCTCGTCCGAGTGGCCGGCGTTCGTGTGCTCGGACTTCAACGACTCGTTCATCGCCTACCTCACCGCGAAGGGCTTCAACGGCGGCGTCCCCGACAACATCTCCTTCGACGCGCAGAAGAACCCGGTCAGCGTGAACAACGGCTTCTTCGATCGCTGCACTCCGAACGTCGACACGGGCTGCGCCCCCGACGCCGTGCCGCGCACGTCGGTGTGCCCGGGTGGCCCGGCCGAGCTCGCCGGCACGGGGTTCGCGAAGGAGGACACCTGGTGTGCGCCCGTGAAGAGCAAGAAGAGCACCGCCGGCGGCGCCACCGGCTGGCTCACGTCCACCGCCCCCGTGGAGCCCGGCGAAGAGTTCACCCTCGAGTTCATCATCTGGGACACCGGCGACGGCGTGCTCGACTCCCTCACCCTCCTCGACAACTTCCGGTGGGTCGGCGGCGAGGTGAAGACCGAGACCGCGCGACCGCGCTGAGCTCGCCCGGCCTCTGAGCTCAGGGGCAGGGAAATCCATGGCCCCCCGCACGCGAAGCCCAACGGAGGTGGGCTCTGCGACGGCGCGCAGCACCAGGCCCGGCGCGGACGCGGCGGCGCCTTGAATCCGTCCGTCGGGGGGCTACCCTGGGAGGTCCCCTATGAGCCCGAGCTCGCAGAAGGCGCTGAAGTTCCTGGTGTTCGTCCTCGCGGCGTACCTCGTCTTCAAGATCGCGCCAGCCTACGTGTACGACTTTCAGATCCAGAACATGACCGAGAAGGTCGCGCAGTTCAAAGCGGACAAGGGGCTCAAAGAGGGCGTCATCCACGCCTATCTCTCCGACAGCATCCAGGGCGGCAAGCTCCCCATAACCGAGGCCGACTTCATCGTTCGGACCGACGGCCACACGGTGACGGTGCACGCAGACTGGCAATACCAGCCGGTGATTTTGCCGGCCACGCCGCTCTGGTCGGCGTGGGCGCCGGTGTTCGCGTTCCACGACGAGTCGTCCGCGCGCGTGAAGCGGTAGGCGCCAGGTCGACCGATGAGCCGCTTGCGCGCGGGCGATGGCGTCGGCCTCGTCGCCGCGCGCGGTGGCTCCATCGAGGTGTCCGTACTCGGTCCGCCGCGCCTGCGTTGGGGGCCTCAGGACGCGATGCCACGTCGCGGGCGCGCCGCGCTCACAGGGACGCGGCGACCGCGCGCAGGGAGGCGGCGGGATCGGCGGCGAGGACCTCGTGGTGCGACACGATCACGCGCCGCAAACCGGGCGTCGCGGCGAGCCGCTCGAGGTGCGCGCCGAGCGCGCGCTTGTCCTTCACGAGGAAGAGCCTGCCCACCCTGGAGACCCGCGGCCCTCCGCTCGAGGCCGTGACGTGGCGGAGCACGAACCCCTTCACGCCGGGCACGTGCGGCATGTTGAAGACCACGTCGTTCAGTACCAGCGTGACCTCGTCGCCCGAGCGCACGGTGAGCACGCCCTCTTGCCCACCGCAGCCGTCGAGCACCTCGTAGCCCGTCGACGCGTCGGCGACGAGGGCCTCGCTCGAGGCGGCGCGCGGCACGACGAGCTGCACCTTCCCGAGCGAGCCGTTGGGGGCGAAGAACTTCGCCTCGGGGTATCGCGCGGCGTAGGCCGGCGCGTCCATACGGTGAAACCCGTTGGGCACGATGACCGCGGTCACCTGACCACGCGCGTCGAGCGCGCGCATCGTCGTCTCGTCGAGGGCCATCGCGTTGTGCACGAGGAGCGAACCGTCGTCCCGGCGCGCGACGGTCATCACGCGCTTGAGCGGCATGTCGGGCAGCTCACCCTCGACGCGCCAGAGGTTCGGGGCGAGGGCCTCGAGGGGGCCATGCGGGAGCACGTTCCACGCGTCGCTTGCGGGCATGGCGGAACCTTGGGGCGTGTCGACGCGCGTGGCAAGCGCCGAGTCGACGCCCGCGTCAGCCCGCCGCCAGGGTCGCCTCGAGGGCGGCGGCGAGCGTGGCCATCTTTCGGACAGTGTTCATGTTTCTGCCCGTCGCGCGCCCCAGGAACGGCAGCCGCAGCTTCGAGGAGCCGAGGCCGTCCGGGTAGCGCACGAGCACCTCGCGGCCGGCGGCGCGGAGCTCCTCACGGCCGGGCGGTCGGATGGCCGCGAGCTCGGCCGGCGCGACGGGCGCGTCGAGGAAGTACGCGAGCACCCGGCTCGGATCGGCAGGTCCGATCCACGGGGCGTCGAGCAGCGCCTCGAGCTCGGGGCGCGTACGCAAGAAGACCTGCGCGCCCAAGCTCCCCGCGCCCATGTGCGCGGCGAGGGCCGCCTCGAGCCGCGCCTTCGCGGCGGCCGCCGGGATCGCCGTCGCGAACACCACGTTGCCGCTCTGGATGTAGGTCGTGACGCCGACGAAGCCCGCGTCGGTGCAGAGCCGTGTGAGGTCGGCCATCGGCAGCTTCCCGGTGCCTCCCACGTTGACGGCCCGAAGAAACGCGGCAAACACCGCGAGGTCCGAGCCACGAGGCGCCTTCGTCGTGCGAGCCACGGAGCGAAGCTAGCGCGCCGGCGGGCCCGCGTCTCACGCGTCCGCGGGTCTGCTACGCTACCCCGAATGTCGACCTACCGTGACGAGCTCGGCGCGGCGATGGCTCGCGCCACCCAGGCCGAGGCGCAGCTCGCCGCCGCCGAAGCGTCAGGCCGCGAGCGCCTACGCGCCGTCGAGCTCGAGCTGTCGTCGCTCCGCGACGCCGCCGACGCGAGGCGCTCCGAGAGGACGCGGCCCGTCCTCATCACGGCGCTCGCCGTGATGGCGCTCGCGCTGCTCCTGCTAGGCCGCGTGATCTTGCGGGGCCAGCAGCGACTGCAAGACGCCGAGGCGGCCGCCTTGCTGGAGGCCGAGGTCGCGCGGGCGCGCGAGGCGAGCATGATGGCGCGCGTGGCCGAAGCGCGCGCCGCCGGGCGCAAAGAGCTCGAGACGGAGCGCGACGCGCAGCTCCTTCGGAGCGCCTCCGGCCCTTCGGCGGACGACGTCGTGGTCAGCCCCGACTTCAACCGCCCCGCGATCGGCGTGGCCGTCATGCGCGCGCGCGCGGCCCTCGCGGAGTGCAGGGCGGGCGCGATGGGCCTGTCCGGCTCGGTGCTCGTGGTCTACGAGCCCTCGGGCCGGGCTACGCGCGTCACCGTGGAGTCGCCCGCGCTCCCGGCGGCCACCGCGGCGTGCGTCACGGAGCGGTTCCAGGCGCAGAGCGTGCCCGCGTTCCGGGGGACCCCGGTGACCGTGCGCGCCGCCTTCCGGATCCACTGACCCGCCTCACCGACAAGGTCCAAGGCCTCGCTTGAGGTCGAGGCCCATTCGCCGCGGCTCGTCCCACCGCGTTGGCGGCGCCTAGACGCCCCCGAGGCGCTCGCCGAACGCCGCGAGCCACGCGTGGACGTGCACCGCGCCCATGCACCTCGGCACCGCCAAGGCGGCCGCGTCGAGGTGCTCGCGCACCCGGCGGCGCGCGCCCTCGAGCCCGTTCGCCCGGACGACGCTGGGGCGCCCACGGGCCGCGTCTTGCCCGGTGGGCTTGCCGAGGCTCGCCTCGTCCCCGACCGCATCGCGTACGTCGTCGGCGGCCTGGTAGGCGAGGCCAACGAGCTCGCCGACCGCGCGCCAGGGCTCGGCCGAGGCGCCGGCCGCGATCGCGCCCATCGCCGCGGCCGCCTCGAAGAGCGACGCGGTCTTGGCGCGGTGGTACTCCTCGAGGGGTGGCGAGGGCTCCGACTCCCATGCCTGGCCCGCGAGGAGGCCGCGTGTCGTCCCCGCGGCCGTCGCGAGCGCGGCGAGCAGCCCGGGCAGCGCGGGGAGCGCCCCCGGAGCGTCGGCGATCGCAAGGCCCAGGGCCTCGAACGACTGCGCGATGAGCGCGTCGCCCGTGAGCACGGCGAGGGGCTCTCCGAAGCGCGCGTGCACACTCGGGAGACCTCTACGCGTCGGCGCGTCGTCGAAGCACGGGAGGTCGTCATGGACGAGCGACGCGGCATGGAGCAGCTCGACCGCGACGGCGGCCCCGGTGGCGACGCGCGGCCGCGCGTCCCCCTCGGCGAGGGCGACGACCAAGCACAGGGAAGGGCGCAGCCGTTGTCCACCGGGGAACAGCGCGTGGAGCTGAGCCGCGGCGAGCCGAGGGGGGCAGCCCGGGCCCACGCCGCGGGTCACGTGCGCTCGGAGCGCGCTCTCGATGCGCGCCTGGAGCCGAATTTGGAGGGGGGCCGCCGCGCCGGTCGGCGAGGTGGAGGGGTGAAGCTCGAGCCGCGGGGAGCAGGGCATGAACAAAACCTATCCCAACCATGGACAACCGCAAGCTACGATGTACAATGTTTGCACATGAAGTCGTCCACACAACGGGTTCTCGTAATTGGAGCTGGCGTAGGGGGCCTCGCCTGCGCCATCGACCTGGCCGCGTCCGGCCTCGCCGTGACCGTCCTCGACCGCGCTCCCGCGACCGGCGGCAAGCTCCGCACTGTCGAGGTCGGTGGGCTGCACGTCGATGCAGGGCCGACCGTGCTCACCATGCGGTGGGTGTTCGACGAGCTCTTCGCGGTGGCTGGCCGCCGCCTCGCGGACTCGGTGCGCCTCGAGGCGTCCGAAGTGCTCGCGCGGCACGCGTGGCCCGGCGGCGCGACGCTCGATCTGTTCGCCGACCCCGCGAGGTCGGCCGAAGCCATCGGGGCCCTGGCGGGCCCTGACGAGGCGCGGCGGTTCCTCGCGTTCTGCGACTACACCCGGCGCATCTACGAGACCGTCGAGGGCCCGTTCCTCCGATCGCAGCGCCCGACGTTCGCCGACCTCCTGAAGCAGAGCGGCACCCTCGGGCTCGGGGCGCTCTCGCGCATCGACGCGCACCGCACCATGGCGAAGGCGGTGGACTCCCACTTCCGCGACGCGCGCCTGCGGCAGCTCTTCTCGCGCTACGCCACCTACTGCGGCTCGTCGCCTTACGAGGCGCCCGCCACGCTCAACCTCATCGCCCACGTCGAGGCCGAGGGCGTGCACCGCGTGGTGGGCGGCATGGGGAAGCTCGCCGCGGCGCTCCGCAGCCTGGCGGAGGGCCTCGGCGTGGAGATCCGCTGCGGGGCCGAGGTGGCGAGCGTGCTCGTGAGCGGGGGCCGCGCCGAGGGCGTCGTGCTCGCGTCGGGCGAGCGCATCTACGCGCCCGCGGTCGTCGCGAACACCGACGTGGCCGCGCTGTCTTCCGGCCTCCTCGGGGAGGCTGCGAAGCGCTCGGTGAAGCGCGCCGACGTCGGGTCGCGTTCGCTCTCGGCGGTGACGCTCGCGCTCGCGGCGCGGCCCTCCGGCCTGCCGCTCGTCCACCACAACGTCTTCTTCTCGGACGACTACTCGGCGGAGTTCAAGGCGCTCGCGGCCGGTCGCGTGCCGGACGAGCCTACCGTTTACCTCTGCGCGCAGGACCGCGGCGACGACCCGCGCGCGGCGGGCGCCCCCGAGAGAATGCTGATCATTGTCAACGCACCTGCGACGGGCGACGAGCCCAACCGTTGGACCCACGAGGAGAGACAGCGATGCGAGAGAATCACGGCGGCGGCGATGGCGCGATGCGGAGTGACGCTCGAGGTGAGCGATCGAGCACTGACGACTCCGGTCGAGTGGAACAGGCTCTTCCCGGGCACGGGTGGGGCGCTCTACGGGGCGAGCGCGCGCGGGCCGCTCTCGTCGCTCTCCAGGGAGGGCGCGAAGACGCGACTGCCGGGGCTCTATCTCGCGGGCGGGAGCGTGCACCCTGGCCCGGGAGTCCCGATGGCGGCCTTGAGTGGGCGACTCGCAGCGGATTGCGTCAAGGCGGACCTCGCTTCGACCGCGCGATCGCGGCGGGCGGCTACCAGTGGCTCTATCTGGACGGCGTAAGCGAGGACGGCTCCACCGCGATCGTCATCATCGCGCTGCTCGGCAGCCCGTTCTCACCGCGCTATGCGCGCGAGCGGGCCGCGGGGGGCCCCGCGCGAGCCCTCGACTTCTGCGCGATGAACGTCGCCGTCTACGGCCCCCGCGGGCGGCTCTGGGCCCTCACCGAGCAGCGCATCGACGAGTCCGACCGCGAGGCGAACGCGCTCTCGCTGGGGCGAAGCTCGATGCGGTGGCAGCGCGACGAGGCCGGCGACCACCTCGTCGTCGACCTCGACGAGCTCAGCTCGCCGTTCCCGCGAAGGGTGCCTCAGCGAGTGAAGGGGCGAGTGACCTTCCGCCCGAGCGGCGTGGGGCAGGCTTCCTTCCCGCTCGACGAGGCGGGCCAGCACACCTGGTGGCCGGTCGCTCCGCTTGGCCGCATCGAGGTCGAGCTCAGCGAGCCCGGGCTCCGCTTCTCGGGTCATGGCTACCACGACGCGAACGCGGGCGACACGCCGCTCGAGAGCGCGTTCTCGCGCTGGTCGTGGTGCCGCGCTCGGATCGACGACGACCGCGCGGCGATCACGTACGACGTGGTCGATCGCCTCGGCCGGGAGCGTAGCCTCGCCCTCGAGGTGAGCCGCGGCGACGGGGGCGTCGCGAACGTCGTGCCGACGAAGGTCGTCTCGGCCGCGGCCCTCCCCTCCACTGGCTGGCGCCTCCCCCGAAGCGCGCGCACCGAGGGGGCCAGCCCGCGTGTGCACCGCGAGCTCGAGGACGGCCCGTTCTACGCCCGCACGTTGGTCGACACGCGGCTCGCCGGGCGTTCGGTCGTCGCGATGCACGAGACCATGTCGCTCGACCGCCTCGCGCAGAGCTGGGTCCGCTTCCTCCTCGGGTTCAAGATAGGCCGCGCATGAGCCACGACGCCTCCTCGTTCGCCCTCGCCTGGGCGCTCGCCTACGCGAGCTGCGCGCTCTGGGCGGTGATCCGCTCGTGGCGCGCCGGCGGGGCCTCGAGCCCGTCTCGGCCGAGCGAGGCGCAGAGCCCTGCGAGCGCGCTGCGCGTGCTGCTCCTGCGGCCATGCGCCGGGCTAGAGCCGGAGCTCGATCGGACGCTCGCGTCGACGGCCCGCGCCCGCCGCGCCTTCGCCATGGACGTGCGCTTCGCGGTGGAGTCCCAGCGGGACGCCGCGGCGCCCTCGGTCGACCGCGCGGTCGACGTCTTGGAGCGCGCGGGAGTACCCGCGTCCGCCGTGATGACGCACGCCCGCGCCGCGAACCGAAAGGCGGCGCAGCTCGCGAGGGCGCACGCCTCCGCCCCTAGGGGAGAAGAGCTCGTGGTGGTCGCCGACAGCGACGTCGACCTCGAGGACGCCCCCCTCGACGCGCTGGTCGGCGCTCTCTCCGACGACTCTATCGGCGCCGCCTGGGCCGCGCCCATCGAGATCCAGCCGACCACGGTGGCAGACCGCGCCTCCGCGGCCGTCCTCGACGCCTCTTTGCACGCTTTCCCGCTCCTCTCGGCGCTGGACCCGAGCGGCATGGTCGGAAAGCTGTTCGTCATCCGGACCGACGCGCTCGCGAAGGTGGGCGGCTTCGGCGCTCTCACGACGCACCTCGGCGAGGACATGGAGCTCGCGCGGCGCCTGCGCGAGGTGGGCCTCAAGACGACCGTGGCGCCGCTCGTGGCGCGCTCGCGCGCCCAGGGTCGCGCCTGGGGAGCCGTGATCGAACGCTATGCAAGGTGGATTCGTGTCGTCCGCGCGCAGCGGCCCCACTTGCTCCCGACCTACCCGCTGCTCCTCTGCGCCGCACCCCTCATCGTGACCGCGGCGCTCCTCGCAGCGCTCGCCGGCTCTGCCGGGAGCGGTCCCGGAGCGCTGACCGCGGCTGGTCTCACTGTGGTGGCCCGCGTCGCGACGGGTGCCCGCGCGAGGGCGCTCGGAGGCAGAACGTCCGGCGCGCGGGCGCTCGTCGTGGACGTAGTCCTCGCCGACGCTCTCCTCCTCGTCGCGTTCGCCCGCGCATGCCTCACGCGGCGCACGGTGTGGCGGGGCGTCCATCTGCTCCCCGAGGCCGGCGGTCGGTTCACCGAGGAGGCGCGATGACGCCCCGCGCGGCCGGAGCCGGCTCAGGCGCCGCGAGGGCGTGTGAGCCACGCGAGCGCGGCCTGAAGGAGCCCCATGACCCGACTTGGACGCACCTCGAAGATGGGCTCCCACTCGCTCCCCGCGCCACCGCAGAGGGCGGCGTCCAGCGCGTCGAGCTCCTCCGTCACCGCCGCCTCCTGCGCGAGCCTCGCGGCCTCCGCGTCACGCGAACCATCGCGCGCGAGCGGAGCCCCGAACGACACGTAGAGATCCGGCTCGGGCCGCGCGCCGTGCTCGTAGCGCAGCGCCACCGGCACCACCGCGGCGCGACGCGCCACCCGCGCAATCTCGGCCGTTCCACCGCGAAAGCCGAGGGGGCGCGCTGTCATGGGCCGCTCTCGCCCCTGCGCGAAGATCCACACGACGCGGCCCGGGCGATCGAGGAGCTTGGCCGCGTAGCGGATCGCGCGCGCGCCGTCCGCCGGCAGGTCGAGGTCCACACCGAAGGCCCCCACCAGGCCGAAGAACGGCAACCGCCTCAGGTTATTGGCGTCCATCATGGCGTAGGCGTCGACCCGCAGCACGCGCGTGGTGAGCACGAGGACGACGAGCGGGTCCCACCACGCCGTGTGGTTCGAGACGACCAGCACGGGACCTTGCGCCATGAGCGCACGCACGGGCTCGAGCCCGCGCACACGGAGCGCGCCGAAGCTCCGGCGCATGCGTCGCTCCGCGTCGCCCGAAAACCAGCGGGTGAAGAGCCTATTTTTCCGCGCAGGGATCACGCCACCGCTCCGCACAAGGAGGCCGTATGATCCTCGACACGTCGCTCGCACGCGGGCTCGTCTGGGTGCCCGTGGCGCTCGTCGTCGCCGTCGCCATGGACCTGTGGGCCGCGCTCCTTCACGGGCGGGTCTGGCACGGCGTTCTTTGGTCGGTTCACCGTTCGCACCACGCGCCGCAGGAACCCGGCGCGCCCGAGGCGCGGCTCGAGGCGAACGA
Source organism: Myxococcales bacterium (assembly GCA_016720545.1). NCBI lineage: Bacteria > Pseudomonadati > Myxococcota > Myxococcia > Myxococcales > Myxococcales bacterium. The sequence goes on from JADKKK010000001.1 coordinate 688,757, forward strand.
TGCCCTCTCGCTGCTTCACGCGCCGCTGGCGATCGCGCTCATCCTCGCGGGCTGCATGGCTGAAGCGAGCGTGGCACGCGAGCTCGCCTTCGGCACGGGCGTGGGCATGAGCACCTTCGGACTCGGCTACCTCGTCGTCCACGACGGGCTCTGCCACGGGCGCCTGCCGGTGGCGTTTCTTCTGCGCCTGCGGGTCTTCCGAGGGATCGTTCGGGCCCATCGCGTGCACCATACTGGCACCTCCGGAGGCGCTCCGTTCGGGTTCTTCTTCGGTGTCCGCGAGCTCGAGCGGAGGGCGCGGCGCAGGGCGCCACAGCCGCTACCCCCGGACGAGCGCACGCGCGACGCCCAGACTCCAGCGCCCCGCGGGGCCGACGCCGAGCCCCCGCACGACCTTGCCCCACACCGCCGGGTGTCGGGCGGCGGTCCGTCGGAGGAATTGGACCACTCCGCCCGGAGATAGCTCGTCCCGGAGCAAGCTCGCGTAGCGGGCGTTGCCCATCTCGGAGAGCGCGCCGAACGCCGCGTCGAGCAGCCCGTTGAGCTCGTCTCCATGGAACGAGCGCGAGGCCATCATGTGGGCGAGCGCGCCGGTCAGTGAGTGGACCGGGGCGTCGTCGACGACGCACCCAAGCTCGCGCGGCGGGCCATGGATGCCGCGCGAAATGGCCTCGGCCGCGGGCGCGAGGGAGCGCAGCGTCGCGCCGAAGCCGCAGTACGTGAGCGGCGAGTGGCGGGAGGCCGCGTCGCCCACGAGCACCACCCGCGGCCCGGGCGCGCGCGGCCCGGGCGAGAGGCGTGACCACCCCGGGATGAGCCCGAACGTCGGCCGCTGGAGCGTGATCGGCCCCCGTTTGTACCGCGGCAGAGTCTCGAAGAAGTCGGCATAGAGCTCGGCCAGCGAGACGCGCTCGTGGGCGCGCGCGTAGTAAAACAAGTAGACGGTGGTCTCGCCGGCGCGCCCGGGGAAGGCCTCCCACACGTGCTGGCGGCCGTCCACGACAGGGTCGACCGTCGCCAGAATGTCGCCGACGCGCGGGTTCATCTCGTCGGGCGCGTCTCCGGCCACGAGGCCCCGGAGCACGCCGCCCACGGTCGGGCACACGAGATCGGCCGTGGCGTAGGGGCTCGCCGCGCCTCGCGCGTCGACGAGCAGCCGCGCCGTGATCTCGCGGGGGGGCGCGCTGGGCTCGCCCGTGCGCCGCGCCAGCACGCGCACCGCGCTCACCCCCGAGGCGTGCGAGAGCACCTCGTGACCGTCGAGGAAGGTGACCCCGCGCCTCTCGGCGAGCGCCCTCGCTCGCGCGAGGAGCGGGCCCGCGTCGACGGCGTGATCGAGCACGCCCGTCACCGGGTAGCTGCCGCCGCCGTGAAAGCGGCACACGCCGTAGTCGTAGCGCGCCACGACGAGCTCGGAGAGCTCCTGCGCGGTGAAGAGGCCTGCGCGAACCAGCGCCTCGAGCTCCGGGCCGCTCGCGTTCCACTCGCGGTGCGCGGCCGCCGCGCGCGCGCGCTCGACCACGGCGACGGAGAGGCCCCGCGCCGCGAGGACCGGCGCAAGCAAAGACCAGAGTCCACCGCCCGCGAGGATGACGTCGAACTCCACGGAGCACCCTGCGGACGGCGCAGGCGGCGACCGCGTGGACACGCTTGCCACGTCGCGCAGCCTGTCGAGGTGCGCGAGTCGCTCCGCGAGCTCCGCCCCGCCCGCGTCGCGCACGAGCGCGATCGCCCGCTCGGTCTTCGCGCTCACGAGGCGCTCCGGCAGGCGCCGACGAGGAAGACCACGGCGTCGAGCGGAGGCCCCGCGGCGTCGGCCGGCCGGGCGCGGCGTGGACGCAGCGCGCGGAGGAGCAGCCACAGCTTGCGCCCCTTGGGCACGACGGCGCGGCGGGTGATCGAGTCGTAACCGGCCGCGGCGATGCTGCGACCGATGTCCGAGTAAATGAGCCGCGCCGCGCGGATCGCCACACGGCAATCCGCCGGGAGCGCGGCGACGCCGCGGTCGGCGCGGCGGTAGAGGACGTCGGCGGCGTCGAGCAGCCGCGCGACGATCGAGCGCATGGGGGCGGTCGGCGCGGGCGCCGCGAGCCAAGCCTCGGGGTCGACGCCGGCCTCGCGGAGCCACGCGCGCGGCAGGTAGAGGCGCCCCCGCCCCGCGTCCTCTCCGACGTCCCTCGCGATGTTGGTGAGCTGCATGGCCACCCCGAGATCGCACGCTCGCGCGAGGACGCTCGGCTCTCGGCGCCCCATGAGCACCGTCATGATGGCGCCTACCGCGCCGGCCACCCGCGCCGCGTACGCATACACTTCGTCCAAGGTCTCGTAGTGACGGTCCTCCACGTCCCACGCGAACCCCTCGAGCAGCGCCTCGAAGAGTTCGCGGGGCACCCCGGCGTCGACCACGACCGCTGCGAGCGCACGGTCCACCGGGTCGTCGTCGGGAGTGGCCGCGTAGATCCGCGCGAGCCGCGCACGGAGCCCCTCCACGGCCACGGCGGTCGTGCCCGGCTCCGAGTCGATCACGTCGTCGGCGACGCGGCAGAACGCATACACCACCGTGGCCTGCGCGCGTACGCGGCCCGGGAGCAGCAGGGACGCCGTTGAGAAGCTCTTCGAGCCGGCCCGGAGCAGCCGCGCGCACGCCGCGAGGTCAGCCGGGCCGATCGAGCTACCCATGCGGGACCACCGCGTCGAGGACGCGCGCCGAGGAGAGCACGCCGGGTACGCCGGCCCCTGGGTGCGTGCCCGCGCCGACGAGATAGAGCCCGTCGATTTCCTCGCTCTGGTTGTGCGGCCGGAACCAGGCGCTCTGGAGCAGCACCGGCTCGAGGCCGAACGCCGCACCGCGCTCGCTCAAGAGCTCGTCGCGGAAGTGCTGCGGCGTCATCACGCGGGACGAGACGAGGCTCCCCGAGAGGCCGGGCAGGACGGTCGCCTCGAGGTGACGCTCGATCTTCGCGCGGTACGCTTCGGCGCGCGACGACCAGTCGATGCCCGCGTCCAGGTGAGGCACCGGCGAGAGCACGTAGAAGCCCTCGGAGCCCGGCGGCGCGAGGTTGGGGTCGGTCGCCGTCGGTCTGTGCAGGTAGAGGCTGAAGTCGTCTGCGAGCACGTGGCGGTCGAAGATGTCGGTGAGCAGCTCCTTGTAGCGAGGGCCGAGGAGGATGGTGTGGTGCGCCACGTCGGGGTACTGCCGGTTGGTCCCGAAGTACCAGACGAAGAGGCTCATCGAGTAGCGAGACCCCTCGAGCTTACGGTCGGTCCAGCGGCGGCGGTACCGCGCTGGCAAGAGGTGGCTGTAGGTCCACGCCGAGTCGGCGTTGGAGACGACGACGTCCGCCGAGAGGACCTCGCCCGAGGCGAGCCGCACGCCGCGCGCCTTGCCCCGCGCCCCACCGTCGACGAGGATCTCCTCGACGGTCGCGCCATAACGGATCGACCCGCCCTGCCCCTCGATGAGGTCGATGAGGCCCCGCACGAGGGCCCCCGTGCCGCCAATGGGGAAGTGCACCCCCCACTTGCGCTCGAGGTAGGGGATGAGGCTGTAGATCGAGGTGGTGTTGAACGGGTTTCCGCCCACGAGGAGGGGGTGAAAGCTCAGCACCTGGCGCAGGCGTTCGTCCTGTACGAACTTTGACACGAGCCCGTACACGCTGCGGTAGCTCTCGAGCTTCATCATGGCGGGCACGACGCGCGCCATGTCGGTCCAGCGCGTGAACGGCACGTGCGCGAGCTTCTCGAAGCCCACGGAGAAGATCTCCTGGCTCATCGCGACGAAGCGCTCGTAGCCATCGAGGTCGGCGGGCGCGAGCTTGCGGATCTCGGCCCGCATCGACGCCGGATCGCCCGAGTAGTCGAACGAGCGGCCGTCGTGGAAGCGGATCCGATAGAACGGCGTGACCGGCCGGAGGTCGACGTGGTCGGCCATCCGCTTGCCGCAGAGCTCCCAGAGCTCCTCGAACAGGAAGGGCGCCGTGATGACGGTCGGCCCTGCGTCGAACGTGAAGCCGTCCTGACGGAACACCCGCGCGCGCCCTCCGGGCTGCTGGTCACGCTCCAGCACGGTGACGTTCCAGCCCCGCGCGCCCAGACGCACGGCCGCCGCGAGGCCCCCGAAGCCGCTCCCGATCACAATCGCACGCCGTCTTGTCGAAGTTATTTGCATAACGTTCCTCCGGATGTATAGAGATTGTATATACTCTATGCAGCCCATGTCAACCGAGGGGTGGTCACCATGACGGAGCGCGAGCCCGAAGGCGAACGAAACCGATCGAGCAGCGACGAGGCACCCGACCTCCCAGCGAGCGGGCCTTTTCGTATTCACACCGTGTCGGAGCTCACCGGCGTGCCTGAGCCCACGCTCCGGGCCTGGGAGCGTCGCTACGGCATCCCGAAGCCGGAGCGGAGCGCCTCGGGCTACCGGCTCTACGCGGGCGGCGAGGTCGAGCAGGTGCGCGAGCTGCGGCGCCTCTGCGACGAGGGCATGGCGGCGGCCGAGGCGGCCAAGGTCGTGCTCGCCCAGCGCACGAGCGCGTCGGCGAGCGCGCCCGTCGTCCCCCCTCACGCCGCGGCGATCGAGCGCATCCTCGGCGCGATTCGCCGCTTCGACGACGCCGAGCTCGACCGCGAGCTGCGCAAGCTGCTCTTCCTCGGCACGGCCATCACCATCCTCGACGAGGTGGTGACGCCGCTGCTCTACGAGGTGGGCCGCCTCTGGCACTCGGGAGAGCTGTCTGTGGCGGAGGAGCACCTCGCGTCGCAGCGAATCGGCACGCTGCTTCGGGACCTCGTGCGCCTCTCGCCGGGCGCGCTGTCGGAGCAGGCCGTCGTGCTCGCGAGCTTCGCCGACGACGAGCACGACCTCGGCCTGCTCGCGATGGCGCTCCGGTTCTCGGGCTGGGGCCTGCGTCCAGTGTTCCTCGGCGCGCGCACGCCGCCGGGGGCCATCCGGAGCGCGGTACGGGCCATGAGCCCGGCCCTCGTGGCGCTCTCGGTCACGCAGCCCCCCGAGCGGTCGCGCGCGCGCGAGCTCGTCGACGACTACGCGAGCGCGTGCGGCGACGTGCCCTGGATCGTCGGCGGCGGCGCCGCGGGGGCGATCGCCGACCTCATCCAAGCCCGCGGCGGAGTCCTCGCCGACCGCGATCCCGCCGAGCTCCGCCGATCGGTCCGCGCGCTCCTCAGCGCCGGCTCCGGGCCGGGCGCCTCTGCCACGTCTTCGACCCGAACCACCAAGCCAAGGAGATCTCGACCATGACACGCCCCACGCGCCGACCTCTCACCACCCTAGCCCTCGCCACGGCCGCCGCGCTCGCTTTGGCGCTCGCCGTCGCGGCGCCCGCCGCGGCGTTGCCCAGCGCCGGCGCCGCCCGCCCCGCGGTACAGCTCGTCGACGGCTGGGACCGGCCGTTCGTGCTGCCCCGGGCCCACGGCAAGCCCGTGCTCGTGGTCTACGAGGACAAGGACTCCGCGCAGCAGAACCAGGCCTTCAAGGACGAGCTCGCGAAGCTCGGCAAGGGCGATCGCTACAAGCAGAGCGTCACGCTGGTGGCCATCGCCGACCTCCAAGGTTACGACTACTGGCCTGTCCGCGGCTTCGTGAAGGACGCGATCCAGAGCGAGTCGAACAAGTTCGGCACCCCGATCTACTGCGACTGGAGCGGCGCCGCGCGCAACTCGCTCCGCCTGAAGAAGGGAGTGAGCAGCGTGCTGCTCTACGACCGTGAGGGAAAGCTCGTCTTCTCCCACGAGGGCCCCATGCCGGCCGCCAAGCGGCAGGCGGCGATCGAGCTCTTGCGCGACGCCGTCGCGGGGGCACGCTCGTGAGCGCGCTCGGTTCGCCCGGCATCGGCGGGGGCCTGCGGGGGCTCGTCGTGGCTGCGTCGGCTGCGCTCGTCGCCGCGTGCGGTGGCGGCGTGAAGGAGCCGGCCTACGCCGTGGCGAAGAGCACCGAGAGCTTCGAGCTCCGCACCTACCCGCAGCGCGTCGTGGCCGAGACGCGCGTGGAGGGGGACTTCGGCGAGGCGGGCGACGAGGGCTTCCGGCGGCTCGCTGGCTACATCTTCGGCAAGAACCGATCGGGCACGAAGCTCGCGATGACCGCGCCGGTCGGGATGAGCGGCGCCGCCGACGGCAAGAAGATCCCCATGACGGCGCCGGTCGCGCAGCGCGCGAGCGGGCCAAGCCGCGCCGAGTGGGTGGTCTCCTTCACGATGCCCGAGGGCGAGACGCTGGCCAGTCTGCCCGTCCCGCTCGACGCGCGCGTCACGCTGCGCGAGCTCCCTCCCGCGCGCGTCGCCGTGGTGCGCTTCAGCGGCCGGTGGACCTCCGAGAACATGGGAGAGCACGAGGCGGCGCTGCGCGCGTGGGCGCGTTCGGAGCGGCTCCCGGTGGTCGGCGACGCCGAGGTGAACCGCTACGATCCGCCCTTCGTTCCGTGGTTCGCGCGTCGAAACGAGATATGGCTCCGCGTCGAGGCCCCCGCGGCCCGTTCGTCGTGAAGTCCTTCACGACTCCCCACCGCGCCTTCAGCGCAGTTGATACTTCTCCCAATTCTCGCATCGGAGCCACCGTGAAACACCTCGCCCCGCTGACGCTCATCGCGCTCCTCCCGCTCGGCGGGCTCGCCTGCCAGAAGAGCCCGGACACGGCCTCACCAGCCACCACGTCGAGCACGGCGACCGCGGCCACCCCATCGACGCAGGCCGCGGCCACGGGCCTGCCGGCGTCGTTCCACGCCCTCTCGGCCAAGCGCCTCGACGGCGCGCTCGAGCCGCTCTCGACCTACAAGGGGAAGGTGGCCCTCGTGGTGAACACCGCCTCGGAGTGTGGCTACACGCCGCAGTACGCCGGCCTCCAGAAGCTCTACGAAGACCTCTCGCCCAAGGGCTTGGTCGTGCTTGGGTTCCCCTCGAACGACTTCGGCGGCCAGGAGCCCGGCAGCTCGAAGGAGATCGCCACGTTCTGCAGCACCAAGTTCAAGGTCACCTTTCCGCTCTTCGAGAAGGTCGTGACCAAGGGGCCGTCGCCCTCGCCCGTGTACGCCTTCCTCGCCAATGGCTTCGGGCGCCCCGAGTGGAACTTCCACAAGTACGTGGTCGGCAAGGACGGCCTCGTGAAGAGGGCCTTCCCGAGCAAGGTGACCCCCGAGAGCGACGAGCTGCGCAAGGCCATCGACGAGGCCCTCGCCGCGCCCGCCCCCTGAGGGCCGCGGCTCAGCCGGAGCGCCGCGGCTCGACCGTAGCGCGCGCGCCGAACGAAAGTGCGCCGCGGGGTCTGTCCACCGGCCAAAGTCTTCGCTATATCGCGCGCATGGCCGTGTCTCGCTCGCGCGCTCTGGGTGCGTGGCTCCTCGTCGTGGCGGGGTGCGTGTTCGCCATGGTCGTGGTGGGCGGTCTCACGCGGCTCACGCGCTCGGGCCTGTCGATCGTCGAGTGGAAGCCCCTCACCGGCGCGCTCCCCCCGCTCAGCCCGGCCTCATGGGCCGAGGAGTACGCGAAATACAAGGCCTCCCCCGAGGGACGCCTCGTCAACGCGGGCATGCCGCTCGACGCGTTTCAGCGCATCTTCTACGTCGAGTGGGCGCACCGCCTGCTCGGCCGCGTGACCGGGCTCGTCGTGCTCCTGCCGCTCGCGTGGCTGCTCGCGAAGCGCAAGCTCGACCGGCGCCGCGCGTTCACGATCCTCGGCATCTTCTCGCTCGGCGGCCTGCAGGGCCTCGCCGGGTGGCTCATGGTGAAGAGCGGCCTCGCCGACGCGCCGCACGTGTCGCCTTACCGTCTCACGCTCCACCTCTGCCTCGCGCTCCTCTGCTTCGCCCTGCTCGTGTGGACGGCCCTGGGCGAGCTGATCGTGCCCGACGCGCACGGCACGCGCCGTCCGCGCGCGCTCCCGTGGACCGCGAGGCTGGCCCTCGCCCTCGTGAGCATCACCGTGGCGTGGGGCGGCCTCATGGCGGGCACGCACGCGGGCCTGGTGGCCCCCACCTTCCCCACGATGAACGGGACATGGATCCCCGCGGAGCTCGCGCCCACGAGCCTCGGCCCCGTGCGAAGCGCCTTGGCCGACGCCCTCACGATCCACTTCGTTCACCGCTCGCTCGCGTACCTCACCGCGCTCGCGGTCCTCGCGTGTGCAGCGCTCGCGTTCTCGAGGCCCGCGCCCCGCGCTGCGCGCGTCGCCGTGGGCGGCATGCTCGTCCAGGTGGCGCTGCAGATCACGCTCGGGGCGCTCACGGTGCTCGGGCGCGTCCCCATCGGGTGGGCGAGCCTCCACCAGGCGAACGCCGCGCTCCTGCTCGGGTGGTGCGTGGCGCTCGTGTACGTGGCGCGCCCGGCGCCGGCGCGCGGGCCAGCCCCGGCCCCGGCGGCAGCAGCCGACCGCGCCGAAGAGCCCCTCACGACGGCCAGCGCGGCGTAGCTCCGACAGCCTCACCGGCTCGCCGCGAAAGCGCACATCGCGTAGCCTCGCCCCATGATCTCCACGCGCAAACTGGGCGCTCTCCCCGGAATCGGCGATCTCCGGCGCATCACGAAGGGCCTCGCGGCGCTCGACGCCCTCCTCTGCCCCGACTGGGAGTCGCGCTACTACTCGTTCAACGCCCGGTGGGACCTGGACACGGGCGCCGAGATGGCGTCGATGCGCGACGGCAGCGGCGACGAGTGGTTCCTGTGGTTTTCCCGGGCCGGCGCGGCTCTGAAGGGCTTCGCGCACGAGGCCTTCATGAGCCCCTTCGGAGGCCACCGCTTCACGCCCGAGGAGCAGCGCGGCCACGCCCTCTACCCCGGCCTCCTCGCAGGCTTCCCGGAGGCGCTGGCCCCCTTCCTCGATGAGCCGGCCTTCGACCTCGAACAAGCCACGTTCGTGCTGTGGCGGCTGCGCGAAGACACCGCGTGGCGCCACGGAGACCTGGTCTGGCCCGCGCTCGAAGGCGGCGACGATCCCGACGGCTCGGAGGCGCTGCTCTCTCCGCTCGCCGGCAAGCCGGCGGACTACGTGGCCTGGGCGGCCGAGTACTTCGAGATCGAGATCGCCGTCGACGACGCGGCCCACGTGCTCGCCCTGCGCCCCCTCGACGAGGCGATCGTCGCGCGACTCGGCGGAGCGCGCACGCTGGACGAGCTGCGCGAGGACCTCGAGGAAATCGGGTATCCGCTCGACGCGCCATGAGGCGTAACATCTCCGACTGGTTGACCTATGCGGCGGCGGCGACCGAGCCGACCGAGGCCGCGCGCTGCCTCGACGAGGCCATCGCCCTGGCCGAGGCTTGCTACGAGTGGCGCGCGCTGCTCCGCGGCGTCGCGACGATCCCCCTCGTGTCGCGCGAGCGGGTGAGCGACCTCGCGACGCGGACCTTGGAGCTCGCCCTCGCCGAGCGCGAGATCTGGGGCTTTCGCGACGTCGCAACGCTCCGCGCCACGCGGCTCGACGATCCGACGGGCGCGCGCGTGGCGCTCGAGGCGGGCGTCGCGGCGCTCCGCGAACCACGGCCCGACGGCCTCGGCGCGCTGGCCGCGCTCGATGGCGACGCGGCGTCCGCGCGGGGGTACGAGTGGGTGTTGCTCGGGCAGGGGTTCGCAGAGATTCTGGGGGACACGGACGCTCAGCGTCGCTGTCTCGAGGCCGGGCGTGACAAGGCGCGCGCCCGGCGCAACGCAGACGACCTCTGCGACATCGCGCGCGAGTGGGCGACGAGCATCGATCGCGACGCCGGCGTAGCGCTCCTGCGCGAGGCCGAGGCGATGGCAAGCGACGGCTCCGTGCGGCCATGGACTCTCGCCAACGCATGGCATTCGCTGGGGGACTCCGAGGCCGTCCACCGCGTGCTGGACGCAGCCCTGCGGAGCGCGACCTCCACCGACGCCGCGCTCCACGTCGCGCGGGCCTGGGCCTCCCATCGCGAGGTCGACGAGGTCGCGAGAGCCCACGCGCGCGCGGAGGAGCTCGCGTCCACCGCGGAAGATTGGCTCGCCATTGCCGAGTTGGCGTTCGATGTCGGGCTCGGCGAAGACTCGATTCGTCGCGCGCTCCTGCGCGCCGAGGGGCTGGCCGCGGAGGGCGACGTCAGGGTGCGCGTCTCCAGCGCATACAGCCAATGGCTGCGCGACGACGAAGCGGCGGCCCGCGTCGGCCCCCGCGGCGTACGCCCCGAGGCCCACCGCGAACGCGCGCGAAGCCTCTCCGGGTGGGGACCGGGCGGGGAGGTGGGCGGGGACGGCGGGGACGGCGGGTGGGGAGCGTCGGCCTCCGACCTCTTCGATTGGCTGCGCTCCCGCGCCGGGCCGGAGACCCTCACGCGCATCGCGAACGCCGACTACGGGATGGACGCCGAGAAGCACCTGGCCGCGCTCACCGACATATGCGGGACGGGCCTGGTGCCGAAGAGGCTCGGCTGGGAGCCTCACGAGGTCCTCGCGCTCACGCGCTGGTCGACGGGAGAGACCGCGGACCACCTCGCCCGCGCGCTCTGCTGCACTCTCCTTAGCTTGGCTCCCAGCGACTTCGACGAGCTCGTGACGAACGGGCCGATCCTGGCCGAGAGCTGCCTCGCGCTCGGCGCCGAGGCGACCCACCGGGCAGAGCTCTTCTTCGCATGGCTCGCCGAGACCGAAGCCGGCGACGCGGGGGACGACGGGCCGGAGCAGCCTCTTGCGCTCCTCCTCCTCCTCCTGCTCCGCACGGCGTCGACGCCGAACGATCCACGACTGGGAGCCCTCGCCGAGAGGCTCGTCGACCACCCCGCCTACGACCTCGGAGAGGTCGCGGAGTGGATCGCAGAGTCGATGCGCTCCGACCTGTGGACCGATCTGTTGGACCGCATTCTGGTACCCGTAAGGGCCAATCGTCCCGCCACGGCGCGCGTGCTGGAGGGACTGGGGCGATAGCTGATCCCAGTCCGCCTGCGCGGCCGCCGTCGGCGAGGCGTGGGACGCGGAGCCGTGCGGGTCGTTCGACACCCGCCTATCGCCAACCAAGAAACGCAACAGGGTCGCCTACTTCGGAGGCGACCCAGAACACGCGAAAAACCAGGGGCTACGGGCGCGAGTGCCAGCCGGCGTATTCCGCGCGGGGCGTGATGGCACCCGAGTTGGCGCGCTTGACCAGGCCATTGAGCGTCTTCGACGGCCAGCTCTTCTGAATCATGTTGACGACCCACCCCGGCAGCATGCCCTTGGGGTCCGTCTGCACTTCGACCGTGAGCTTCACCTTGTTCACGCCCTTCAGAGCCTCGAACCTGTAGTAGGTCCCGCGGGCTTCCGCGCGAACACAGCAGCTGCTCTCCGGCACCCTGGGGTGCACAATGCTCTTGATGTTGGCGGTGAACACACCGGTGGCTGGGTTGGCGTTGGCGTCGGCGCGCAGCACGTAGTCGCGGTTGCTGATACCGACCGGCAAGTTGAACTTGATCCAATAGATTTCCGACAGCGGGCCCGGTCTCTCGACCTCCCTGCTGTCACCGTAGCGATCGACCCAGTTCTTGCGCTCGTCCTTGTCGAGGAACACTCCGAGCAGTTTGTCCATGGTCACGTCGGCGACGACCTCCCCCTTGAACGCCAGGAGGTTGGTGCCGGGCACCTCCTTCTTCCACACGGTCACCCCGTCGATCACGCCCACGGACTCCCAAGCGCCTTGCGCTCGCGCGACGCTGGGGAAGACGAGGGTCAGGCACACGACGGCCAGGAGGGCCGAGAAGAGAGCTCTGAAGCGACTGAGCCTGTGGGCGGAGTGCATGGGATGCTCCAAACGTTGAGGGGATATTTGGCGGCAACCTGGCCAAGGTCGCAGGGTAGAGCTCGGCGAGGCCGCAGGACATTGGGGGATGGATGGCAGGCCGCTTGGAGGTGTCGCCGTACGGAAGCCGACAACCCGACTGACGACGCCCGCGCGCGTCTCATGCAAGGCGAGCTCGACGTGGGGCCCATGGCGCCGGGATCGGCGCGCCGCCACGCCGCCTCGCGCCCTCTCCCTCCCGCGTTCTGTCCTGGCAAAAACCGAGCAGACAGCGCGAAAACTGAACGATTTTCAGCGTCCCCAAGGGGATTCGAACCCCTGTTAGCGGCGTGAAAAGCCGCCGTCCTGGGCCAACTAGACGATGGGGACAGGACACACGAAACGAGACGAGACGCACGCGAGCGAGCGCACCTGCACACAAAAACGGAGCGAACGCGCGCCACGGAGGGGCGCACGTTCTGCGGTCCGCGAGGGTTCAGGCCTTGGAGAGCGCGTGGACCTGCGCCGAGAGGCGCGAGATTGTGCGCGAGGCAGCCTTCGGGTGAACGACGCCCTTGCTCGAGGCCTGGTCGATCTCCACGATCGCCACCTTGAGCGCGGCGGCCGCGTCGCCCGCGTTCTTGGCTTCGAGCGCCACGCGAACGCGCTTCACGAAGGTACGGACAGAGCTGCTGACGGCGCGGTTGCGCGCGGTGCGCGTGATGCGCTGGCGGTTGCGCTTCTCGGCGGACGGATGATTGGCCACGTGAATCCTCTTGTTGGGCCCAACCCTCGGTCTCGGGGGTCGGGGCCGCGCACTCTATGAAAATCCGCCCCGATGTCAAGGGCCGCTCGCCACGACCGAGCGCCGCGGTGACGAGCCCCAAAGCATGCACCGTTCGCGGCTCGCCGGCAACTTGGGCATTGGGACGCGCCTGCGGTATCCCCGACGGTGCCATGGTCTCGCCCTCCCCACCACGCCCACGCCCGGTCCCGCGCGTCCCGCGCGTCCCGCGCTTCCTGCAGGCCCCGCGCGTGGTGCACGGCGGGTTCGCCGCGCTGGCGCTCGTCGCCGCGGTCGCCTCTCTGGGGTGCCGCAAGTCACCCGCCGGGGCCGACGCCGAGGCGGTCGTGGTCGTGGCGCCCGGCGAAGACGCGGGCCCCTCGACCGAGCCGGCCGTCGTGCCCAAGAGCGAGGGCGGCCGGCTGGCGAGCCGCGCGATGGAGACCTGGGTGTTCGAGGGCCCGAGCCAGAACAGCAAGCGTCTCGGGTACTTGCGCGCCGGCGCAATCGTGAGCACGCGCGGCGGCGTCGCCGGCCGCGAGGGCTGTCCCGGCGGCTGGGTGCCCATCGCGCCCCAGGGCTTCGTGTGCGTGGGGCCCACGGCCACGGGCAACCTCGACGACGCGATCGTCAAGGCGTCGGCGCGGCGCGCCGAGCTCGGCGCGGGGCTCCCCTACGGGTACGCGGTGGTCCGCACCTCGCATGCCCCGTTCTACACGCGCCTGCCGTCCGAGGCCGAAGCCAAGTCCCTCGAGTCCGACTGGGAGAAGCACTTTCGCACGCTCACCGAGGCCGAGGCCGAGGAGGCCCGGGACGGCGAGTACCCCCAGCTCTCGTCGCTGCCGGGCGGGGCGTTCCCGCTCGAGCCGGCGCCGGGCGTGCTCGCGGCGTGGGCGACCGATGGCAAGGACGATCCGATCCCCGACTACCTCGCCGACGGCAAAGCCACGCTGAACCTCTCAGGGCTCGCCTTCTCCCACAAGCCCGACACAGACGGCGGCTCCCCCTGCCCCGGCGGCGCGGCCGCGTGCATCCCGCTCGACGCCGCGCGGCCCATGCGTCGCCTCGGCATCTCGTTCATCGCGAGCCTCCTGCACGGCAAGCGCCGCTTCTTGCTCACTCCCGAGCTGTTGCTCATGCCGGCCGATCGCGTCCGGCTCGTGCGAGGCACCTCGTTCCACGGCGTCGAGCTGTCGAACGACGGCCCCCTGTCCCTGCCCATCATCTTCGTTACCAAGGCGGGGGCGAAGCGACACACGCTGGAGGGCAAGCACATCAAGGCCGGGGCGGAGCTGCCCTGGCGGAGCGCGCACAAGGTCGAGAAGAAGATCAAGGTCGTCGGCGGCGATCACTTCCACGTCCTCGCCGACGGCTCGCTCGTGAACACCAAGGAGTCGGTGCGGCTCGACCCCATCCGAAAGCTCCCCAAGTGGGCCAAGGAGGGCGAGCGCTGGCTCGAGGTCAACCTCGCGAAGCAGACGCTGCTCGCGGTCGACGGCGACAAGCCGGCGTACGCCACGCTGGTCTCCACCGGCGCCGGGGGCGTGGCCACCGACACCGAGAAGAACCCCTACGTCACTCCACGAGGCATCTTCCGAATCCACACGAAACACACCGCGTCCACCATGGACAGTCACGTCCCCGAGGCCGCGTTCGAGCTCCGCGACGTGCCCTACATTCAGTATTTCAAAGACGGCTATGCCCTGCACGCCGCGTATTGGCACGATCAGTTCGGCTTGCCGCGCTCCCACGGCTGCATCAACCTGGCCCCGAAGGACGCGGCGCACCTCTTCGCGTTCACCAAGCCCGAGCTGCCGCCAGGCTGGCACGGCGTCATGCTCCCCCTCCGCGGCACGGTGGTGTGGGTCCACAACTGAGCCACGCAGCGGGGATGGGCGCGCCAGCCTGGCGGCGCTACTTCGCCTCCACGTAGCTCACGACGCGCAGCCCGGTGACGAGCCCCTCGCGCTCGTCGAGCTCGAGGAGCACCTCGAGGATCTTGGTGTCGATGCGCTCGGTGGGGTCGTCGGTGCGCACGTTCTTGCGCCCCATGCGGCGGCCCACCTCCACCACGTGGGCGGCGAAGCGCTTGCCGGGGTACGCGTTCAGCGTCACGAACGCCTTCGCGCCCACCGCCACCTTCGCGATGTCGCGCTCGTCGAGATCCATGCGCACGCGCAGGGTGCGCGTGTCGCCCACCACGGCGATCGGCTCGCCGCCCTGCGGGTTGTAGTACTCGCCCGCGCGCAGCTTGACCTGCAGCACCTTGCCCGCGATCGGCGACTGAATGGTGAGACGCTCCAGGGTCGACCTGGCCTGGTCACGGCGCGCGGTGGCCGCGGCGACATTGGCCTGCGCCACGAGGACGTCCTCGGAGCGCGCGCCGGTCACGGCCGCGCGCTTGCGGGCCTCGGCGGCGTCGAGCGCGCTCCGGTCGGCCTCCGCGACGCCCCGGGCACGCGCCACCTCGTCGACCGTGGCGGCCCCGCCTTTCGCGGCTGCTTCGAGTCGCGCCAGCGTGCCCTGCGACAGGTCGGCGCGCGCCTTCGCGGCGCTCGTGTCGGCTACAATGGCCTGGCGGTCTTCGGCGCGGAGGCCGCGCGCGACGCGGAGGAGCTCCGCCCGACGCACCCCGAGATCGGCCTCCGCCGCCTCGAGGGCCGACTTCTCGGCCTCGTTCTCGAGCTCGGCGATCGCCGCGCCGGCCGCGACGTCTTGCCCCTCCACCACGCGCACCGCGCGGATGCGCCCAGGGACGTGGCTCGCGAGCTTGGTCTCGCGATCGGCGGGCTCGATGATCCCGTTGCCCGCGACGAGATCGCCCGTGGGCACGGTCGTTCGCTCGTCGGCCCCCGCCTTCGGTTTGGCGACGCGCTCGGCCTTCTTCACGTCCTTCTCCGTGACCACGGTCTGAGGGCCGGCGAGCACCGAGCGCGTGACCATCACGACGGCGAACAGGAGGAACGCCCCGAACGCGAAAAACCCGAGTGGAATGCGCTTCTTCTTCATACCGCCCTCCCGTTGGTCGGTTGGCAAAGACACGCCGCTCGCCTGCGGCTCACTTGCATGTTCATGACTTCTCCACGATGAGCCCGTCCTCGATGTGCACGATGCGATCGCCGAGGTGGAAGATGCGGTTGTCGTGCGTGACGACTACGACGGTGTGCCCGTGGTCCTTCGCCAGCGAGCGCAGTGTCTCGGTGACGGCGAGACCGTTCTGCGCGTCGAGAGCCGCGGTGGGCTCGTCGGCGAGCAGGATGGGGGGCGCCCCCGCGAGCGCCCGGGCCACGGCCACGCGCTGCCGCTGACCGCCCGAGAGGTCACCGGGCTTGCTCTCGTACTTGTCGGCGAGCCCCACCTGCGTGAGCAGGCGGTGAGCCTCGGCCTCGGCGGCGCGCCGCGAGTAGCCGCGCAGCTCGAGCAACGTGCCGATGTTCTCGGTGGCGGTGAGCGACGCCAGCAGGTTATGGGCCTGGAAGACGAACCCGATGTACGAGAGGCGCAGGCCCGGCAGGGCGGCGTCTTTCGCCTTCGAGATGTCTTGGTCAAACAGCCTCACTACCCCGCCGGTCGCCGTGAGCACGCAGCCGAGGATCGACAGCAGCGTGGTCTTCCCGCTGCCCGACGGCCCCGAGAGCATGACGAACTCCCCCGGTCGCACGGCGAAGTCGACGCCCTTCAGCGCGCGGTACGCGGTGGCCCCGGAGCCGTAGGTCTTCTCGACGCCGCGGCAGTCGATGGCGAGGTCGCCCGCCAGCGCGCTCATCGGAACACCATCGCCGGCTCGACCTTCCGGAGGCGTAGGAGCGCGAGGCCCGAGGCCATGACGCACATGAACACCATGACGACGACGGTGCCGATCGTGAGCTGTGGCGGCAGGTTCAGGGCGAGCTTCGCTGAGCGAATGCCTATCGCCATTCGGGACACGAGGAAGAGCCCGATGATCGAGCCGAGCACTCCGTAAAGCACCGACTGAACGAAGAGCAACATGCCAAGATCGAAGTTCGTCGCGCCGATGGCCTTCAGCGTGCCGAACTCGCGGATGTTGTCGACCACGGCCGAGAACATCGAGAGAGACACGATGACGAAGCCGACGATGAGGCCGAACAGCGTGCTCGTTCCGAAGGTGATGCCGATGGGCGTCTTGGTGAGCACGTTCTTCACGATCGAGCGGCGAAACTCGGGCTGCGTGAACACCCCCGAGCCGGAGAGGCGCTCGGCCACCGCCTTCTTCACCACGTCGGGATCGGCCCCGGGCTCGAGCTTGATGAGGCCGAAGTTCGCCCGGTCGCGTGGCAGCTTGGTGAGCTCGCGCGCCAGCTCGTAGTCGGCGAAGGCGTAGCTTGGCCCGAAGGGGATGAGGCCCCAGGTGAAGCCGCCCACGGTGATCTTGCGGCCGTTCACCTCCCGCACGCTCCCGAGGTTCAGGCCGCCGAGGGTCTCGCGCTCGGAGTCCTCGAAGATCATCGTGTCGGGGCGGTTCAGCACCTTCGCCTGTCCGGCGACCAGATTCCAAGGTCCGCCGAGGTAACCCGGGTACGAGGCGCCCACGAGGTTGACGGGCTCGCTGCCGCCAGCGGGCAGCGCCACCGTCGCGGTCGCGAACACCAGAGGCTCCGCCGCTGCCACCCCCGGCGTCGTGCGCGCGGCGAGGATGTCGGAGTACGGCACGACCTTCCCGCCCTGCACGGTCTCGGCGCCGGGCGGCACGATCCACAGCTCGGCGGTCGTGTTGTTGACGAACATGATGTTCTTGTAGACGAGGCCCATGAACGTCCCGAGCTGCTGGTTCGACAGCACCACGGCGAACACGACCCCGAGCATGGTGCCGGCCATCTTCAGCCAGTCGTGGAACATCATCCTCACGCCGGCGCGCGCCATGGTGCGGAAGCGAAACGGGAAGCTCGCGCGCGTGAGGATCGGACCTGCGGCCTTCATGCCTTCCTCCCTTCGGTCGGGCGGCATAGACCTTCGTTCGCCCCTCCGGGGCTCACTTCGAGGTTCATCCCTTCCTCCCTTCGGTCGGGCGGCATAGACCTTCGTTCGCCCCTCCGGGGCTCACTTCGAGGTTCATCCCTTCCTCCCTTCGGTCGGGCGGCATAGACCTTCGTTCGCCCCTCCGGGGCTCACTTCGAGGTTCATCCCTTCCTCCCTTCGGTCGGGCGGCATAGACCTTCGTTCGCCCCTCCGGGGCTCACTTCGAGGTTCATGGCGACCTCCCGGCGTCGGTCGCGTGGCCGCCCGCGGCGAGGCGAAGATCGGCGCGTGAGAAGAGCAGATCGCCGTCGGCCTGAATGCGCGTGACCTCCGCCTGAAAGGCGTCGCGCTCGGCGACGACGACGTCGAGGAACGTGGCGGTCCCCGCCTCGTAGCGCTGCTTCGCGGTCTCGGCGGCGAGGCGGCTCGCGACGAGCCCCGCCCGGGCCGCCCGCGCCTTGTCGATCTGGGCGCGCACGAGATGCCAGGCGCCGAACACGCGGTCACGGGCCGCCGCGCGGGCGCGCTCCTCGCGCACCTTCGCGGCCTCGGCCGAGCGCTCCTGGGCGTTCGCGGCGCTGAGCTGCCCTACGTCGAAGCGGATCGCCGCGGTGGCCGAGAGCGCGTAGATGCTCGCGCGGTCTTGGAAGCCCGTGGCGTTGGTGAGGCGCTCCTGCGCCGCGACCGACAGCGTGGGCAGGAGCGATGCGCGAGTCGCCGTCGCGCTGCGCTCGAGGGCGCGCGCGTCGGCGGCCGCGGCCTTCACCGCGGGGTGTCCGTCCAGGTTGCGCCCCTCCCACTCCGACAGCGGCGCCTCGGGCTGGAGATCGGCCGTGAGCGCGGGCGCGCCCGTCGAAGGGCGCTGGCCCGAGTCGGTCTCGAGCGCGCGCCGGGCGACGGCGACCTGGTAGGTCGCGTCCGCCACGATCTGCTGGCCTCGCGCCACCTCGACCTGGGCCCGACGCCCGTCGAGCTCCTGCGCGAGGCCCGCCGCCCTTCGGGCCTCCACGAACGAGGCGTTCTTCTCGGCGGCGGCCAGCGTCCGCCCGGCCGCCTCGCGCACGGCCTCCGCCGCGACGACCTGGTAGTAATCGCGAGAGACGGCGCGCTCCACGTCGAGCTCCACGACCTTCGCGCGCGACTCGGCGGCCTCCAGCGTGCGCTTCGCAGCCCCTATGCGCTCCCACTGACCGACGTCGACGACGGTCCAGCTCGCGGTGAGGAAGAGATCGGCCTGGTTGAGCGGCACGATGGTCTTGTCACCCACCTTCGCCTCGTACTGGTTGCGCGTCAGGGTGCCCTGCGCGCCGAGCACCGGGAGCAGCCGCAGGTTCGCGGCCGAGACCTCCCCCTCGCGCTGGGCGAGCGTCGCGCGGGACTCGCGCGCGTCGAACCCCTGGCGCCGCGCCGAGGCGACGAATCCGTCGAGCGGCTCGAGGGCGTGAGCCGACGAGGGCGCGGCGACGCCGAGGGCCAACGCGAGGCCCCACAGGCCCCGGATAATAAGTGAGTGGTCACTCAACATAAGGGTTCTCATCGCGCCGTTCTCCTGCCCCCAAAGGCCGCCTTGCCCGCCTTCGTCGCGTGGCCCGCCTCGCTCGCGCCGCCCGGCCCGGCCATCGCGCCCACCACGCCTGGCTCGGGCGCCACCCCGTGGAGGAACAGCGTCGCGTGCGCGCTCGCGAACTCGCTCGACGTCATGGGGTGGACCTCGGTGCCTACGAAGCGACGCATCACGTACCCGACGAACACGTAGTGCCAGAGCGCCCCGACGAACATCCGCGCCATGGTGTCCGTGGGCCCGGCCCGAAGGCGACCGTCCTCGACCAGGGCCGTGAACAGCGCCTCCACCGCGCCGATCGCGCGGATCGGGGGAGGCACGCCCGGCCCAAAAAAAGGCTCGCATTCCTGCGACATGGCGCCGGCCATGTGCATCACCACGAAGGGCACGACGCGCTCGAACTTCGTGAGCATCGCCACGCTGAGCTCGCGCAGCACTTGCTCCACGGGCTTGTCGCGCGCCCCCAGGGCGACCTTCGCGACCAGCCCGGCGATGTCGATCTCGGCGGAGAGCGCCAGTTCGAAGAGCCTGCGCTTGGTGCCGAAGCGCTTGAACAGCGTGCCCTCGGACACGCCCGCGCGCGCCGCGATCTCCGCGGTGGTCGCGGTGACCCCGCGGGCGACGAAGACGTCTCGCGCCGCCTCGAGCAGCGCTGCGTCCGTGATGGAAGAGGGGCGGGCCATTAGTGAGTGAACACTCACTTATTACCGCGCTCCTGAGATGTCAAGGCTCGGGCATGTGCGGCCGACCGACCCACGCGCCCGCGCAGGCCAGCGCCCACGCGACGGGCGAGCAGGTCAGCGCGAACAGCAGCGCGATCGGGGCCGCGAAGCCGAGCACCCCGAGGACCAGAACGATGGCGAGGCCGCTCGCGAGCGCCGGCTCGAGCAGCGACGGCAGCGACGAGGCCTTCGCGAGCAGGTACCCGCTGAGGGGGAACGCCGAGAGCACGCCGGCGCCGAGCAGCGCGACCGGCCCGGTGGTGGAGACGTCGCGTTCGTCGACGATCGAGAAGTCGACGTGCGCCCAGTGCCCAAACGCGACCGAGGCGCCGAGGCCGAGGATCATGGCGCCGATGGTCATCAGCGCGCCGAGCACGATCCAACCGACGACCAGCGGCCTGCCGCGCCGCCGCAGCGCCTCCCGCACGGTGCCGAGGCTCGGCGGGCCGCTCGTGGGATCGAGCGACACGGGCTCGAGGCGGTTCTCGGTGGACGGCGCGGCGTCGCCGCGCTGCCGCAGATCGCGGGCGGCGAAGAACGCGAGCGCCCCCATCGGCAGCAGCAACGGCAGCGTCGCGGCGAGCGCGCCCGAGCCGCGCCCCCACACGAGGTGCGAGTAGAGCCCGTGCGCCAGCGTCGCGAGCAGCCACGACGCGGGGAAGATGGGGCCTGGGGTCTTCTGCCGCCTCGCGCGGCCGAGCGCGTAGCCCCACGCCGTGGCGAAGAAGAGGTTGGCGGGGAGGGCCAGCGCCGCGCGGGCGAGCCACACGACCTCGTGCGGCGTGACCATGAGCATGCGCGCGTTCTGGGTGACCGCGAAGCCGAGGGCGGAGGCGGCCGCGTACACGACGCCGTCGTAGGGCTCGTCGAAATGCCTCGAGCGAAACGCGGGCCACATCGCCGCCACCTTGGCGGCCTCCCGCACGGGCGCGACGAACGCGAAGATGAAGACCAGCGCGCCGGCGTTGCCCGCGACGTGGGTCCGCACGTCGAGGCCCGTCCACCGCGTCGCGAGAAACTCGAGGTAGAGCGCACCGCCACCAAACGCGCCGCCCAAGAAGAAGGTGGTCAGCACGATGGGCACAGGCTCGCGCCGCGTGTCGGAGAAGAACACGAGGCCGAGCAACAGCAGGGCCGGCACCACGGCCGGGACGAGCCACCACAGAGTCGAGAGCACTGCGAGACCTTAGCGTCCCGCAGCGCGGGTGGACACCCGTCGTTCAGTCAGGCGCACCCTCACGCGCGGCGCGGTCCGCGCGGTGATCGGTCACGGCCCGAGGTGGAGGCCGAGGCGGAGCGCGCCTGCGAAGCCGAAGCCGAGCGACTTGCCGTCGTACTGGTAATACGGGCTGTCCCGCACCTGCGCCTGGATCTCCTCCGGCAGCGCCGAGATGTCGGACTTGGGGCGCTGGAGCGACAGAAAATCGCCGGTGAGGCCGACGCCGACAGACACGTAGTTGTTCAGGAAGTAGTCCAGGCCGACGTCGAGCCCGGCGTTCCACCCGCGCACGCTGACGCTGTCGGCGAGGGCCTGCGACGCCGGCGCGGTCGATGAGGATCCCGACGGGCCGAACAGATCCCCCAAGGAGCCCACGCCCGAGTAGCCGCCGTGCGCGCCGATGAGCACGTCGACCGCGGAGATGGGCAGCTTGAACAGGAGCTCGCCGTTGGCCTGCACGAGGTTGAACGGCGACAGCTTGTGCCAACGCAGCTTGAACCCAAGGCTCACGATCACGATGCGGAACCCCGCGCCCACCCCCGCGACGAAGCCGCCGCCGCTCGCGTTCTCGATGGCCAGGTTCTCGGCCGAGAACTGCCGCATGTTCACGTAGCTCGGGCCGATCTCGCCGTTGACCCAGAAGATCTCGGTGAGCCGGCTGCCCTCGCCCTCCGCCTTCGCCTCCGCCTTCGGATCGCGGCCGGGCTCTCCCGAGCGCGGCGAGGTGGGCGCGAGCTCGCTCGGCAGACCCGAGGGAGGCGGCGCGACTGGCGGCGGGGCAGCCGAGGGCGCCGTCGCGGGCGCGGGCTGGGCTGGGGCGACCGCAGGAGGCGGCTCCGCCGGTGGCGCGGCGGGCGCAGGCGGCGCCGGGGTGACTGCGGGCGGCAGCTCGGCTCCTTGAGCCTCGGCCCTCCGCGCGACGCCAACGACGCCAAGCCCGACGAGAAGAACACCCAAGGTCCGACGGAGCGCCATACCTCGTACGATACTCTTCACCCCATGTTCATTCATGGCTTCCTCGCAGGCTCGCGCACGCGCGGCCGCGAACGGATGACCTGGGTGGCGAGATCGCGTCGCTTCGCGAGCGTTCCTGCTCGACGAGCGCTGGCCCGCTACAGCCCGAAGTGCAGGCCCGCGCGGGGCCCGACGAACAGCCCGAAGCGGGGATCTCCGCCTCCGAAATAGAGATCGGGCGACACCGACGCGCCCACGGAGAAGGCGGAGCTCAGATAGTAGTCGAACCCGAGATCGAGCCCCGCGTTGCCGCCGCTCGAGCCGCCCGTGTTGGTGACGCCTGCGTATCCGCCGTGCGCGCCGAGCACGAGATCGGACGACCCCAGCACGAGGTGGTAGGCGGCCTCGCCGTTGACCAACAGCAGGTTGGCGCTGCCCAGCTGATCGCGGACGCGGGCGCCCAGGGTGAACGTGAGCAGTCTCACGCCCACCGCGGCGCCGAAGCCGAAGAACCCCGAGCCGCCGGTGCCGGCGATGAAGCCCCCGCCCAGGTCCGCGTTGACGTACACGAGCTCGAGCCGACGGCCGCTGTCTTCGCTCTCACCCTCTTGCAGCTGCGCGACGGTGCCGCTCGCCCCGGGCGCGGGTGCGCCAGGTGCGCCAGGTGCGCCAGGTGCGCCAGGTGCGCCAGGTGCGCCAGGCGGTGGCGTGGGCTGCCCGAAGGGAGCGGGAGGGACCAACTGCGCCGAGGCGTCTCGCGGCGCGGCGAGCGAGAGGAGGGCCAGCGCGACGAGCGCCCCCGAGCAATTGCGTGCAGTCTTCACGTACCCTCCAGCTCCGCGGCGAGATCGGGATCGAGATCGAGATCGCTCGACGGCACGCGGTATTCTTCGTTCAGCCAGCGCCCGAGATCCACGCTCTTGCAGCGTGGTCCGCAGAAGGGTGCGGCGGGGTTCTCCGCGCGAGGGGCGGCGGGGCGGGAGCAGACGGGGCAAGCGCTCACGGACGAAACTCTACCACGGCGCCGGCGCGGGCCGCGCCGCTCAGCGAGGATCAGCCGCCTTGCAGCCGACGACCGCCTCGATCTTGGTGCCGGCCGCGGCGTTCACCTTGGAGCAGAAGTCCGCGCACAGGAGGATCTTCTTCGGGGCCAGGTTGTCGTCGTAGTACCAGGCGTTCGGGTTCGCGGCGCACTTGCTCTCGTCGGTCACCCGCACGAGCAGCTGCGGAGCGGCTCCGGGGAACGTCGCCTGCACCGCGACGGTGGTGGGATCCGACGCGGCCTGCTGCGGGACGCTCAGCTCGCACGCGAGCCTATCCACGGTGCCCTTCGCGATGTTGTCCAGCACGCCCGAGTAGTCGGTCTTGCAGACCGAGTCGATGATGCCCTTGGTCAGCTGGCTGAGCTGCTGGTACTGCGAGCCGTTGTTCTCGGAGGTCGAGCACTTCGCTCCCGTGACGAACGCGGTGCCGGGGGTCCAACCGGCGATCGTGTGGAAGATGTACCGGCGATTGGCGGCGGTGCCGAACATGCCGGCGGGCGCCTTCGCGAGCAACTGGGTGTCGAACGTGGTGTGCGCGAGCGACGACTGGTCGTCCGTGACCTCGACGAACACCTTGTAAGCGTCCATGCGGAGGTGCTTGTTCCAGGCGAGCGCCGCGTTCGGGCTGTCGTAGGTGGAGAGGATGAGCTGGAGCGAGTTCGTGCTGCCGACGCTCTGGTTGATGTGCCAGAACAGCGGAGGGTTGTCAGCGCAGTTCGCGCCAGCGAGGGGCGCGCCCACGCAGATGACGTTGCCCGTTTGGGTGGAGCTCGAGGCCTTGGTGACGATGAAGATGACGCGGTAGTCGAGCCCGCTCATGCCTATTTTGGCCGCGAACTGGTTTACGTTCAGCTTTATCTGCCTCATCTCCTCGGTCATGCTGCCCGAGTTGTCGATGACGAAGATGATGTCGACCTTCGCGCGCTCCACCTGAGCGACGCTCGACGCGCACCCGTCGGGCTTCGCGTCGCTCAGGCCCGCCGCGTCGCCGCCGCCGAACGGGCCGTTCGGGCCGCCGGTCGAGGTCCCCGAAGGGCCGCCGCCGCTGTCGGGGGTGTCAGTCGGGAACGCGTTGGGCGCGTCGGAGCTGCCTCCACACGCGGCGCCGACGAGCGCCGCGCTCGCGAACGCGACGGTGACGAACAGTCGGGCTCTTCGCATTCGCATTCGCGTTCCCATGCGCACCTCCAGCGCCGGTCGCGGCGCCTTCATGGAGCGTCCCACGCGAAGGGCTCGAGCGCAACGACGTTGGCCGCCGCGCGTCCCCGGCCGCCCCCGCTCTTCGGCTACTCTTCGGCCGCCGCCTGCTCCTCGCCCGAGGGGGGCGCGGGCGCCTCCGGGGCCGGCGCAGACTCGGCCGGCACGCACGAGCGCGCGAGGAGCTCGGCGACGTCGAGCTGCTGGATCTGGTCTTCCAGGCTCTGGCTCTTCAGGCCGTCGGTCAGCATGGTCATGCAGAACGGGCACCCGCTCGCGATGGTCTTGGCGCCGCTGTCCACGAGCTGGAGGGTGCGCTTCACGTTCACGCGGTTCGTGTTCTGCTCCTCCATCCACATCTGCGCGCCGCCCGCGCCGCAGCAGAGACCGCGCTGTTTCGTCCAGTAGTCCGGCTCGACGAGCTCGACCCCGGGGATCGCGCGCAGGATCTCGCGCGGCGACTCGTACACCCCGTTGTAGCGGCCAAGGTAACAGCTGTCGTGATAGACCACTTTTCCCGTGACGGGGTTCGTGGGCTTGAGCTTCCCCATGGCGACGAGGCCCATCAGGAAGTCGGTGTGGTGCACCACCTCGAGGGTCGCGCCGAAATCGGGATACTCGTTCTTCAGCGTGTTGAAGCAGTGCGGACACGCGGTGATGACCGTGCGCGCGCCGCCTTGCTCCTTGTACGCGTTCAGCACCGAGGCGTTGGTCTCGGCGAGAGTGGCAAAGAGGATCTCGTTACCCGCGCGCCTCGCGGGATCCCCCGTGCAGGTCTCTTCCTGGCCAAGAATCGCGAAGTCGACGCCGGCGAGCTTCAGCAGCTCCGCGGTCGACCGCGCGATCTTCTTGGCGCGGTCGTCGTAGCTGGCCGCGCAGCCAACCCAGTAGAGCACCTCGGCGTCGGGCTTGTCGGCCATCATGGGAATGTCGAGGCCGTCGGACCACGCGCTGCGATCCATGCGCGACAGGTTCCACGGATTGCCGTTGACCTCCATCGCCTGGAACGGCTTGGCGAGCTCGTGGGGGAACTCGTTCTTCACCATGACGAGGTTTCGCCGCATGTCGACGATCTTGTCGACGTAGGTGATCATCACCGGGCACTGCTCTTCGCAGGCGCGGCAGGTGGTGCACGCCCAGAGCACGTCCGGGTGGATGATGTTGGGCACGAGATCGGTAATGGTGAACGCCGGCGGGAGGGCCGAGCCCTCCTTCTCGTCGGCCATCGCCTCGGCGCTCTTCTGGCCCTCTTCGAGCGCCGGGTCGGCGCCGCCCCAGCGCATCTCCTTGGCGGTCCACATCGCCTCGTTTTCGTAGAGGTGGTCGCGGAGCGCGAGGGTCAGGTGCTTCGGCGAGAGGATCTTTCCGGTGCGGTGTGCTGGGCAGTTGTCGGAGCAGCGCCCGCACTCGGTGCAGGTGTAGAAGTCGAGCACGGCCTTCCACGAGAACTGGTCGATACGCGCGGCGCCGAAGCCGCCGGCCAGCGGATCGGCGAGCTCGGCGACCTCGCCGAAGCGCTCCATCAGCTTCTCGGTGTTCTCGGCCATGGGGCGAAGTCGACCGGGCGGATCCATGTCCTTCAGGAACACGTTCGGGATCGCCGTGATGACGTGGAAGTGCTTCGAGTGCGGCAGCAGGTTCATGAAGATCAGCACCAGCGCCGAGTGGATCCAGAATCCTCCCTGCGCGATGGCGATGAGGGCCGCGGGCGGAAGCCCCTTGAACGCGGCGGCGAACGCGGAGCCCGCCGGCGACGGGAAGAACGAGAACCCGGCGTGGGCCTCGGTGCCGAGCGGGTACGGCGCCGTGATGACGGCGATGCGCTGGCACTGCTCGAACGTGGCGAGGGCCGCGTCGGGCGCGCAGATCTCGCCCTGCCGCGCGGCGAGCACGAGCGAGGCGCCGTCGTAGGCCATGTCGGCGACCATCATCGTGAAGATGATGGTGAGGATGAGCGTGGCCTCGGCGCTCAGGGTCATGCGCTTCTGCGGCTTGACGAGCCGGAAATAGAAGAACACCGACACGCCGAGGATGACGAGGACGGACACGATGTCCTTCGCGAACTCGTACACCTTTCCCACGGGCTGGGACGGCCCGAGGATGAACAGATTCCACGCCGGGTAGATGCCGCGGCCCCACAGCACGAGCGTGCGCAGGGTGAGGGTCAGGAAGCCGAAGAAGATGAGCTTATGGGCCCAGCCGGAGGGCTGGTAGTAGTCCATTTTCTCCTGCTTGAACGCGTAGTTCCAGACAGCGAGGAGGCGCTCCTCGAGCTTGTCCAGCCGGTTCGCCCCCGTGCCGATTTGGAGCAGCTGCCAACGTCGGATCGCCGACCACGCGAACACGGCGTGAGCGACGACGATGAGCGCGATCATCACGGGAGGGTTCATGGAGGTGTCCTCCATATAGGGTGGTGGCCCAACGCGTCAAATGGGACGGCTTCGATCCGCGTCGAGGGGGTCCGGCGTGCGCGGCCGCCGCTTGAGGGGCCCGCCCCTCCTCGGCTAGGGTTGGCCAGTGGTCGGCGTCACGAGCACCGCGCGGGCGAAGGGGATCCGCCCGGTCCTCGTCGCCCTCGCGTGCGTGAGCCTCACGGCGTGCGCGAACGTGGAGGCGCGGCCGCTCCCCGTGCGCGCGCACGTGCCCAACGCCGCGGAGGCGCCTGGCAGACCCGCCGCCGATGCGCTGGAGACCACGGTGCGCGCGGCGGTGGCCGAGTGGAACGCCGCCCACGCCGCGCACGACCGCAGGCGCCTCGAGGCCGTCTATGACACACACGTGCGGGTTCGCGGCGGCGGCGTTGGCGGCACCGGCCCCCTCACCGGCCCGCTCACCCTCGCGCGCGACGCGCTCTTGCGGGTCAAAGAGGCCGATTTCGCGCGCTCTCCGGCCAGCGTGCCGCTCGTCGTCGGCGTGGAGCTCGACCGCACCACGCCCGGGCTCCCCAAAGCGCGCGTCCGCCGCGAGGTACGGGCGGTGAACCGCATCGCCTCGAGCGAGCTCACGCTCACCTTCTCCTGCGATCGCGCGCGCTGCCTCGTCGAAGCCGAGGACGACGACGCGTGGACGACCTCGGGCCAGCGCGCCGCCACCCTCTTGTCCCGGCCCGGCTCGTGCGTCGAGGCGCTCACGCGCCTCCTCGGCTCCGTGCCCGACGCGCGCGCGCGGCTCGCGGGCCGCGCCCCCGAGACGGCGTTCGTGGTGCTCAGCACGCCCCCAGAGACCCCCGTGTACAGGTTCGCGCTCGCGGCCCTCGATCCCGGCGCGGCCGCGCCGTCCGCGATCTACGAGCTCACGCCCCGCACGCTGGAGATCCGCGAGGCGCTGCCCGGCGACCTGACGCAAACCGGCGATTCGGGCGCCGCCGAGCGAGCCAAGCGAGCGTGTGTGTCCAGGTAGGCAACGCGCGCAAAGTTCCCGCCCGCCGCGCCTCAACGAGTATCGTGGGGACGTGGCCACGACCGCGTTCAGGGACGACGTTGGGCCCCGGCGGCCGGCGCGGCGCGCCGGCGTTCGCGCGGGCGCGGTGGCTCCGTTTGCGCTCGCGTTGAGCGCGTGCGGTGCGCTCTCCGCAGACCCCGAGAGCCCGATCGTCCTCACCACCTTCGCGGTGGAGGTGTCGGTCCCCACCACCGCGAGGAACCCCCACGTGGCCCTGGTGTGGCAGGGGCAGCGCGTTGCCCTCCTGCAAGGGTCGAACGAGCTGCCTCTGGCGCCCGGACACCACGGCGCGCTGTCGATACCGATCCGTACTGCGCCGCCGCTCGATGCGATCCACCGCGTAGACGTGGCCGCGGGCGAGTCGACCGCGTTTGGGTTCGCGGTCGGCGCGCTCGTCGCCTACGAAGAGGTAGACGGGAGGCCCGGATTCACGGAGGGCGACCCTGCCCTGGCCTTGAGCCGTACGACGTACGTCGTCTGGCTCGAACGCCCGCCCAGCGCCGCGGAGGCACGGCTCCTCGCCGACGGCGCCGGGCGGGTCCCGGTGGCCGGGTTCAATTTCCAGCGCCTCGACAAGCCGGGAGCCCGCTGGCTGTCGCCCACCGACCCGTCCCCACGGCTCGACACGCCCACCGACGGGCAGCCGCTCACTCTCCCTGACCGTGTGTGCTCACCGCTCTATGGCCCGGTGCCCGACGCGCCACTTCCAGCGTACGACCTCATCACGACGTTTCCCCCCGAAGGCGCGTTCGAGCTGAGCTGCGCGGCCCGCACCCTCGTCGTGCGAATTTGCTACGCCGACCGGGTGTGCGCGGCCCGTCTCGACTGCTCGCGGACCCGAACCCTCGCCCCCACCGAGCAGCCCCCCCCGGGATGGCCATGCCCGGTCCAGTGAGGGGCCGGGCCCTGTCCCGCCTGGCGCTCCCCGCGCTGGCGGTCGCTGCGGGCCTCCTCGTGGGCTCACCCGCCCACGCTCTCGGGCCCCGAGGCGGCGTGCGCGTGCTCGTGGTGCTTGGCGGGCCGGGCCGCGACGCCGAGGTCTCGCGCACCGTCGAAACCTTCGTGCGAGGCGGCTTCGTGAGGCCCGGGCGGGCCATCGCCGTCCCCCACGCGACCCAGGCCCAGGTGGGAGAGGCGTTCGCCCGCGCACGCTCCCTGGCCGAGCGCTTCGCCCCAGAGGAAGTGTTCCTCGTGGTGGTGGCGCTCGGCGAGAGCCCCGTCCCGAGCGAGCCCGGCGAGGCGCTCGCGCTGACCGACGGTCCCCTCCCGCTCGCCACCCTCGCGACGCTGAGCCGCGACCTCCCGGCGGCGCTTCACCTCTTGGTCTCGGAGGTGTGCGAGCAGCGGGACGGCCCCACGGAGCTCGCGCTCGGGCGGCTGGCCGGGGGCCCGACGTGGCTGCGCGCCCGAAGCCCCTGCGGCGGCCGGCCCACATCCAGCTTGCTCCCCGAGACCCCTGGCTCCCCGCCGCCATCGCTCGCGACCGACTGGCTCACGGGCCTGGAGGCGGCGGCCGACCGCAACGACGACCATCGCGTCACGCTCGGAGAGAGCTACGCCTACGTCGCGGCGCAGGCCGCCGAACGAGGCCCCGTGAGCACCACGGGCCCGTTCCTCGATCCGGCGTCCGAGGTCGTGCTGACACACGACGCGCCACCCGCCACCGAGATCGCGCTCCGCCGGGGTCGGGGGATCACCTACCGGTTCTTCGAACACGGTCGGATCCCCCCTTTCGCCGAGGTGCGTTCGCTCGCCGACCGCGAAGTGCGCGTGCGCGTGCCGCCCACGCGCCTCGTCGTCCACGCGCTCGACGAGCGTGGGCGGGCCGGCGCCATCGAGCTCCGCATGACCTCGGGATCGCTGCATTTTCTCTCCGCGGCCGACGTCCGCGCCGAGGCCCCCTCGGTGCTTGGGCGCGAGGGCGGAGCGCTCACGCGGGCCAACCACGAGGTGTCGGTCAGCTACGGCGCGGGCGTGGGCGGGTACGCGTCGGTGGCGCATGGCGGTACGCTCCGCTACGCGTACGCCTCCGACCGGTACGCCCTCCAGCTCGCGGGCACCGCGGCGCTGGCCGGCAACACCACGACCGCCAACGAGAACCTGTTTACCGTGTTCGGGGCGCGGCTACGGGCGGAGCGACGGTGGCTCTCCGGGGCGCCGCTCCTCGCGGTCGGAGTGGGGGTCGTGGGCGAGTTCGCCGTGCAAACGCTCCGGCGCACGGACTCCGCTCGCGTCCTGGCGGCCGGCTATCCTACGGAGCAGCGCTTCCGCGCCGCGGGCGCGGGCCCCGAGGTGTACGCGAGCCTCCGCACGACCATCGGAGGGACCTCGTTCTTCGGGCTCGAGGTCGGCGGGGCCTTCCCCCTGGTCCCGGTGGGGGAGTCCTTCCGGATGTTCCCGCGGGCCGAGGGCTCGGTCTTCGCCGGCCTGGTCTACTGAAAACATGAAGCACGGCCCCGAGGCTGGGGCGGCGTGCGCCTTTTCGTGCCCGCGAGAGCCAACCAGCACGCCGCGAGATGACGGCAGAAACCAGCAGAACAAATGGATTTCTCTCCCATTCGGAGAGAAAGACGCGCCACCTTGAGCCAAATGGGCGAAGAGATCTCGATTCTTCGGGAACAAACGGCTCCTGGTGGGGGAATGGCCAAGAAAAGTATCCGTGCAAGGCTCCAGCTTGGCCAGTCCGTGCCAAAAGCGCTCTACTTGCACCAGACCTGGATGGCTCCATCGCGCTGCGGGCCCGGGGGCATGGCGCGCGCCTGCTGGCACTTCATGCTGACGGGCGTGGGGGTCGGTGACGGATTCGTAGGCGTCGGCGCAGGCTGCACCGGCGGGAACGGGAACGGGAACGGGAGCGTCGGCGCGGGCGTCGGCGCAGGCGTCGGAGTTGGCGTCGGCGCAGGCGTCGGGGTTGGCGTCGGCGCAGGCGCAGGGCCGGGCCCCGTGGGCTTCGGGCCAGGCCCGGCGGGCTTCCCAGACGGCTTGGGGGGCGTCGGCGCGAACGTTGGCGCGGCGGTGGCGGCGGGGTCGAGGGGCGCGTGAGTGTCCGCGGTGGTCGGGACCGTGCTGGTCGGCTCGGCCGTCGTGGCGGGCGTCGTCGGGGTGGTGAGGCCGAGGGGGACACCTGACGTCGTCGGGGTCTTCGACGAGAAGAGCCCATTTCCCACCCCGGTCGCGGCGACGACGATGGCCGTGACGCTGAAGAGCGCGATGATCCCAGCCCCGATGAGGAGCCCCTTGCCTCTCCGTGGCGCGGCGGACGAGCCGCCGTGGTGCACGGGGGGGCGGTGCAGAGCCGCGTGAGCCCCGCCGGCTGGACCGTAGGCGGGCGCCGGGCGGTGGGGCGCGCCGCCGTAGCCCGCCCCGCTGGCGTACGGGGCCGACGCGGAGGCCGCGAACGCATCCATGGCCGGAGCCCCCGGCTGGGTTCCCCCTGCGGGGGAGGCCAACGCGCCGACCGCCGGCGAAGGGGGGGAGAATGAAGGGGCGGAGAACGACGCGGCGGCGTAGCCGGGCGCGGCGGGCGGGACATAGGCCTCGCCGATCTCGGTCGATCGGCGCGCGGCTTGAGGGGGCGCCGCGGGGGCGACCGGCAGGACCGACGCCAGCGCGAGCGGCGCGCCGGGATCCGTGGTCCGCTCGGCCGCGAACGCCTCGATGAAGGCGGCGACCGTCGGGAAGCGCGCATCGGGTGCCTTCGAGAGCGCGCGCTCGATGGCCTTGCGCATCGGCCTCGGCACCACCTCGCCCTCGATGGGCTTCGGTGCCATTCGCATGTGCTGCGTGGCCCACTCCCACGCTGTGTTGGCGCTGAAAGGGAGCTCGCCCGTGAGCATCTCGTAGGCCATCACGCCGAGTGCGTAGATGTCACTTCGGGCGTCGACCGACGTGCCGGTGAACTGCTCCGGGCTCATGTAGGGCGGGGTGCCGAGCACCGTGCCCTGCTGCGTGAGCTTCTGGTCGGCCGAGGTCGCGGACTCGCGCTTCGCGATGCCGAAGTCGAGCAGCTTCACGAAGTCTTCCTGCCCCGCGCGGCTCGTGAGGATGATGTTGTCGGGCTTCAGGTCGCGGTGGACGATGCCGAGCTCGTGCGCCTCGCCGAGCGCGCCGCAGACCTGCGCGAGGATCTTCTTCGTGCGCTCCGGCGAGAAGCGTTTCGCCGCGGTCAGCGCGTCACCCAGGCTCTGCCCCTGCACGAGCTCCATCACGATGAAGAGCTGGCCCGCGTCGCTCGTGCCGAAGTCGAAGACGCGGATGGTGTTGGGGTGCTCGAGCGCCGCGACCGTGCTCACCTCGCGCTGAAACCGCGTCCGGATGGCCTCGTCCTGCGAGAGGTGCGCGTGGAGCGTCTTGACGGCGACCTTGCGAACCGTCGCGCCAAGGTTCTGCTCGGCGAGGTACACCGAGCCCATCCCGCCCTCGCCCAAGAGCTTCACGATGCGGTAGCGCCCGGCGATCATCTGGCCGATCAGCGGGTCTTGCCCAGCGGTCTTGGCGAGCGCACCGCCACATTTGCCGCAGAACGGCTGGGACGCGATGACCGGGGCTTGGCAGTGGGGGCAGTTCATTTCGGGCGCGAGGAGCGCGAGAGGCGCTCCCTGTTTCTCCCTTCCGTGGAGTCTTTCCGCGAGGCTCACCGGAAGGATAGACGAGAGACAGCAGCGTTTCGGTCTGCCCCGGACCAGGCGTTTACGAAACTTCAGACACGAACGGGGTCACTTTCCGCAGAATTTCTTGATCATCGCCGCGTTCCCGCTCTTCTTCGCGTTGGTGCACATCGGGCTCTCACTCAGGCCGGGGGTGGGAGGTTTCACCGTCGGCGCGGTCGACCCCTTGGGCTTCGCCGTGCCTCCGCCGCCGGCTGGAGGGGTCACGGTCCCGCCGCCGAGCGGAGGGGTGTCTCCCCCGCCGCCGAGCGGAGGCGTCGCGACCGTGGCGGTCGGCTCGGCCGTGGGCTCGGCCGTGTGCGGGGCGCTGGCTGTCACGGGGGGCGGCGCGGCGAGCACCGTGGTCTTGTTGCTACTGCTGCCCTTCAGCGCGACCACGAGCACGATCACCACGACGACCGCCAGGGCCCCGGCGATCCCCAGGATGATCCCGGTGTTGCTCTTCGCGGGGGGCTCGGCGCGGCCCGGGGGCGGGCCGGCGGCCGGGGGCGCACCGTAGGCGGCCGCCGCGGGGGCCCCATACGCCGGGGGCGCCGCCGGAGGCGGGCCGTACGCAGCGGGCGGGGCGCCGTAGGCCGGCGGCGGCGCGCCCATGGGAGCCATCGCGCCGACCGCGGGCTGGCCCATCTCCGTCTTGACGGGGGTCCGCTGCGAGGGGACCACGGGAGCGGCGGTGGGCACCGTCGAGGCGCCGCCTGCGAACGCCTCGATGAACTCCTTCGCCGACGCGGGCCGATCGTCGGGGCGTTTCTCGAGCGCGCGCATGATCGTCGCGCGCGCCCGCTCCGGAAGCAGCCCGCCGTTGGGCTGCGCCTCGATGGGCTTCGGCTGCGCCGTCATGTGCTTCGTGGCCCACTCCCACGCCGTGTTCGCTTCGAAAGGGAGCAGGCCGGTGAGCATCTCGTAGGCCATCACGCCGAGCGCGTAGATGTCGCTGCGCGCGTCGATGGGGAGGCCCGTGAACTGCTCGGGGCTCATGTACGGCGGCGTGCCGAGCACCATGCCCTGCTGGGTGAGCTTGGCCTCGTTCGGGTCGTGCTCGGAGCTGCGCTTGGCGATGCCGAAGTCGAGCACCTCCACCCAGTCGGTCTGGCCGGCGCGATCGCAGAGGACCACGTTCTCGGGCTTCAGATCGCGGTGGACGATGCCGGCCTCGTGCGCCTCCTGGAGCGAGCCGCAGACCTGGGTGAGGATCTTCTCGACCCGCACGGGGTCCATCGCCCCTTCCTTCTCGATCACTGCGGCGACGCTCTTCCCCTTGATGAACTCCATCACGATGTAGAGGAGGCCTTCGGGCGTGGTGCCGAAATCGAAGACCTGGATCGTGTTGGGGTGGTGCAGCTGCGAGACGGTCCCGCACTCGCGCGCGAAGCGCGCCTTGATCTTCTCGTCGGTCGACAGGTGCTTGTGCAGCGTCTTGACGGCCACCTTCCGGACGGCGGTGCCCATCTGCTGCTCGCCGACGTACACGCAGCCCATGCCGCCCTCACCGAGCAGCTCGGTGATCTTGTACTTACCGGCGATGGTGGTGCCGATGAGCTGTGCTGCGTCTCCGCCTTCTGCTTCCATCGGCTGAAG
This sequence comes from Myxococcales bacterium, assembly GCA_016720545.1. NCBI lineage: Bacteria > Pseudomonadati > Myxococcota > Myxococcia > Myxococcales > Myxococcales bacterium. The sequence goes on from JADKKK010000001.1 coordinate 722,612, forward strand.
CGTCGCACAAATCGACGAAAGCCTCCACGCTCTCGTCAGGGCGCGTCAGCGGACCCTGGAGGGGGCGTCGCCCGTGCCGAGGAGACCGGCGAGCGACGCGACCTCCACGTCGCGGGCGGGGATCTCCGAGACCGGCGTGAAGGACTGATCGGACTCGAGCCGAAACGACCCGACGTATCCCGGCGGGGCGCCCGTGCGCCACTCGTCGGGACCAAAGAGAGAGAACCAGCGGGTGCCGCTCGGCTCGGTGTAGATGTGGTAGGTGGCGCCCGGCTTCTTCTCGAAGGCGCAGCGCGCGCGGTGGAGCTCGGCGTCGGCGCGAGCCTTCTCGAGGAGCGCCCGCGCCTTGTCTTGAAGTGCGCGGATCTGCTCGGCGATCAGGACAAGCTTGCCCGACGTCATCGTGGCGATGGTCTCGTCGGCGAGCTGAATCTCGCGGGCCACGTCGACCAGCGCGAACGAGGGCGCGAGGCGGCTCAGGGGGTACGGCGCCGCGGCCGCCGGGCCACGATAGCGACCCTCGACCAGCTTCACGGGGTTCTCGGTCGGCGCGCCGCCGGCTTCGGGACGGTCTGGGATCCGGGGGGAATCGTCGGTCATCGGGGCTCCTTGTTGGCGCGCGTCGGCGCGGGGCCACCCGCGTCGGCAGGCGCGAGGGGGGCGGGGGTGGCCGGCGGCCAGGGGACCGGCCACCGGGTGTCCGTCGCGCGATCCCACAGCTCGAGGTGGGTCCCGCGCGAGATCGCCGGGAACATCACCCCCACGCGCGTGGAGAGCTTCGGTGCGAGCTTGGCGCCGCGCTCGCCCTCGACGGCTCCGAGCAGCGGAAAGTCGAAGCGCACGCGGTCGAGCAGCGTCGCCCCCTCGTAGAGCTCGAGCGCGAAGCGGCCCATCACCCTCGGGCTCTCGCGCGGAGCCGGCAGCGTGACCACGTTCATCGAGACGAGGTACACGTCTCCGCGGACCCACCGCAGGTCGACCACGTACTGCTCGCTCGACCGGAGCGGCCGCGGATCGGGGGGCGTGCGCGAGAGCGCGCCGGCGTCCGGGCGCCCCATGCTGGGCTCGTCGGCCTCCGCGCGCGTGTCGCCCACCGCGAGCGCAGCTGCCGCGGCGAGCGCGAGCGCGCCGCCCGCTCTCAGCCAGCTGCGCGGGGTGAGCAGCTTCACGAGTCGCCCTCCCCCACCGCGGTGTCCCACGAGGTCGCGATCGCCCACGCCGCCGACTCGCCACCGAGCGTGACCCACGCCGCCTCGAGCTCCTCCGGCACCGGACACGAGATCGCCCGGGGGCCGTCCGCCGCGGGCAGCTTTATGCATGCACAATGCAAGAAAATGCGCGCGAGACCAAGGACCTTCCCCGAGGGGAGCGAGAGGCGCCCCGGGCCGCCGTAGGTCCGATCGCCCAGGAGCGGCGCCCCCAGCGAGGCGGCGTGAACACGGAGCTGGTGCGTGCGGCCGGTCTCGGGGGCGAACGCCACGAGCGACACACCGCCCGCCTCGGCGATCACGCGGTAGCGGGTCGACGAGGGCTTCCCGGCCGGATCCACGCGGCGGTGGCGTGGGTCCGCGGCGCGGCCGATCGGCGCGTCGACGCGGCCCCCGCTGGGCCCACCGGGGCGCAGCGCGCCCTGCGCGAGGGCGACGTAGCGCCGCAGGTAGGTGCCCTCGGCGCGGGCGGCCTCGAGCCGCTCGCGGCCCTGGCGCGTGATGGCGAACGTAACGAGCCCGCTGACCTCGCGGTCGAGCCGGGAGGTAGGGTGCAGCGCCGACTCAGGGAGCCCCGTCGCGCGCGCGGCGAGCGAGCTGAGCGCGTGGCGCGCCCCCGAGGAGTCGGGGATCGTGGGTGTCCCCGCGGGCTTGTTCACGATGAGCAGATCACGATCGCGGTGCACGATCGGCACCAGCGCGGGCTCCGCGGAGGGCGCGGAGACCGTCACGACCTGGCCGACCCCCACCACCACGCCGACGGCGCCGGCGCGCCGCGCGTCGACGAAGACGCGCCCCTCCGCGACCGCCACCTCGGCCACGCCGAGCTCGCGCAGCGCGCGGGCGAGCGCGACGTCCGACGACGCCACGAACCGGAGCTCACGCGGGCGCCCGCGCGGCGCGCTTGACGGTGAGCGCGCGCTCACGGGGCCGCGCCCTCGGGGAGGATCTCCACGGTGCCGCGATCGCCGTCGACGCGGAGGCGATCGCCGGTCTTCACGACCAGCGTGGCCCGCTCCACGTTGACCACACTCGGCACGCCGAACTCGCGGGCGACGACGGCCGCGTGAGAGAGCGGACCGCCGAGCTCCGTGACGACGCCCGCGGCCAGCAAGAAGAGCGGCGTCCAGCCGACGTCGGTCGTATGCACGACGAGAATTTCGCCGGGCTGCAGCGCGGACATCTGCGCGGGGCTCATGAGCACCCTCGCCTGCCCCTCCACGACGCCCGAGCTCGCGGCGATGCCCGCGAGCACGCGCCCCCCTGCCGGCGGGAGCAGCACGGCGGGAGGCAACCCCACGAACGTGGGCGGCGGATCGGGGCGAGACAGGTCGCGCGCGAGCTCGGCGCGGCGCGCGCGGACGAGGGCCGCGAGGTCTCGGCGCGAGGCCCGAAGCGCCGTCATGATCTCCTCCACCGAGAGGAAGAACACCGACTGCACATTGGCGAGCGGCGAGGCGGTGCGCTGCAGGGCGTGGAAGTCGTCGGCGAGCTCTGGCGAGAGGCGCAGCAGCCGGCGATCGGCGTCGAGCGCCACATCCCGGATCATGCCCAGAACGCGGGTGACCCAGGCGCGCATGCGCTCACGCAGCCGCGCCGCCTTCTGCGCGCGCGCGACGAGGTGCCGCACGAGCGTCTGCGTGGGCAGGGCGAGGCGCGCCTGAAGGTTCCGCATCTCCGCGTCGGCTTCGGCCCGCGACCGAGCGAGGGTCGCGTCGATCTCGCGGGTCTCGCCGCGCAGGGCGACGCGGAGCATGGTGAGCACGGCGCGAGGGTCCTCCCGCCAGCGCGGGGTCGAGAGCTCGGCCTCACGCACGGCGCGATCGCCGTAGAGCTCGAGGAAGCGCGCGAGCGCCCGCTTCGTGGGGCCGTCCGGCACGGCGTCGAGAGACCGAGTGCTCTCGAGGAGGAGGGCGTCCCTCGCGGCGGGCTCGTTCCGCGCGAGCTCGGCGACGCGCAGCACGCCGATCCCGGGGCGCGCGCTCTCGAGGTCGCGGATGCCGCGGACGAGCTCCTGCGCGAGCCTGTCCGCGTCGGATCCGGCGACCCGCGCGAGGAGGGTGCGGAGCGCGACGTGCGTGCCGAGCGAGCTCGAGGCGCAGGTGAGCATCACGGTGCCCGACCGCTCGAGGAAGGCCTGCACGTCGCGCATGCGCGTCGCCAGCCCCTCGTCCGGGAGGATCGCCAGATCGAGGGCGAGGTGGGCGCGGAGGGTCTTCTCCGCCTGCGCCTCGAAGGCGTCCACCTCGGCGTCGAGCCGGAGCTGCTCGCGCAGGAGCCGCGTGGCCGTGACCGGGAGCCGCGCGTAGAAACCTCGACGGGAGACGTCGCTCACCTCGCGCTCGAGGAGCTCCGCGCCGGAGCCGCCGCCGAGGCCCATCAGCGTGCGTGGATCGAGGCCGGGCACCTGCGCCGCGATGCGCATGAACTGCGAGAGGTTCAGGTAGAAGCGCCCGTGAACGTTCCCGACGAGCTTGGCGTTCTTCGGCACGGAGCAGCCGAGCGCACCGAACGCGCTGCGAAACCCGGCCTCGCTGAACGCGCCCGCGATGGACCACGTGAACGGCGTCGCCACGCCGGGGAGGGCCTCGCCCACGTTCACGTTGCTCCACACGGTCTGGGCGTCTCCGCCCTCGGGGAAGCCTCGACCGGTGACCGGGCGGGCCTGCACGAGCATCACTCGCTCGCCCTGGCACGCGAACTCCACGTCCCACGCCACGTCCTCGATGCCCTCGAGCTTCGCGGCGACCTCGGCGAGCTGGCGGAGGTGATCGGGCCCGAGCGCGGGGGCGTCCGGCGCAGGCGCCTCGCGCTCCTCCACGCCGGCATCGCCCACCACCGTGACGATCGGCTTTCGCGCGACGGTCTCGGACACGACGCGCCCGTCGCGGGCGAGCCGCAGCATGTCGGGTGAGGTGACCCCGTCGACCACCGGCGCCCCCAAGCCGAAGCCTACGTTGATGACGCGCTCCCCCCGCGCCGCCACCGGGCCGTGGATCCGCGTGAACATGACCCCCGCCGCGTCGGCTTCGACCATGCGCTGCACGACGACGGCCATGCCCACGTCGCGGACTCCATGTGCGGCGAGGTACGCGAGCGCGCGCCCCGAGGCGATGCTCGCCCAGACCTCGCGCACGGCGGCCGCGAGGGCCGGGCCGCCGCGCACGCCGAGCTTCGTCTCGGCGAGGCCCGCCATCGACACGAGCGCCCCATCCTCGCAGGTCGCGCTCGATCGCACGGCGAAGCCCCACCGCGCCGGGGTGCTCCAGCGCTCCCAGAGCGCGTCGAGCTCAGCCTCGAGATCGTCGGGCAGAGCCACGCGGAGGATCTCCTGCCGCGCCTCCGCGGCGCGCGGGTAGACGTTGCGTCCCATCGCGACCCGCAGGAGCGAGCGAGGCTCGCACAGCGGCGGGAGCCCCCGGAGCGCGGCGGCGAACGCGCCCTCCGGGATGACCCAGGTCTCCGGCACGTCGAAGCCGTGACGCACGAGCCACGCGAGGCGCGCCGCCTTTCCGCCGAGCGACGCCGCGTCGTGGAGAGAGCCCTCGCGGCCCGCGACCTCGAGCGGGAGCAGCCACCCGCTCGTCCCCGCGCCGCCCCGCGCTCCGCCGCCTCCGCCGCGCGTCGCGCGCCCGTGCTTCGCCATTTCGCCGCGATCCTAGCCAATGCCGGCGAGCGAAGCCATGGGAGAGACGCGCGCCTCACGAAAGCGCGGCGCTACGCGTGCGCGAGCAGGAGGTCGTGCCAGAGCAGCATCTCGAGCGCGCCCGGTCCTCGATTGAACGGGTAGTCGTGGGGGCCAGGCACCAGGAGGTACTCGTGTTCGAGCGAGGCCGCTCGGAGGGCCTGCGAGGCGGCGGTGATGACGCGCCGGAAGTAGTCTCGATCGCTCGTCAGCAAGCGCAACCTGAGGGAGGGCTCGCGCGAGCGGGCGGCCCGGACGGCCTCCACGAGCTCGGGGATCCACGGATCGTCGATCGCGGCCTGGAGCGATCCGACGCACGCGTACTCCTCCGGGTGCGCGAGGCCGGCGCGGAGGGCGACGATGCCACCGAGCGACACCCCGTCGATCCCCGTGGACGCGCGCCCCGGGAAGACGGGCAGCTCGCGCCGCGCGCGAGGGAGCACCGTGTGCTTCAGGTAGTTGGCGTAGTCGCGGAGCGCGAGGGGGCTCCGGAGGTCGAGGTCGGGCAAGTAGGGGCACACCACCACGAGGCCGCGGTACGCCTGCCGCGCGAGGCGCGCGTTGTGGTCCGCGAGCCGCTGCGGCGCCACGAAGCCCTCGAAGTCGGCGGCGCGCAGCGGGGGCGAGCGCAGGCGCCGTGCCGCGCGAGGCAGCGCGTAGTCGTGGGGCCAACCCAGGGCGCCGAGCTCGGGGCCCTTGCGCGCCTCGCCGCGCCCGTGGAGCGCGATCAACAGCGGCGTCCGCTCGCTGGGGCCGAGCGGAGGCAGCACGACCGCGGCCCGCGCCTCGGGCGAAGCGTCGCCCCCGAACGACCACTCGAGCACCTGCGCGCGGGTCGCGTTCGCGTTCGCGTTCGCGCCCGCGTCGCGTCCGCCGCTCACCGTGATCGCGCTGCCCTCGTCCTCCGCGGCGTTCAGGGCGGCGTACGTGCCCTTGGCGTCCGCGGACGGCTCGCTCGTCGCCCTGCGCGAGCACCCGAGGAACGCGGCGGCGGCGCCGAGACCCGCAGACACTCCGACCTCCACGAGCGCGCGGCGAGACAGCGCGGCGCGGGCGGCCCGTGGACGACCTGGCCGCTCCATGGGAGGGGCGTCGCTCACGCGCTACTCGTCCGTCGCCGGGGGCGGCGCCCGCCCGGTCGCTTGGGTCACGAGGTCGATGAAGGAAGGATCGGTCGCGAGCTGCTCGCGGAGCACGACGCGGATCGCCTCGAGCTGGCGCTCGCTGAGGCCTCGCAGGCCCGAGGTCGCCTGTTCGACCCGCGCCTCGAGGTAGCCCCGCTGATCGAGCGCGCCCGCCCGCAGCTGCTCCAGCGGCGAGCTCGCGCCGCCCACGGCCACGGAGGTGCCCGCGGCGGAGTGCCGGGCCTCGTGGACCTCGGCGAACGAGCGCTCGACGCCCTTCGCGCCCCCCGGCCCCGCGGCGCCGTCCGCGCCCGAGGTCGCGTCGGGCCCGGCCACGTCGGTCACGCCGGAGGTGTTCTTGCCGATCTTGTCGATGCCCATGGTCGGTCTCCGGAGCGTACGCCACGTATCTGCCGCAGGGAACCCGCGACGCGAGCGCCGCGGCGCCCCGCGGGTCTCGCTCCCTCTCGGCCGGGGCGAGCGCTCCGTTGCGTGGGCGCGCAACCCCACGCGACTTTTCTATTCTTCCAACGCTGGAGCGCGCCGTCGCGTAGAGTCCGGCCATGTTCCAAGGTCTGCGCACGCTCACGCTCCAGGTCACCGATCTCGCCGCGGCGAAGGCCTGGTACACGCGCGCCATGGGCGTCGCGCCTTACTTCGACGAGCCCTTCTACGTGGGCTTCAACGTGGGCGGCTACGAGCTCGGCCTCCAGCCGCTCGACCCGGCCAAGGCGCCCCCGCCCCTCGGCGACCGCGCGACCACCTACTGGGGCGTCGACGACGTCCCCGCCGCGATGGCCCATTTGTCGGCCCTCGGCGCCGCCGACGTCTCCGGCCCCGAGAACGTCGGAGACGGCATCGTCGTGGGCACGCTGCGCGACCCGTTCGGCAATCTCTTCGGCGTGATCCACAACCCGCACTTCACGGCGCGCTGACTCGGCGGTCCGGCGCTTCGATCGAGCCCGCTGATTCATCCTGAATTTCCTTGATATTTCGCCAGGTTGGCGCGCATCGCGAGGCGCGACGTCTCAGCGGGGGACGTGGGCGCGGCGCAAGCGGCGCTCGTGCGTGGCCGCGCCGTCCTCGCCGAAGTAGACCCACCCGTCGAAGGCGAGCAACGCGACGTCGGACGAGGCGGGCGTCGCGACGCCGCCGAGCGGGACCGCGGCGAAGCTGCCGAAGTTTCCCCGCAGGCCGTCCAGGGTGACGCCTCCGGCGTGGGCCCGCGCGATGATGCCGCGGACCCCGTCGGGCGCCACCTGGAGCGAGAGCGCCGTCGGGTGGCCCGGCCCGGCGACCGGGAGCGACACCGGCACGCCCACGGGCTTGCCCTGGCCGTCTACGCGCAGCGCGAGGGCGCGGTAGGCCCCGCCTCGGGAAGGATCGGCGCCCTCGGGCGCCTGCTCGATCCACGCCACGATCGCGCCCGCGGCCCCGCCCACGGCCGGGACGAGCTCGGGCGAGCGCGAGTGGGGCACGCTCGGCAGGAGCCGGAGCTCCTCGGTGAGGCGGGTCGCGTCGTGGGTGCGGAGCTGCGCGAGGTAGATGTCCGCGAAGCCCTCTCGCGGCGCCTCGCGCGCGTCGGACCAGGCGGCGAACACCCGGTCGCGCCCCGCAGCGAGCAGCTGCAGCCCGGTCGCGTCGCCCGGCGCGCGCGTGATGCGCTCTTCGCGGACGATGCGCTTCAAGTCGGGCGTGATCTTGGTGGCGTACACCTCTCCGTTGCCGTCGCGAAAATCAATCCACCCCACGATCCACGCGTCGCCTACCCACGCGAGGGCCACGTCGGTCGCGCCGCCCCGGGAGCTCGTGAGCACGATCTCGTTGGTCCGCCGGCCTCGCGCGTCGATACGTGTAATATGCACCTGCGGCTCGGCGCCCTGGCGCCCGACCCAGGCGACGGCGCCGCCGTCCTCCGGCCGCCCCGCTGGCGCGATCGCGAGGCCTCCTACCGCGAGGGCGCGGCTCGTGAGCACGGTCGGGTCTTTCGCGGGGCCTTTCGCGGGGGCGGCCTCGGCGAAGAGCACGCGCCCTTGCTCGTCGTAGGCGCGGACGCGGACGACGGCGGCGCGGCTGGCGCGGCCGGGCAGCTCGAAGTCCGCCGAGAGGCTCGCGACCAGGTGGGTGCCGCCGAGCTTGAGGTGGGCGAGCTTGGCCTGGGCCTCCCCGCTCGAGAGCGTCTCGATGTCGAGCATGCGCGACTCGAGCGGCGCGGTGGGCGTGGGGTCGCGGAGGGGCGCCGCGGGCGAGGTGCGGGCCGCCACGAACGCCGTGCGCACCCGGGCCGGCGAGGCGCCCGCGGCGGAGAGCGCCAGGCACCCGCTCGGGCAGCCGAGCGCCCACGCGAGGCCCGGGGGATCGTCGCCAACCTCGAGGGGCGTCACGTCGAGCGGCGCCAGATCGCGATCGGCGCGGAGGAGCGCGGGCGCGAAGGGCGCGACGGCGCAGTCGGGCTCCGCGCGAGGATCGAAGCTGCACGCCCGGACCGAGGCCAGAACGGCGAAGCCGTCGGGCGCGCCCGCGATCTCGACGCGCCCCTTCGGGGCGACCTCGAGGCGCGTGGCCCGGTGGGCGGGCACGTCCGTGAGGCGGACGAGCTGCACGAACCGACGGTCGCGGGCCTCGGGCACGTCGCGCTCCCACGCCACCGCGACGCCGCCCTCGCCGCCGGCGACCGCGACGAGCACGTTGCCGTCGCGGGTGTCGGCGACGCGACGCGCCGGCCCCGCCCCGCGCTGGTCGTCCACCGTGACGGCCAGCACCTCGGGCTCGGTGCCCGAGGTGTCGGTCCACAGCACGTGGGAGCGCCCGCGCTCACGCGCCACGTCGACGGTCCCGCGGACCGTCGCGCTCACCGCCACCGGGACCGCCCGCTCGATGCGCGCGTCAGCGTCGAGGGTCATCAGCGAGATCGCCGGGGCCGGCGGTGAAGAAGGTGACTCCGGTTTCTTCTTTGGTTCCGAAGACTTACCAGGCTCCGGCGGGGCCTCGGCGCCCGCGCGCGCGTGCACGACCGCGACCTGCACCTGCGCCCCCGCGGGCACGACCTGCCACCCGATCACGCCCTTCACGAGGCGAACGGGCACGCCGCGCAGCTTGCCCACGGGGTCGAGCGAGGCCGCGAAGAGCCCGCCTTCGCGCTCGCCCGCCTGGTCGACCGACTGGTCGACCCACAGCGCCAGGGCCCCGCGGGGCGTGGCGACGAGGTCGCTCCACACGATGTCGCTGGTCGTGCGGGTGATCTCGGCGGCCGGGCCGCGGAGGGCGCCCTCGTCGGTCACGCCGAACGCCCAGAGGCCCTTCCCGCGATCGGTCAGCGCCGAGAACAGGACCGCGTAGCCGCTGTCGGGCCCTTGGGTCGCCGAGATGGCGAGGTCGGCCGAGTCGAACGGGGTCGGCACGAGGCCGCGCACTCCCGACCGCAGCTCGCCCTGGGGCGTGAGCGGGATGACCGAGACGCGGCGCACGCCGTCCTCACCAAAGCCGAGGAACGCGGCCATCGCCGACCCGTCGCGGCGCGCCAGGAACGGCCCGACCGAGCGATCGCCGACCGTCGCGATGAGGTTGCCGCGCGCTTTGCCCGTGGGACGCTTGGGCGGGACCGTAGGCTTCGGCTTCGACGTGGTGGCTCCGACGGGCCCGGCGCTCACGGGGGCCGCGCCCCCACGGCAGCCGCAGATCGCGAGCGCCGCGAGCGCCACCGCGAACGCCGACGCAAGCGCAGCGGAGCGCGCCCCTACCCGGGGGCGAGGAGGCGAGGCGGCGGGCGGGCGGGCGTGGCGAGTCATGACGCGACCGTGGGACATAGCACGCGAGGGAGCGTCCCGCGCCGCGCCGCCATTCCCGGGCGCGCGCGCGTTTGCCGCGAATCTACGCGCTGCGGAACAGGCGGTGCAGGTTGCGGCGCTCCCAGGCGTGGGCGCGGTCGAACGCGCGGAACTCGCGCTCGCGCGCGCGGAGCTCCGGCGGGTGGAGCTGACGGCGCCCCTCGCCCCGGGCGGCGGGGATCATGTGGTGGAGCAGCTCGTGGTAGAGCACGAACGCGACGAAGTAGCGCGGAACCCAGGGTCTATCGAGCACCGGGTGGATGCGGGCGAGGCGGTCGACGTCGCTGTAGCTGCCGAGCTTGAGGCTGCGCCGCGGCACGGCGCTCTTGCGCGACCGCTGGCCCCAGGTGACCAGGGCGTCGCAGGCGCCGCCGAAGTACCGCTCGTTCAGCTCGCGGAAAATCGAGAGCAGGTCGTGGGTCTTGCCCCGGGTGACGAGCGGGCCGCTCCGTGAGACACGGCAGGCGAGGCGCGAGCTGTGGGCGTCGATGAACGCGCTCACCCGGAGGCTAGCGTCGCGATCGCCAAGGACGAGGTACCGCACGAGCGCGTCCACCACGCGAGGCGCCGCGTCGAGGAACATGTGGTGGAGGCGCACCACGAGCACCCCGGCGTGGGTGGAGTGGGACACGATGGTGTGGCGGTTGTCGGTGATCGACAGCCTCACCGGCCCGAGGAACGCCGCCACCAGGCGCCGCTCGAGCGACTGCCGAGAGCCCTCGTGGACGAACAGGCGGGGAGGCGGGACCAAGGCCAGGCGGACACGGCTCGCCTCGTGGGTGGACACTCGGATGGCCGAGGCGCCGATGGGCCCCGCCAGCTGGGCGGCGTTCGCCCGCGCGAGCCGTGGCCCGGGGAGAGCCTTCTGAGCCACCGCCGACCGAGAGCCCATCGCCGTTCGACCTCCTCCTTTTGGGGTAGAGGAGGGGGGGGGGCCTGTCAAGGCGCGGAACAATAAGTATATATATCAGCTATTTACACCTGTAGGTTTGGCCCCCCACCCGAGCCATTCTGCGCGCCTCGCGGTGCCCGCGAGCTCCACCTTGACGGGGCCTCGGAGGCGAGTCAGGGCGGCGGACGACCGCTCGACCCCGGTCAGCGCGCGAACGTGAAGGTCTTGGGATCGAGGATGAACCGAAGCTCGGACGTGTACCCACCTCGCTCGGTGTCGGCGCGCAGCTCGAAGGAAGCGACCATCGCCTTGAGCATCCCGGACGGCGGACGCCCCGAGAGCTCCGCCACGACGTCGGAGAGGTCCGGCTCGTGCCCGATGAGCACGGCGTTGTCCGAGTCGGACTCGAAGAGCTCGCGCACGAGCCCGAGGGGATCGCGCCCGGGCGACATCTCGGCGCGCACCAGGAGGGGCACCTCGCCCGGCAGGCGCAACGCGCGGCGGAGCGCGGCGCCGACCTCCTCGGCGGTCTCGCGGGCACGCACCAGCGGGCTCGCGATGAGGACCCGTGGGGCCTCCCCGGCCGCAGCGAGCGCCTCGGCGACCTCGCGGACCCGTCGGCGGCCGCTCGGCGTGAGGACGCGATCGTAGTCTCGGCCGGAGGCAGCGTAGTCCTCAGCCGGACCGTGGCGCATGATCGCGATTCGCATGGTGGCTCTCGTGGGACGCGGGAGGCGCCCGCCGATCACGTACCACGCGCGCGCGCCCGGCGCCCACGCGCTACGGGCCCGGCCGCAGAGCCCCGCCCCCTTGCGGGCCGCCGCGCGCCGGGCGACCCTCCGGGGATGGAACGCGCGATCACCCTCCACTCGGCCGGCGCCCGGCTCGCGGGCGTCCTCCGGCTGCCTGACGACCTCGCCCCCGGCGCGCGGGTCCCCGCGCTCGTGTGCTGTCAGGGATTCAGCCTGGTGAAGGAGGTCTGGCTCCCCAAGAACGCCGAGGCCCTGAACCGCGCGGGGTACGCGACCCTCAACGTCGACTACCGCGGCTTCGGCGAGAGCGAGGGCGAGCCCCGCTGCCGGCTCGTCCCCTGGGCGCAGGTCGACGACGTGCGCGCGGCGCTCACCTTCCTCGAGACCGTGCCTGAGGTCGATCCCCGGCGGCTCGGCCTCTTCGGCATAAGCCTCGGCGCCAGCGTCGCCGTCGGCGCGGCGGGGCGCGACGATCGCGTGCGGGCGCTCGTCGCCATCGCGGGCCCCGGCGATCTCGGCCGCGTGTGGGCGAGCTTCCCCGACTTTCCGCGGTTTCGCGACAAAGTGCGCGCCGCGCGCCGCGCCACCACGAGCACCGGCGAGGTGACGTACGTCGCCGTGCCGAAGCTCCTCGCCTCGGATCCCGAGACCTGCGCGCTCCTCGTCGCCGACGCCCCGAGCTTCCCCACCTGGCGGCTCGAGATCACCTTCGAGTCGCTCCAGGACCTCTTCGAGTTCGCGCCCGAGGACGAGCTGCCCAAGAGCCGCGCCGCCTCTCTCTTCGTCTACCCCGAGCGCGACGCGCTCATCGCGCGGAGCGAGATGACGAGCCTCTACGCGAAGGCGCGGGGCGAGAAGCGGCTCGTGGCGCTCCCCGGCCTCGCGCACCACGAGATCTACAACGACGGCCCGGGGTTCGAGCCCGTGATGCGCGAGACCCTCGCCTTCCTCGACGCGCACCTCCGCTGAAAGCGCGCTCCTCGGCTCACGCGCCGGGGCAGAACATCGAGTGGAACCCCAGCGGAATACGCCGAGGCAGGTCGACCCGCGCCACCTCGCGCATGTCGCGGGCGTCCAACACGAAGCACACCGAGAGATCGTCGCGGGCGCTGGACCCGAACGTGACGAGCCACCCGTCGTCCTCGCGGTCACCGCGGCCTCCCGCGCGCGGCGCGAAGGCCGCCTCGCCCACGAACATGCCGGGCGGCGCGTCCCACACGACGCGGTCGGGCGCGAACGCTCCGCCGGCGAGGTCGTACTTCACGAGACCGTCGAACTTGAGCGCGGAGTCGCGCGCGATCCGCGGGTTGTAGGTGAAGCGCGCGCGAGTGCCCTGGACGGTGTCGTTGATGCGCGGGAACTCGGTCGCGAGATCGTCGAGCGCGCGCTCACGGGTCTCGCCGGTGTCGAGGTCGAACCGCCACTCGTAGAGATGGGGCACGAGCTCGATCGTGTCGAGTCGGGCGACGCCCCCCGAAGTGTCCTGTTGCTCCGGGATGGGGTCGCGGACCCGACAGCCCACGAGCACGATCTCGCGGCCCACCTCGTAGGCGTTGATGGTGTGATACATGTAACAAGGCTCGGCCTCGAACCAGCGGACGTCGGCGGCCCCGCCGAGCCGGGGGAGCACGCCGAAGCGGCTCCGCCCGCCCCGATCGAAGGCGATCTTGCGCTTCCCCGCCTTCAGGCGCTCGGGGTCCCACCCCATAGGAAAATCGAGCAGTATCGAGTAGTTCTCCGTGATCGCCATGTCATGCAAGATGTGCGGCGACTCCGTGGGGATGGCCTCGTAGCGCACGAGCTCCCCCTCGGGCGAGACGACGCCATACCGAAGATACGGCCGCCGAACCATGGAGTGATCGAAGAACACGAGCTGGTTCGTGCGGGGGTCCACCTTGGGGTGGGCGGCGAAGCCCCCGGTGAGCTTCCCGTCGAAGCGCTCGGGCCCTATCGTGGACAGATCGCGCGTGGAGAGCTCGTAGGGAGTCCCCGAGAGCCACCAGAGCGACAGGAGTCGGCCTCGGTGAAACACGAGATCGGTGTTCGCGGTGTCCTTCACCGGGCCGCCGGGGAGGCTCATGGCCTCGGGCCGGAGGGGCTCCAAGATGCCAGTCCAGAGGGCCCTCCCCGCCTCGCGCTCGGCCTCGAACCCGCGGGTACGCACCCAGCGGTTCATGTACGACGCGCGGCCGTCTTCGAAGCGGATGCCGTGCACCATCCCGTCGCCGTCGAACCAGTGATACTTGCCTATCGGCGCGAACTGCGGGTTCGGAGAGTTGCGCACGTACAGGCCGCGGAGCTCCCGAGGGAGCTCGCCGTGCACGCGGAGGTCGGTGGCGTCGAGCTCGTCGGAGATGGGCGTGTGCTCGGCCTCGAGGTAGCCTGTGGGGTGGGCGGTCGCCATGGCGACGAGCCTACCTCCGAGTGGAGGCCCCGGCACGCGAGGAATCGAGGCCCCAAACGCCGGGGCGGGCGCGAGTAGGAGCCCGGTCCCCCGCGCTGCGATGCAACCGGCGCGGGTTTCCGGCCCTCCCGGCGGCCCCATCCGCTACCCTTTGGCCCATGGGTGTTGCTCGGTTCGCGTGGGTCGTCGGAGCGCTCGTGCTGGTCTTGGTCGGCGCGCCCGCCTGCAAGCGGAGGTCTGCGCCGTCGCCAGACGCGGCGGCGACCGCCTCGCCGACCGCGCAGGTCATCCGGCGAGGCGCCGGAGGGTTCCCGCTCCCGAGCGGCGCCACCGGAGGGGGCGGCGCCCCCCCCGGGGGGGGGGGGGGGGGGGGGGGGGGGGGGGGGGGGGGGGGGGGGGGGGGGGGGGGGGGGGGGCGGGCCGCCCCCCCCGGCGGGGGGGCCGGGGAGGGGGGGGGGCCCCCGCGGGGCGGGGGGGGGGGGGGGGCGGGGGGCGCGGGGGCGGGGGGCGGGGGCGGCGGGGGCGGGGGGCCCCCCGCGAGCGAGCTCTCCCCGCGAGGCTCCGTGCGCCTCACCGCGAGCAAAGACGGGAAGACCAGAAAAGGAGGGCGGCGGGGGGGGGGGGGGGGGGGGGGGGGGGGCCGGGCCCCGCCGGGGGGGGGGGGGGGCCCCCCCCGGCCCCCCCCGGGTGAAAGCGAGGTCGCGGGGGGCGCGGGGGGGGGGGTGCTTGTGCCTGCGCCCGGCGGGGCACCGGGGCCCCCCCGGGGCCAACACCCCGGGGGGGGGGGCGGCTCTGAGAAGTGTTCGTGGTGGACGCGAGCAAGCTCTAGAGGAAGCGCGGGCATCCTGTGCGCCGGAGGGGGGCGCGCTTGACGGTGCGTCGACGGTCGCCCACACTACTTGGCGCCATGCGCGCGCGCAGGCGTCCGCCACGCTGCGGCTCCCATGGCTCACCGAGCGAGGCCCCCTTGAATCCCCAGAGACGACGCGGGCGAGCCCCGAGCCCATCGCGCCAGGTCCTGCTCTGCGGAGTGCTGGCCGGCGCTTTGGCGGCCGCGTGCGACGAGACCTCCGACACGCTCCTCGGCGGTCCGCCCCCCGCCGTCGAAGATCCGGCCGTGGCGGCCGCCGGTCAGCAGCTCGCGGCGGGCCCGGCGATCACGCGCAACCTGTCGAACCGCGAGTACCTGAACGCGGCCTCGGCGCTCCTCGGGGAGCGACTCCCCCTCGACCTCCAGAAGAGCTGGACCCCGACGACGCAGTTCTCGGGCTTCGACGCGGTGCCGTGGAGCAACCTCGACACGAAGGCGATCCGCGACATCACCGAGACGGTCGAGGCGCTCCTCGATCGCGCCTTGGCGTCCCCCAAGGTGGTCACGTGCGCGGCGGCCACCGCGGCCGAGCTCGCCTACGATCCGTGCGCGCGCTCGATCGTCGAGCCCTTCGCCCGCCGAGCCTACGGCAGGCCGCTCGCCCAAGCGGAGTCGACCGCGCTCGCCGCGCGCTACGACCAGGGGATCGTCCTCGCGAAGACCTCGCTCACCGAGCCGAGGGCGATCTTCCTCGACGGCCTGCGCTCCGCCCTCGGCACCGTGCTCCTCGCCCCGCAGTTCATGACGCGCATCGAGGCCCCGCCGAGCCCTGAGTTTTCGGGCGAGCGCGACCTCGACGCGTACGAGCTCGCGAGCCGCCTGTCGTTCATGTTCACGGCGTCGCTCCCCGACGACGAGCTGTGGGCCAAGGCGGTCGACGGGAGCCTCGCGAAGGACCCCGCCGTGCTCCGCGCGCAGACCGAGCGCCTCCTCGACACGAAGACCGAGGCCTTCGTCCAGAGCTTCATGGGCCAGTGGTTCGACTTCCGCGCCTACGAGGGCGCGGCGGCAGGCACCCTCGAGCACACCATGTGGGAGGAGAGCTGGCGCGTGATGGCCGACGTCGTCCGCGAGGGCCTGCCGGTGACCGCGCTCGTCCGGCCGGGCTTCACGTACCTGAACCAAGAGCTCGCCGCGCACTACAGCGTGGACGCCAAGCTGTCGCCTACGCTCACGCGGGTCGCCACGATGGAGCGCGGCGGCGTGCTCCAGCAGGGCAGCTGGCTCACCCTGAGCGCGACCCCGCTGAAGACGAGCCCGATCCACCGCGGGCGCCTCGTGCAAGATCGCCTGCTCTGCAAGGCGATCCCGCCGCCGGACTCCGCGCTCTTCGAGCAGATCAAGAAGGCCGCGGACGCCATCCCCGCGGGGGCCTCCGTGAAGGAGCGCCTCGAGAGCCACCGGAACGCGGGCCCCGCGTGCGCGGGCTGCCACGAGTACATGGACCCCATCGGCCTCGGGCTCGAGGGCTTCGACATGCGAGGGCGGCTCCGCAACGCGTACGCCGACACCGGCAAGCCCGTGGAGAGCGCGAGCACGCTGCTCGGGCGCCCGTTCGCGCGGTTCGACGAGCTCAACACCATGCTCGCCGACCTGCCGGACTACCACCGCTGCGTGGCCGAGAAGCTCACGGTCTACTCCACGCGCCGAATCGTCGACGCGAGCGCAAACGCGGACAAGGACCTTCTCTATTATTTGACCCTCCCGGTGGAGGGCAAGCCGCCGAGCCTCCGCGCGATGATCACGCGCCTCGTGATGAGCAAGGCGTTCCGCAGCGTGAACCACGGAGCCGCGAAGTGACCCTAAAATCCCGCATCTCCAGGCGCAATGTCCTCCGCGGTCTCGGCGTGTGCATCGCCCTCCCCCTCGTGGAGTCCGCCCGCGAGCCGCTCGCCCACGCGCAAGGGATGGGGCCGAAGAAGCGCTTCATCGGCTGCTTCTTCGGCAGCGGCGCGCCCATGCCCGACGCCAACAACGGCGACTGGGGCTACGCGGGCGCGCGGGGCGGCGCGCTGAAGCCGCTCGCCGATCTCGGGGTCGCGGCCAACGTCTCGGTGATGCGCGGCTTCCGCGCCGTGAACAACTTCGACGTGCACTGGTCGGGCACCGCGGGCTTCCTCTCGTCCACGCCGGTCGGCACGACGAGCGCCGCGAACCCGAGCGCCGATCCCAACTACCAGCGCTGCGCGAAGTCGCTCGACCAGCTCGTGGCGGACACCGATCCCAAGGCCTCGATCCGCAGCCTCCACGCGGGCTTCAGCCAGGTGCCGAGCTGGGACCAGGGCCACGACCGCGCCGGCTCCATCAACTACGTGAACTCGATCGCGTGGCGCGACGCGACGAGCCCCATCTCGAACATCCTCGACCCCATGGCGATGTTCGCGCGGGTCTTCGGCTCGAGCGACAAGCTCTCGAACGAGCAGGCCGCGTACCTCTTGAAGCGCCGAAAGAGCATCCTCGACGGCGTGCTCGATCAGTACAAGCACCACAAGTCGACCCTCTCCGCGGCCGACAAGCAGCGGCTCGACGCGTACGCGCAGAGCATCCGCGAGGTCGAGGGCGAGCTCGCGAGCGCCGCGAGCGCGACCACGTGCGTGCGGCCGGCCGCCGAGACCGCGGGCGAGGCCTACGTGCGGAACTTCCGCACGATGCACAAGCTCATCATCGCGGCGATGCAGTGCAACCTGACCCGCTCCGCGACCGTCATGTACAACGACGGCATCGGCCCGAACCGCCCCACGGCGGCCGTCGCGGCCGAGCAGCACGACTCGGCGCACAACAACTGGGCGAACCTCATCCAGATAAACCAGATCCAGGTCGGGCTCTGGGGCGAGCTCATCGCGGGGCTCAAGGCGGCGGGGCTCCTCCGCGAGACCGTGACGATCCTCGGGAGCAACATGTCCGACGGTCGCACGCACAACTCCGCGAACGTCCCGCTGCTGGTCGCGAGCGAGAACGTGGCGAACGAGCTGAAGCTCGGCCAGGAGATCTACGGCACGCCCACGCCAGCCGGCGTGACCGACGTGAACGTCAACAGAAATATGTCTGATCTACACGTCGACCTCCTGAAGCTCTACGGCGTCACCGTGCCGAGCCTCGGGGACGGCGCCTACAAGAGCACCGGCAGGCCCTCTGGGATCCTCGTCTAGCCGGCGCGCCGTGAGGCTCTCCCCGAGGACCGCGCCTCTCGTCGTGCTCGCGAGCGCGCTCGTGGCCGCGTGTTCGAGCGACACCGCGTCGCCCGCGGACGCGGGGCCCGGGGTCGCGCCCGCCGACGCCGCCACCGCGGCCGAGGGAGGATCCCCCGTCACGAGCCCAGCTGTCGGCCCCTCGTGCGCCAACGGCGCCCGCGACGGCGCAGAGGTCGACGTCGACTGCGGCGGCCCGCTCTGCCCGGCCTGCGCGAACGGTCGCGCCTGCGTGACCGGCAAGGACTGCGCGAGCGGCGCCTGCGACGCCGGCAAATGCACCAACGACGCGGGCTGCTCCGACGGCACGCGCGAGGGCTTCGCGGCCGCGGCCACGTTCCCAAACATCGCGGCTTGCGCGGGCGCGTGGTCCGTCCCTGGCCTCGGCGTCTCCACGCCCGCGTGCGGGCGCGGGGGCGGCAACAGCGGCCAGAACCCCACCGGCAAAGACTGCGCGGTCGCCGATCTCTGCCAGGTCGGCTGGCGCGTCTGCGACACCCCCGCCGCGGTCGCCTCCAGGACGGGCGGGCGCGGGTGCGCGGCCTCCGGGATCACCGGCCAGGCCTCGTTCTACGCGATCCGCCAGGCCGGCGCGGGCGGCGCGGCGTGCGGGCCGGGCACCAACGATCTGTTCGGCTGCGGCGACGTCGGCGACGCCCCCGACGCGGTCACCTGCGCGCCGCTCGATCGCTTCTCCAACGATCTCTGCCGCGCGCTCCCGCCGGTGTGGACCTGCGGCGCGAACACCGCCGACGAGCAGGGCGCCGTCACGAAGACCGCGAGCACGGGCGGCGGCGTGCTCTGCTGCCGCGACTGACGGTCGCCGCGCGCGGGGAAGAGCGGCTATCCTGCCGCCCATGCTGTCCGGCTCGCTCGCCTCGCTCGCCTCGCCCGCCTCGCCTCGCTCCGGGGCTTCGCGCAACCGCGTTGGCTTTGCGCGGACCTTGGGGGTGAGCCTCGCCGCCTGCACGCTGTGCGTCGGCCTCGGCGCGTGCGACGAGAAGCCCGCCCCAAAGCCGACCGCCGCGACATCGGCCTCGGCCCCGCCCGCGCCACCCCCCGCGCCCGAAGCGCCGGCCGCGCCCGTGCTCTCGATGGACGACAAGGCCCTCAGCGTGAGCGGGACGACGGTGCCCTTCGACGCGCCCGACGTGCCGGGCAGGCTCGCCGCCGCGCTCTCCGGGAAGCCCAAGGTCGCCGGGGAGCCCGTGTCGCTCGCGGTGGTGCGCTCGGCGAAGGCCCCCAAGGTGGCGCAGGTGGTCGCGGCGCTCCGAGGGGCCAAGGCCGCCGCGGTGGTGGTCAAGGCGCAGAAGCGCGACGGAGGCATGGGCGAGCTCACGGTCGCGTGGCCCTCCGCGCCGCCGTGCACGGCCGTGGCGTACCTCGGCAAGGACGTCTCGATCTCGGTGTGGACCGCCGGCGGCACCGTGGCCAAGCGGTTCGCGAAGGGCATGGCGGGCCCCGACATGACGCTCGGCTCCGAGGGGCTGCGCAAGGTCGCTGGCGCGTGCGAGTCCCCCGTGGCGCTGCTCGCGGCCGACGAGTCGGTGACGTTCGGCCTGCTCTTCGACCTCGCGCTCGCCACGCGCGAGTCCGAAGACGCGCGCGTCGCGGGGCTCAAGTTCGGGCTGCCCGCCGAAGCGCCCGTGCCGGGGCGAAAGGTGACCCCGTGAGGCGCGAGGTCTTTGTCCTCGGCAGCTCGACCACCCAGTTTCGTCGGTGGCCGGAGCGCACGCACCGCGATCTCCTGCGCGAGGCGTACACCGCGGCGCTCGAAGACGCGGGCGTCGACCCGGCGCGCGTGGAGGGCGCGTGGTTCGGGAGCGCCGCCATGCACCACTTCGGTCAAGCGAACATCCGCGGACAGGTGGCGATGGCGCCGCTCGCGCGAGAGATGCCCTCCGGCCTCTACCCGCAGCACGCGCCGATCGTGAACGTCGAGGGCGGCTGCGCGACGGGCGCGCTGTGCCTCGCGTCGGCGTGCCACGCGGTCGCGGCCGGCGCCTGCGACGTGGCCGTCGCGGTCGGCGTGGAGAAGGTGTTCATGCCCGAGGCCCCCGAGAAGATGCTCGCGCTCTTCAACGGCGGGATGGACCAGCTGCACCCCGAGGAGTGGCGTGCACTCTACACGGAGCTCGCGCCGTCGAGCGGCACGTCGTACGCGCCCCGAGCCGACCGCAGCGCCATCCTCGACGCGGTCGCGCTTGGCGCCGCGTGGCACATGAAGACGTACGGCACGACGCTGGAGGCCCTGGCGCGCGTCGCGTCGAAGAACCACGGGCATGGGGTGCACAACCCGAACGCGCAGTACCGCGAGGCGATGTCGGTCGACGCGGTCCTCGCCGACAAGCCCGTCGTCTTCCCGTTCACGCGCGCGATGTGCGCGCCGATGAGCGACGGGGCGGCGGCGGTGCTCGTGGGGTCGGCCGAGGCGTTGGCGGGCGCGCCCGCGCGCGCGCATCCGAGTCGCGGGGCTCGGGATGGCGAACGGCGGGCGCTCACGCTTCGAGGACGACTCGGTGACGCGCGTGGCCGCGCGGCGGGCCTTCGCGCGCGCGGGCATCGATCCATGCAAAATACACGTAGCGGAGGTCCACGACTCGACCGCGTTCGCCGAGCTCGCCGCGCTCGAGGATCTCGGCCTCTGCGCCCGCGGCGAGGGCGGCCCGTTCACCGAGAGCGGGGCCACGGCGCGCGGCGGCGCGCTCCCCGTGAACACCTCCGGCGGCCTCGAGTCGAAGGGTCACCCGCTCGCCGCGTCCGGCCTCGCGATGGTGCATGAGCTCGCGCTGCAGCTCACGGAGCGCGCGGGCCCGCGCCAGGTGCCAGGCGCCACCTGGGCGCTAGCGCACAACGCGGGCGGGCTCATGGGCCTCGACGAGGCGACGAGCGTGGTGACCCTGCTCGAGCGGCGCTCGTAGCTCGCATAGCGCGTTTACGGCCAGGGGATCGGCGCGGTGACCGAGGTCCCCGTGCCTAGCTCCGGCCAGCCCGCCTTCCACGTGATCGGGGCGATGAGCCCGTGGCGCCCCTTGGACGTGTCGTGTTTGCCGTTCGGGAGCGCTGGCCACGCGTGGTGAAAGAACAGATCGACCCCGTGCGTCGTCACGACCGAGCCGTGACCCGGGCCGACCCATCGGGCGTTGTTGCCGAGCAGCGGCGCGCCGCGCTTCGTGAACGGGCCGCGCGGGGACGGGCCTCGCGCGACGCCGGTGCGGTACCGATCGTCGTACACGTTCGCGCTGTAGAACATGTAGTAGACCCCGCTTCGCTTCACGACCCACGGCGCCTCGACCACGCCGCCCTCGAAGGTGCTCGCGTCGTTCGTGAGCACCGTGGTCGCGGTGGAGCCGGGGGCGAAGTCGAGCCCCGTGGCCGCGAGCTCGCGCACCAGGATGGGGGTCGGGCGGCCCGTCGCGTTGCCATCCACCTTCCAGTACAGGTACCGCTTGCCGTCGTCGTCCTGAAAGAACGTCGCGTCGATCGCCCCCATCGCGTCGGTGACGAGCGGGCCCCCGCGATCGACCCAGGGCCCGAGCGGCGAGGGCGCGCTCGCGGCGCCGATCGCGAGCCTGTCGGCGCCGTCGGCCGCGGTGTAATAGGCCACGTAGCGCGCGCCCACCTTGTGGATCTCTGGTGCCCAGTTGCGCGCGCCGTTCGCCGACCACGAGGCCTTCCCGCTCGGCAAGATCGACTTGCCCGTCGCCGCCCACGCCACGAGGTCGTCCGACGAGCGGATGGCCATCGTGCCGCCCGTGCACACCATGTAATACGTCGGGCGCGCGCCGCCGTCGCGCAGCACCCCAGGGTCGGGGCAGTCGAAGGGCACTACGGGGTTCGTGAAGGTAGGCACGGGCCCAGGGAGCTTCACGCCAGCCGCGTCGGTGGGGGCGGCGGCGGCAGGCTTCAGCGCGGCGGGTGGAATGGGCTCGGTGCGACCGCCCGGCGGAGTCCACAGGAGCTCGAGCTCCGCCGCGCCGCGGTGTTGGAAATAGTCCACGCGGAGCGCGTGGGCGCCGCGCGTGAGGGTCACCTTGGCGCGGGTCTCGGTGAGCGCGTGGATCGTGAAATCGTCGACGGCCAGCTTGCCGTCCACGAAGACGCGGACCCCGTCGTCGCTCCGCGCGACGAGCTCGTACACGCCCTCGGCCGCGATCTCCAGGGCGGCCGTGTACCGCACCGAATAGAGGACCGCCCGGACCTTGTCGTGCGGCGCGACGCCATCGGCGAGCCGCAGGGCGACGGCCGGCTCGGTCCGCGTGAGGACGAGATCGTGGAAGCCGTCGAAGTAGTCGGCGCGCACACCGAACGGTGACGGCGGGACCGACGCGTCGGACGGCGGCGGGGCGCTCGGCGGGGCGCTTGGTGGCGGCGGCGGCGGCGTGACGGCGGTCGAGGCCGAGGGTTCGACCAGCGCCCCGCCAGGCTCGGATCCACCGCACGCGACGAGCGCGACCATCGCGACGAGCGCGACGAGGCCGAGCACCGAGGCGCGGGAGGGCGAGGACACGACACGAGTCTCCACCACCGGAGGACGACGAGCAAGGCCGGACGGCGCCCGCTCACGCGGTCAGCGCGTCACGCAGCGCACTCCAATCTCGGGCGCGCTGTCGGCGGAGCGCCCCGAGTAGGGGCGGAGGTCCTTCACCGCCTTCCTGTAGTCGCCGCCCATCGCGCGCGTGCCGTTCACGCCCGTCTCTACGAGCTCCGAGACGTTGCCCACGAGCCCGACGACGCCCTCCGGCGTGGCCCCGCGCGGGTGCGCCGTCACCTCGCAGGTGCCCTCCTTCGCGCGATCCGAGCAGGCGCGCCCGGAGTCTTCGTCCTCTCCCCACGGGAAAGCGCGCTGCGCGTTCCCGCGCGCCGCCCACACCCACTGCTGCTCGGTAGGGACGAGCACCGGGGCCCCCCCCGGGGGCGGGCGCGCCCCGGGGGGGGGGGGGGGGCCCCCGGGGCCCGGCCTCCGGGGGGCGCCGCGGGCTTGGGGCGCGGGGGGGGGGGAGGGGGGGGGGGGGCCGGGGGGCCGGGGGGCGGGGGGGGGGGGGGGCCGGGGGGGGGGGCCCGGGGGGGGGGGCCGGGGGGGGGGGGGGGGGAGGGGGGGGGGGGGGGGGGGGGGGGGGGGGGGGGGGGGGGGGGGGGGGGGGGGGGGGGGTCACCCCGCGCCACCGGTCCCGCGGGCGGGCCGTCGAGCGCGAGCAGCCCAGCGCACCGCGCACGCCGCCTCGCGCCTGCTCGAGCGGCGGGGTCACCCTCGCGGGCCAGCCGAGGCTGACGACGTGCCGCCCGCCTCGACACCGGCCGGGTCTCTCCCGGGGGCGCCGGGCCGGGGGGGGGGGCCGCGGGGGCCCGGGGGGGGGCCCGGGGGGGGCCCAGGCCATGAGGTCGGGGGCCTCCTGCGCGCGCACCGCCTCGCACCGCACGCCGAACGCCTCGCCCACCGTAGGCGCCTCCCCCGCGATGGCGCGCGCCGGGCTCCCGCCGCACCCGAGGAGGGGGGACGAGCACGCCGCTGCGAGCAAAGAAAACCACGAAATCCGCCCGAGATCCGCGTTCTTCATTCCGCGCAGCCTAGCCACCCAGGGCCAGGCCGCGCCAGCCGCACGAACGGATGACACGCGGCCTACTACGCGGTCGAGGCGCCGCCGTGGTTCGATCTGGTTCCGGTCCGCGGACGCCGCTAGGCTGCGCCCATGAAGAGAGCGGCGGCGCTGGGCGCGTGTGTGTGTGGGCTGGTGGCGAGCGTGTACGGGTGCGTGGGCGACGACCCGGCGCCCGTGGCGGCAGACGCCGCGCCCGACTCGACCGCGCCGATCGTCGCCGACGCCACCCCCAGCGACGCGACGACCGCCCCCGACGCGGCGACCGACGCGGCCGCTCCGGACACCTCCACGCCCGACGCGGCGACCGACGGCCGAGTGCCGACCTGCGCGGGGCAGCCTTTCGCCACGCCGGTCGCGCTCGACACTTCCCAGATCGCCGCCGCGCTCGCGTCCACCATGTGGGGGCCTCGCGTCGTAGGTGGCAACGCGTACTTCTCGGCGGTGCCCGTGGGCTCGACCGAGCAGCAGCTCTTCCGCGCGACCTTCACGGGCGGCGCCGTCCCCGCGCTCTCGAACGCCACGGTGCTCGCGCCGCCGTCGTCCGCGACGGTCGTCGAGTGGGCGCCTACGGTGTCGCCCGACAGCTCGCTGCTGGTGTTCGCGACGGGCTTCCCCGGCCCCCGGCAGCTCGCGGTCGCCACGGGCGCGGGCGGCGCGTTCACGGCGAGCACGCTCATCGCCAGCCTGAGCACGGCGGCCGACGAGTCCGACCCCTACTTCGCCAACGCCCGCGCCCTGTACTTCGAGCGCGAAGACACGACGGGCGCCCCGACGTTCGAGATCTATCGCTCGGAGGTGACCGCCGGCGTGTTCGCGGCGCCCACGAAGGTGAAGCTGCTCTGCCCGCTCGCGAACTGCGGCACGCCGGTGGTGACTCCCACCGAGGACCTGCTCCTCTTCGCGGCGTGGCCGGGCGGCGGCACCTTCGCGCCCACGGCGCGTGAGGCGAGCCTCGTGGGGACGAGCGCCGGCGCGGTCATCGACCACCCCGAGCTCGGCGCGCGCTACCCGTCGTGGGTCTCCCCCGACGGCTGCGAGGTGCTCCTCGGCGGCGGCGGCCTCTCCACCATCACCGACATCCGCTACGCCAAGCGAACACCGAGGTAGGGTTCGCGAGCGCCGGCGCGCCGGCGGGGCGGAGGTCTCGCGTAACCGCCACCCACCCTCGCGCGTAGAGGCTCCTGAGCGGCCGCGGTCCCTGCGGCATCGGAGCCATCATGCGCGATCCCTTCCAGCCTTCCATGAGCCGTCGCATCTTCCTCGGTGGCCTCACCGCGGGCACCGTCGTCACCGCGCTCGCGGGGGCGCGGTACGTGCTCGCCGGCGAGGAGGCCGAGCGCCACGCGCGCAGCACCCTGCGTGCCGACGGTCGCCCGCGCCTTCCGCCCGGGCAATACCTGCTGCAGCGCCTGCGCCCCATGGGCGGAACCGAGGGCGATCCCAGCCCTGGGGCCTTTCGCCTGCGCGTGCACGGCGAGGTCGATGCACCCTACACGCTCGACTTCGCCGAGCTGCTCCGCATGCCTCAAGTCACGCAGACCTGCGACGTGCACTGCGTGACCAAGTGGACGGTGCTCGACGCCGGGTGGACCGGGGTGCGCCTCTCGGACCTCGCCGCGCGCGCACGGGTGCGGCCCGGTGCGCGGCACGTCATCTTCGAGGCGGCGGCGGGCTACACCTCGAACGTCACGCTCCGAGAGGCCATGGCCCCGAACGTGCTCGTCGCTCACAAGCTGAACGGCGGCAGCATCCCGCGTCCGCACGGCCCTCCGGTCCGCGCGCTCGTGCCCGACGCCTACTTCTGGAAGAGCGCGAAGTGGCTGACGGGCATCAAGTTCGTCGCGCGCGACGAGCCCGGCTACTGGGAGGTGCGCGGGTACCACAACCACGCCGATCCCTGGCGGGAGGAGCGTCATGGTTGACGCCCGCGCCGAGGCGGCGATCGAAGCGGATGAGCGCGCGGCGCCCGCGGAGAAGGCGAGCGCGGGGAGAGGGGCAAAGACCGCGAAGTCGGCCGCGGCCACCGTGCGTCCTTGGGTGCGCGCGATCCACCGCGACATCGGCTACGTGGCCGTGGGCCTCACCGTGGTGTACGCGGTGTCGGGGCTCGCGGTGAACCACCTCACCGACTGGAAAGACGGCGACGCGAGCTTCGTGAGCTACTCGATCGAGCGGCAGGTCGGCGCGCTGCCCGCGCCCACGGGCGACGACGCCGCCGACGATCGCGCCGTCGCCGCCGCCGTGCTCGCGAAGCTCGGCATCCGAGAGGCGCCGCGCGAGACCTACCGCGTGGGCGAGGGGCTGCTCGACCTCACGTTCGACAAGCGCACGCTCCACGTGGAGACCAAGACCGGTCGCGTGGTGGACGAAGGCCAGCGGGCGCGCTTCTTCCTCCGCGCCGCCAACTGGCTGCACCTGAACCGCGGCAAGAAGGCGTGGACCTACGCGGCGGACGCGTACGCCGCGGCGCTGCTGTTTCTGGCGTTCTCTGGGCTCTTCATGATCCCCGGGCGCAAGGGGCTGTTCGGCCGTGGCTCGGTGCTGGTGGGCGTCGGCGTCGCGCTGCCGGTCGCGTACGTCGTGCTCTCGGGCGGGCCCTGACGGAAACCCACCTCGGCGGCTCAGCGGTTGGCGTAGCGCTTTCGGATCGTGGGGAGCAGGTACTCCTCGAACGCGCGCTCCACGTCCCACATCGGCTTCCAGCCCCAGTCGCGCCGCGCGCGCGCGTCGTCCACGTCCTCCGGCCAGGAGTCGCAGATTTTGTTGCGCACGGGATCGGGCGCGTAGGCGATCTCGGCCTTCGGGTAGTGCTCCCGTACGCGCGCCTCAATCTCCGCCGCAGAGAGGCTGAACGCGCCCACGTTGTACACGTTGTCGGTCAGGGAGGCGCGGTCGGCCTCGAGCAGGGCCACGAGCGCGTTGACCGCGTCGGGCATGGCCATGAACGGGATGCGCGTGTCCGGCCGCACGAAGCACGAGTACGGCTCCCCGCGCGCGGCGGCGTGGAGCATCTCGGGGCCGAAGTCGCTCGTGCCGCCCGTCGGGACGGTCTCGGCGGAGATGAGCCCCGGGAAGCGCAGCGCGCGAAAATCGAGGCGGGCCGCCGTGGAGAGCGCGCCGAGCTGCCGAAAGTGCTGCGTGAAATAGCGGCCGAGGTGCTCGCAGTAGAGTTTGTTGCACCCGTACATCGTGATGGGCACGTTGTGGTCGCCCTCGGCCACGCGCGCCGCGCGCGCCTTGGTCTCGAGGTCGGGGAGACCGTACACCGCGATGCTGCTCGGGAACACGAAGCGGACGGGCCGCCCCAGCCGCCCCGACTGGTTCTGCGCGACCCGCAAGAGGTGCAGCGTGCCCTCCACGTTCACCTGGTGGGCGAGCTCGGGATCGCGCTCGCCGCGCGTGGACAGCAGCGCCGCGAGGTGGAACACGACCTCGATCTCGTGGTGCGCCGCGACCTGATCGAGCAGGTACTTGTCCATGATGTTGCCCGCGTAGGTCTCGAGGCACAGCGGGCGGTAGCGCTCCGGCAGCGGCGTGAGATCGACGGTGACGGCGCGGTAGCGCCCGTCGGTGTGGAGCCGCTCGAGCAGCGTGCGACCGATCTCTCCGTTGGCGCCAGTGACGAGGACGACAGGCTTCGACATGGGCGCGCACCCTAGCACCAGCTAGCGCGTCCGCGTGCGTCGCCGCCGCGACCTCAATCGCGGAACCAGGCCGGCGCGCGCACACGAGGAGGGCGCGAAAAACCCGCGGATCGGCTACGGTGTGCCCGTGGACTCCGCCCACGCGACGAAGGTGTGCTCAGCGTGTGGCGGCAAGTACCCCCAAGACGCGCTGTTCTGCCCGGCCGACGGCGCGCCCCTCCAGAGCAGCACGAGCTCGGCCCGCGGCGGCGAGGGGCCCGATCCGTATCTGGGCCGCGAGATCTCCGGCCACATCGAGGTCAAGCAGCTCGCCGGCGTGGGCGCCATGGGCCGCGTCTACCGCGCCTACCAGAAGGGCATCGACCGCGACGTGGCCGTCAAGGTGCTCCACCGCGAGCTGTCCGCGAACAAGCAGCTCGTCGCGCGGTTCACCCGCGAGGCCAAGGTCGCCTCGCGCCTGCAGCACCCCAACGCCGTGCAGGTCCACCTCGCAGGTCAGCTGCCCGACGGCGCCATGTACATGGTCATGGAGTTCCTCGACGGCCTGTCGCTCCAGAGCGCCCTCGCGGCCTCGTCGGGCGCCATGCCGCTCGGGCGGGCGCTGCACATCGGCCTGCAGCTCTGCGACGCCGTCGGCGAAGCGCACACCCAGGGCATCGTGCACCGCGACCTCAAGCCCGAGAACGTGATGCTCGTGCGCCGGGGCGACGACGCCGACTTCGTCAAGGTTCTTGACTTCGGCATCGCGCGCATCAACTGGGGCGAGCAGTCGATGGCGACCGCCGCCGGGCTCATCTTCGGCACCGCGCGCTACATCTCGCCCGAGGGCGCGAAGGGCGAGGGGGTGAACCCCCCGGGCGACGTGTACTCGATCGCCACCCTGCTCTTTCAGATGCTCTCGGGGCGCACCCCGTTCGAGAGCGACCAGGCCGTGGCGCTGCTCCTCCAGCAGATCCACGACACGCCGCCGTCGCTCGTCAGCGTCCCGCGCGCGTCGTACGTGCCGACCCCCATCGCCGACGTCATCATGCGCGGGCTCGCGAAGGATCCCGCGGCGCGCTTCCCCGACGCACGCGCCTTCGGCCGCGCCCTGGCCGAGGGAGCGCTGCGCGCGGGCCTCTCGGGCAGCGATCTTGGCCCGCTCGCGGTGGGCTCCGGCGGCGGCGGCCTCCTCAAGCTCGTGAGCCTCGAGCGCACGCGCCAGCTCGAGCTCTCGTCTGACCTGCAAGAGCGCATGGCCGCCCCACCCGCGTCGCGGCAGCGCCCGAGCGGCACCGAGGTGCCCCCGCCGAGCTCGCTCCCGGGCAACGCCACCGTCCGGTGGAGCCCCGCCGATCCCATCCCCGCGGCGCGCCCGCTCGACACCACGCTGGACGACACGTCCGCCCCGCCCGCGCCCGTCGCTCCCGTCGCGCTCGCGCCGCCCACGGTCGAGTCGCGCGAGGTGCAACCCGCCACGCCGTCCTTCCCGCCCACGCCGACGCCACCGCCCGCGCGCTCCAGCCGCGCGCGCCTCACGACCGCCGCGCCCGACGACGACCTCGACGAGCACGAGCCCCCGCGGGCCTCCGCGCGCCAGGGCCGCACCTCGCTCGTGACCATCGTCCTCGTCTGCTTCGCGATGGGCGTGCTGCTGTCGATAGGTGTAGCCTACAAGCTTGGCCGCATCGGCCCCGACCGCGCCCTCGAGGCCGAGCTCGCGCGCTCCCAGGCCGCGCTCCTCGCGCACCGGCTCTACGAACCGCCGGGCGACAACGTGCGGGAAATCACGGCGCTCGCGCTCCAGCGCTGGCCGCGCGAGCCGCGGCTGCTCGAGGTGCGGGGGCGCGCCTGCGACGAGCTCGTGACCCTGGCGCGCGTCGAACGGAACGCGCCCGAGTCGCTCCGCATCGCGAAGATCGCGACCGACCTCGACCCCACCGATCCCTCGGCGAAGCGCCTCGTCGAGGACCTCGAGAGCGAGGTCGCCAAGCTCGTGCCGCCGGAGCCCACGACCGCGCCCCTCGCCTCTGGAAAGCCGCCCGGGCCTTCCACGGGCCCTGGTCCCGCGCCGGCGCCCGGTCACTCCACCGCGCAGACCTCGCTCGACGTCTCGCCCGCGGCGCCGCGCGTGGGACAGACCGTCGCGTTCGTCGGCCGGGCCCCGGCGAAGGGAAAGATCGTCGATCCCGCGTTCACCGTGTCGGGCACCACGCTCGCCCCCGCCCGCATGCCCGCGCTCCCCGCCGGGCCCGGCGTCTACCGCGGCGCCTTCGCCTTCCTCCAGCCGGGCGCTTACCAGGTGGTGTTCACGGCCGCCGTCGACGGCGCGCCCACGCGCGTGGAGCGCACGGTGACCGCGGCGGCGCTCGGCGCTCCCGCGCCCACCTCCGCGCCCACGACCGACCCGCCCGACAACCCGCCTCTCCCCACCGCGCCCACGGCCCCCACGGCCGCGCCCTCGAGCTCCAGCGCGCGATGGCTGTAGACTGCAAGTGGTTCTCTCTCGTGGCGGTCGGGGGGCTCGCGCTCGCCGAGCCTGCCGCGGCGGAGCCTCCGCGCGAGGCGCGGGCCGAGCTCGCGGCCTCCGCCCCGCCCGCGGCGGTCGACCTCGGGCCGCGCCTCCACGCGCAGATCGAGCTCGCTACCCTCGTCCTGCCCACCGCCGGGCTCTTGGGCCCGGACCGCCGGCCGACGACCGGCGCCGACGTGGCGCTGCCGCTCGGCTTTCACTTCCACTACCGCGCCGATCAGTGGGCCCTGGGGGCGACCGCGTCGCTCGGGCTCTTCGCCCTCACGAGCTCCCCCTACGGCGGCACCCCCGCGCTGCCGCGTACACATGAGCGGGGCTTCTTCCAGCTCGGCCCCGAGGCTCGGTACTCCCTGCGCGAGGGCCGCCCGTGGGAGATGTGGCTCGGCGGCAAGGCGGGCCTCGTCATGCTCGCCGACCGCTACGCGACCGTGCCCGGCGACACCGTGCCCTCGAACTACGGCGTCAAGACCGACAGCGTCCGCAGCGAGGGCCTCTTCGCGCTCGTGGGCGGCGGCGGGGCGTGGCGCATGACCGACCTCTTCACCCTGGGCCTCGACCTGCGCGCGGGCGCCCTCGCCTTCCCGTCGGGGCGCCGCTGCTCGCCCCTCGGCGACTGCAGCAGCATGACCGGCGTGTTCCCGGCGCTCGAGCTCGGGCTCGCGTTCGGTCTCCTGCGCGATCTCTGAGGCCCTCCCAGGGTCGCCGGAGTGCGTGCACAATGCATGCATGCATGCATGCATGCATGCACACTTGGGCCGTCAGCCGCGCGCGCCGCCCTCCGCGGGCGGGCCCCGCCGGCCCGGGGCGGGGGCCGGCGCCCCCGCCCCCCCGGCGGGAGGGCCCCGGGGGGGGGGCCCCGGGCGGGGGGGGCCCCCGCCGGGGGGGGGGGGCGCGCGCCCCGCCCGCCCCGCGCGGCCGCGGCGGCAGGGCGCCCCCCCCCCAAACCGCAAGCCCGGCCGGCCCCCCCGCCACCAAGCCGGCGAAGACGCCCCGGGGCCGAGCGCCCGACCAACGCCCACCGAGCGGGACCCCCACCCAAGAAAAAAGGGCCCCCAACCAGGACCGCCCGGGAGGCCAGGGAACAAGCCCAAAGAAAGAGCGGCCGCCCACCCGGAGGGGGAACCCGAGCGAAACAGGCGCGACCGGCGAAGACCGCGGGCCACCCCAACCGGGCGCACCGCCCGGCGAGCCGCGGCACCCGCCGCCCCCGAGAGAGCGCCAGGCGACGGGGGAACGGGGGGCCCCCCGACAGGCGCCCCGGGCCGCCCCCGACCGGCGCACCCGGGGCCACCCGAGGCGCAAACGAAAACGACAACGAGCGGCCCCCCGGCCCGGCCCGCCCCCACAGCCGCGGGGGGCCACCCACCGCACCCACAAAGAAACACCCACAAAGGACCCCCCCCCAGAAGGCCGGGGAAGCCCGCCCCAGAGCCCACGGAGGCCCCCCAGGGGCAAGCCGCCCCAGGAAAGAGCGAGGCCGCACCAAAAAGGGGAGAGCAGCAAACCCCAACCCGAGCCCCCCCGACACGCGGGGCGGGCCGCGAGGAAAACGGCAGAACGACGCCGCGGAGAAAAAAACCCAGGGACACAAAAGGGGCGACCGGAACTAGGGCGCCATCGCGAGCAGCGCCGCGACCCGCTCCAGCGCCACGGCGAAGAACGCGAGCAGCGTGACGGCGCGGAGGCTCGGGAGCGCGCCACGGAGCGATGCGAGCGGGCTCCGCGAGAGCACCGCCTGCGCGGCCGCGACGGTGACGCCCGCCGCGACCAGCGGGCCGCCCACCACGAGCGCGAGGGTCACCCCGGCCGCGAGCGTCCCCACCGTGTGCACCACGAGGTCGTCGCCCACCTCGGCGCGCACCACCGCCCGCGCGATGCTCGCCGGCCCTCCGGTCGCGAAGAAGAACACGCCGCCCAGCAGCGTGAGGAGGGTCGCGCTCGGCGACTCGGCGTCGGCCACGGCGGGCAGGCGCGCCTCGAGCCGCGCGCCGCGCAGCTCGTCGAACAGGCCGCCCGCCATGCTCGCGGCCCACATGGGCACGGCGCTCGCGATCGCGAGCGGCAGGCCGCGCAGCACGTCGAGGGCCAAGGTCACGATCGGCCCGCCCACCTCCGGCGCCGCGCCCGACAGCGCCGGCGAGATCGCGAACGCGAGGCACAGCGCCATCGACGCGCGGACGGTGACGGGCAGCCCGCGCAAGCCGAACGCCGGCACGAGCAGCGTGGTCGGGAGCAAGCGCGCGAACCCCCGCGCGAGCCCGAAGCCCGTGCCCTCGAGCGCGAACGCCCGCACGACCTGGTCGAACACGCCGAGCTCGGGCCCCACGGCGCGTGGATAGCACCTCTCGCGGGCCCGTGCGTGCTCGCGGGCGCTTCCCGCGGAGATGCGTGCAGTACACATACACAAACGCGGAGGCGCGACGACCGCGTTGACGCGGGCCGCGCGTCTCCCCCATGCTGCGCCGCCATGGCGCTCGACCTCACCCTCGTCGGAAAAGAATCGGACCCCCGCCCCTTCACGTACACGTGGAAGGACACGGTGCTCTACGCGCTCGGCGTGGGCGCCAAGCGCGACGAGCTCGACTACCTCTTCGAGGGGCGCGGGCCGAAGGTGCTCCCGAGCTTCGCCGTAGTCCCCATGTTCGAGCCCATGTTCGACCTCGTGGCGCAGGCCGGCGGCGATCTGTCGATGGTCGTGCACGGCGGCCAGCGGGTGCGCCTCCACAAGCCGTTCGCGCCGGAGGGCACCGTCTCCACGACCGCGAAGATCCGCGGCATGTACGACATGCGACGCTTCGCGAACGTCTTCGTCGACACGACCACCCGCGACGCGGTGGGCGAGCTCATCGCCGAGACCACGGCGAGCATCATCTTTCGCGGCGAGGGGGCCTGGGGCGGAGAGCCGCCGCCGAAGGAGCCGCGGCGAGAGATCCCGAAAGACAAGGAGCCTGACTTTCGAGTCGAAGAGGCCACCGCGCCGGAGCAGGCGCTGCTCTACCGGCTCTCGGGCGACGTGAACCCGCTGCACGCCGATCCTGCCTTCGCCGAGAAGGTCGGCTTCACCCAGGGTCCCATCCTCCACGGGCTGGCGACCTACGGGCACATGGTCCGCCACGTCGTGCGCGGCGCGTGCGGCGGCGACGGCGACCGGCTGACGGGGTTCGACGCGCAGTTCCGCAAGCCCGTGTGGCCGGGCGATACGCTCGTCACCGAGGGGTACCTGGTCGAGCCCGGGCTGTACGCGCTCAAGGTCTCGGTGAAAGAGCGCGCCGAGAGCGTGCTCACCGCCGCCTGGGCCACGGTCGCGGGCTAATCCGCGGTCGCGGTCGGGCCCGCTGATTTCGCCCGACTCAACGTCGGATCACCCTCGGCGGCGGCGGCGCCCGACGAGGGCGAGGGCGCCGATCCCAAGGAGCCCGACCGCGGCGAGGAGCTCGCCACCACGCGCGGGCGAGGCGGCCGCGCAGCCCGAGGTGTCGGTCGGGACGGGCTCGGCGGGCGCCTCGGTGGTCGACGCGCTCGGCGGCGAACCGGGCAGCGCGCCCGTGGGGGTGCCACCAGGCCCGGGCGCCGGCGAGGAGGCATCGACCCCCGGCGCGGCCCCGTCGGGCCCCGCGTCGGCGCTCCCGGGACCGGGCGGGCACGTGATCCCCGACTTCACCTGCGGAGCGGCGAGCGTGGTATCCGCGCGGAGGGCCGCCTCCGTCAGGGTGGCGGCCGCGGCGCTGTCCCCCGCCAGGTGCGCGAGGAAGAAGGCCGTCGCGTAGCGCGCGTGGACGGTCTGCCGCGCGGGCGCTGCAGCGCCGCCGCAGAAGGGGCCGCACGTGAGGCGCGCCGCGCTCTCCCCGTCGCAGTGAGTCGCGCCCACCACGTCGGCGAAGACCACGGGGCCCGGGCTCGCGCTCGCGAAGGGCTTCCAGGCCGCCTGGTTGTTGCAAGAGCCCCCCGCCGCGAAGAGCGAGAGGGTCGGGCTGCACAGCGTGCCGTACGCGGCCTTGCCCGCGCCGTCCTTGTCGACCGGGTCGAAGAGGACGACCGCCCGTGGCTTCATCTTGGCGGCGGCGACCGTCGTCGCGAGGCCGCCCGCCGAGTGGCCCTCCAGGCCCAGGCGGCTCGCATCGGCCTTCGGCAGCGCGGTGCGCGCGTACGCGACGAGGGCCTCGATGACCGCGGCGTTCTTGGCCGTGTCGGGCGCGAAGGCGTTGGGGAAGGTGGGCGCGATCACCACGAAGCCGTGGCTCCCGAAGTGCTCGGCCCAGCCGACCTGGTTGGCGGCGCTGGCCGAGAAGCCATGGCTCGCGATCACCAGGGGATACGGCCCGGGGCCGGCTGGGACCACCACCTTGCCACCGTCGGCGCCGCCGGTGCCGCGCGGCAGATCAGTGGTGGCCGTCCCCTCCGCCCCCTTCACCCCGTAGTCGGCCGCGAAGGCCTCGCCTTCGAGCGCGAGGACCCAGGCGAACGAGGCGAGCGAGGCGAGCGAGGCGGCGAGGAGAGGCAGAGCGGCGCGCTTCATTCCGCGCAGCCTAGCGAAGCGCTCGCCGGCCACAAGGGTAGTTTGCATACGAAAGATCTCCACGCGAAGTTTCAGCCGGCGCCCGGCTCAGGGGAAGCCGGGGCCGTAGTCGGTGAAGGCGTTCGGCCGCCGGAACGCGAGCAGCGAGAAGCTGATGCTCACGTCGAGCGAGCGCACCTCGTGCCACCAGCCGGCCGGGAGGAACAGCGCGTCCCCGGGCTCGAGCACGATCCTGTGACGGCGCGCGGGGAACGCAACGGAGTCGCCTCGAAGCGTCGAGTAGAACCCGCGCGCCTCGTCCAGGAGGCTCGCCTCGAGCGGTGAGGCGAGGACCATCTCTTTTCGACCGTAGAGCTGGCAGAAGAGGATGTTCGTGGTGTCGTGGTGGAACGGCGTGATCGTGCCCGCGGGGCCGAGCCAGAACGAGGTGCCACCCGCGAGCAGCCCACGATCGAACCAAGCATCGTCGATGATGACGTCGTCGAGCAGCGCGCCGAACGTGGCGCGATCCATGTTCTTGTTGTGCGCGACCGAGTAGAGATCGTTCGTGGGGGTCTCGGCGCGAACGAGCGCGACGTACTCGGCGAAGGTCATGCGAACGGCGAGCTGACGCGAGCGGCGGTCGTAGTCGTTCGGGAAGGCGTCTCGCCCACGCACGACCTCGATCTCCTCCCCGCCGAGGCGCTCGGCGAGCCGCTCCGGGGTCCACTCGCGCGCCGGCCACCCGCGGGTGAAGTCGGGGAGCACGCACGGACGGTTCGCCTCGAAGTAGCGCGCGTAGAACTCGTCGGCCGAGGGCGTGGACCTGCGCTCGATCTCGGTCGGCTCGAGCGCCCGACGGAGGGCGAGGACCTGGTCGCGACGGTCTCGCGCGCTCCGCTCGCGGCGCAGCGCGGGGAGCAGGGGCGAGGTGGCGAGCGCGGCGATCTCGCGGACGGCGATGTGCTTCGGCACGCCCGCCCCCGCGAGGGCCTCGACGAGCTGCTCAGGCTGCACGCCCGCGCCGAGGTCCTCGATCGCCCACGCCCGCAGCGCGTCCGAGAGCCCCACGGCCTTCCGAGGCGACCTCGGGGACGCGGGCCTCGCGCTACGCCGTGGCCAAGGGCGACGTGTCATCGCTGAGAGGGGCGGGGCTGCGAAGAACGCAGCGCGGTGGGGCGCCGAGGCAGCGTAGCGAGCACCTGCCGAGGGTGTGTGGGGCCTGTGAGAATGTCAAGCGGGGCCTCCCGCCTCTTCTGCTGCGCCTCCGCGGCTGCGGTAGCTCCCCTGCGCGCGGCTCGGACGAGGGCGCTCGGCTCTGACCGCGCGGCGGGGCGGGGCGGGGCGGGGCTGGCTCGTCGGGAGGGGTCGCGAAGCGCGCGCGCTCCACTCATACACACCTTGCACAACGTTTCACGGTCGAGCCTCCCGCTTGCCCCAGAAATTCAGCGTAAATACCCACCGGAGGTGCCCAGGATGAACAAAGTTCGTTCATGGCTTGACAATATCTATACAAAGTCTAACTTCAGCATGTCCTCGACGACGGCGCTTCGGCGGGTCGCGAGGATCTCCGGGGCCGCCTCTGCTTTGGCGGCCGTCGGGCCAACGTTCCGCCGTGCGTCTCCGGGCGCGCCACGGTGTCGCTGCGCCGCGCTTCGCCCTGGAGCGTCCCGTTCACCACAGCCTCTCGCGTCCCCTTCCCCTTGATCGGAGATCACCCCATGAACCTCGCCGTCCGCTCCATCGTCGCCTCGTCGCTCGCCGTCGCCCTCTTCGCCTGCTCGGATAGCGGCACCTCCGACCCGGCGCCCGCGCCCACGGCGACGGCCACGGCGACCGCCACGGCGACGACCGCGCCCACGACGCCGCCCCCCGCGCAACTCACGAACATCGTCGATACGGCGGTCGGCGCGGGGAGCTTCAAGACCCTCGCCGCCGCGCTCACCGCCGCCGGCCTCGTCGACACCCTGAAGGGGCCCGGCCCATTCACCGTGTTCGCCCCGACCGACGAGGCCTTCGCGAAGCTGCCCGCGGGCACCGTCGAAGCGCTGCTCAAGCCCGAGAACAAAGCCGCGCTGACCAGCATCCTCACGTACCACGTCGTCTCCGGCAACGTGAAGGCCGCGGACGTGACGAAGCTCGCCTACGCCGAGACCATCCAGGGCGGAGACCTCCGCATCAAGGTCTCGGGCTCCGACGTCATCATCAACGACAGCATCAAGATCGTGAAGACCGACATCCTCGCCTCGAACGGCGTGATCCACGTGCTCGACGCGGTGCTCGCGAGCCCGCCCAAGGACATCGTCGAGACCGCCACGGCGGCCGGTTCGTTCAAGACGCTCGTGGCCGCGGTCGGCGCTGCCGGCCTCAGCGAGACCCTGAAGGGCAAGGGTCCGTTTACGGTCTTCGCCCCGACCGACGCGGCGTTCGCCAAGCTCCCAGCGGGCACGGTGGAGAACCTCCTGGTCCCAGCGAACAAGGCCCAGCTCGTCGATATCCTGAAGTACCACGTAGTCGCCGGGAAGGTGCGCTCCGACAAGGTCGTGGGCCTCACCTCGGCCCAGACCCTGCTCCCCATGAACACCGTCGCGATCAAGGTGGAGGGCGCGAGCGTGTTGCTCAACACCACCACTAAGGTGACCAGCGTCGACGTCGACGCCTCCAACGGCGTCATCCACGTGATCGACAGCGTGCTCCTCCCGAGCAAGTGAGCCCGCCGGGCGCGCAAGCCGGGCCGGCCCAGCCAGCATGAGCCGCGCTCAACCACGCCCGCCCAGCCCTCCTTCGAGGGGTGTGGCGGGCGCGAGCGATTCCGCGCCTACCGGACGGCGGGCTCCGGGGCGCCGTAGAGCTCAGTGAGCGGATCGCGCGTCGAACTTCGCAGCGGAGTGAGCGACGAGCCTCATTGGCTGACGGCGTTGAGGCACGAGGCGACGCCCACGATGCTGAACACGAAGAGGGCGATCGCGACCCGAATCCAGAAGATGGCGTTGCCGATGCTTCCAATCGTCGACATGAAGCCGCCGGGCTGGTGGCCGCTCGTGAAGGTCATGCCGCCCCCGAAGGGCTGCACGTGGGGCGCGCCGTAGCCTTGCTGAGGCGGCACGGGGCCCCCGTAGGCGCCAGGCGGCGCAGCGCCGTACCCGTGCTGTGGGGGCGGACCGTAGCCACCCTGCGGCGGGGCACCGAAGGGCGCAGGAGGTCCGTACGCCCCCTGCCCGCCCGGGGCGCCGTAGGCCTGCTGCGGGGGAGGTGCGGCGAGCGCCTGCCCGCAGTACACACACTGCGTGGCGGTGGGGTTTTGGGAGGCGGCCCCGCACTTCGGGCAGTTGGGCATCGACATGGCAGACCTCGTGGCCACACGGTTTCATCCCGTGGGTGGACGGTGCTTCAGCGTATCTCGTGAGCGGAGCGCGTCAAAGGCTCCGCGGAGGCGCGAGCGGGGCGCAGCGCGGCGGGGAGACGCGAGCCGGGCGCGGCGCCCCGCACCGGGGGCTACCCTCGCCGACCCAAAGTGCTAAGGGTTGCGCGCAGCGACGACAACCCGAACCCCCCACCACGTGAGATCCCCATGGCCAAGCTGTCCAAGTCCATCGTCATCGTCGGCGCGAAGCGCACCGCCTTCGGCACCCTCCAGGGCACCCTGAAGGGCGTCACCGCGAACGATCTGGCGACTCACGCCGCCAAGGCCGCGATCGCGCAGTCAGGCATCGCGGCGGACGCGATCGGCCACGTCATCATCGGCAACGTGATGCAGACCAGCGCGGACGCGATCTACTGCGCGCGCCACGTCGGTCTGAAGGCCGGCCTCCCCATCACCACGCCCGCGCTCACGGTCAACCGCCTGTGCGGCTCAGGGTTCCAGGCGATCATCAACGGCGCAGAGCAGCTCCTCCTCGGCGAGGCCGAGTCGGTCCTCGTCGGCGGCACCGAGAACATGACCCAGGCCCCGCACGTGCTCCGCGGCGCGCGCGACGGCTTCGCCTTCGGCAAGGCGCCGCAGGTCGGCGACTCTCTGTGGGACGCCCTCACGGACAGCTACTGCCAGACCCCGATGGCGATCACGGCCGAGAACCTCGCCCAGAAGTACGGCATCACGCGGGCCATGTGCGACGAGCTCGCGCTCTCCAGCCAGAAGCGCTGGGCGGCGGCGAACGAGCGCGGCGCCTTCAAGGACGAGATCGCGCCGATCGAGGTCGCACAGAAGAAGGCGACGGTCAGCTTCGCCACCGACGAGCACCCACGCCCGCAGACCACGACCGAGGCGCTCGGCAAGCTCGGCCCCGCCTTCAAGAAGGACGGCGTGGTCACCGCGGGCAACGCCTCCGGCATCAACGACGGCGCGGCGTGCCTCGTGCTCACCACCGAGGAGAACGCCACCGCGAAGGGCCTCAAGCCGCTCGCGCGCATCGTGCAGTGGGGCGTCGCCGGCGTGGAGCCCAGCCTCATGGGCATCGGCCCCGTCCCCGCGATCCGTGACGCGCTCGCGCGCGCCGGGCTCGAGCTCAAGGACATGGACCTCGTCGAGGTGAACGAGGCCTTCGCCGCGCAGTACCTCGCGTGTGAGAAGGAGCTCGGCCTCGATCGGGAGAAGACCAACGTGAACGGCGGCGCCATCGCCATCGGCCACCCGCTCGGCGCGAGCGGCGCCCGCATCGTCACGCATCTGGTCTACGAGCTCGCGCGCCGCGGCGGTCGCTACGCCGTGGGCAGCGCGTGCATCGGCGGCGGCCAGGGCCTCGCGGTCATCATCGAGCGCATGTAATCTACACGCGTGTAGTCCACATTGGTGCGAGGGCTTGAGCCTCTCGTCCGTGTGTAGCGCGGGCAGCGCGCCGGGAGACCGAGCCTGCCCGCGTGTCCGCGTCGCGTCTCGAGCGCGGACGTCCTACTTCCAGCTGCCCACGGGCTGCGTGACGCTCGGGTTCACCTGGCCAGGAGGGGGCACGGCGCTCTTCGAGCCGAACTGCTGCACGTTGCCCGAGGTGGTCCCGGCCGGCATCAGGCTGCCGCCAATGCCGACGCGGATGACGTCGAACCCCGGCATCGCGGCCGGCGTGAACGTTCCCTTGACGTCGGCGACGGGCACCTCGACCGAGAGCTCGAGGGCGTCGCCGAAGCGCCGCGACACCTGCGCCGCGCGCTTCTCGGCGAAGAGACCGTCGGCCGTGGAGAAGTCCATCGCCGCGGTGAGCGCGATCCACGCCGGCATGTCGGGCGCGCCCCCCATCGACTTGAACGCGCGGTGACACACGATCGCGCCGCCTTCGTACTTCAGCTTGATGGACAGCGCGCTGCTCGAGCCGGTGCGCGGCGTGAACGTCGCGGCGTACTCCGGCTTGATGGCCGCGATGAGCGCAGCCCCGGTGAGGCCCGGCACCCCGTCGCAGACCTCGTCGGGGGTGGCCAGCGGGTACGTGGGCGGGGGCCCGCTGGCGTCGGCTACGCTGCCGTCGGGCGGGCTCACCGTGGTGTCGGTCGTGGCGTCGACGGGCGTGGGTGCCGCGTCATTCGCCGGCCCGGCGTCGGTGGCGGTGGGACTGCTCGTGATCGCGCACGCGCTCGCGGCGATCGTGAGTGCCAGCCCAAGCGCGAGTGAGGTGGAGAGTGAGATCCGCATGACGTCCGCGAAGCAAACCATGTGCCAAACAAGCCTCTTCGCGAATTTGAGACGTTGTGGGCGGGCGGGGCGGCGGCCTTGGCACGGATTGGCACCAAGAGGTGGCCACGAGCGCGAGCGCGCGGTTGCGTGGCCCCGCCGATCCTGCGAGCGTACGCGCATGCACGCATCCTCCCTAGCCCGCACGCGATCCCTTGGCTTTTTCATCGTGGCCGCCCTCTTGGTCGCGCCGCTCCTCGTCGCGTGCGACAAGAAGGGAGAGGGCGCCTCCGCGACCGCCTCGGCGACCCCAAGCGCGTCGGCCGCGCCCTCGGCGGAGCCCCCGAAGGAGACAGGGACGAAGCTCACGAAGAAGTCGCCCGCGGCCGGCGCAAAGCGCACCCAAGACGAGTCCAGCACGACGAACATCAAAATCTCGCTCGGCGGGAAATCGATGGCCATGCACGAAGAAGAGTCCAAGAAGGCCGAAGAGGAGATCCTCGAGGCCTCCGGGGACACGGTGACCAAGCTCAAGGTCACCTTCGTGGACGACAAGAAGTCGTCGTCGGAGGGGGGCAAGCCCGCGAAAGAACGGAAGAGCCCGCTCGCCGGCAAGACGTACACGGTCTCCGCGAAAGACGGAAAGCTCACCGTCCTGAACGACAAAGACAAGCCCGCGCCCAAGGCCGAAGCGGACCTGGTGGCCAATCAGTACCACGACCTCGGCAAGCCCGACGAGATCATGGCCGCGATCCCCACTCGCGCGCTGAAAGAAGG
Source organism: Myxococcales bacterium (assembly GCA_016720545.1). Lineage (NCBI taxonomy): Bacteria > Pseudomonadati > Myxococcota > Myxococcia > Myxococcales > Myxococcales bacterium. The sequence continues at coordinate 763,190 of JADKKK010000001.1, forward strand.
CGACGACGTCCCCGAGCTCGCCGGCGCCTTTGAGAAGAAGATGGCGAGCGAGGCCAAGGACCCCAAGAATCCGAAAGAGAAAGTGGCCTTTGAAGGGGCCAAGTTCACCTTCAAAGGCAAAGAGGGGGACTCGGCTGCCTTCGATGTCGTCGTGACGATGAAGGCCGACGTGGGCTTTCTTGGCAAGATGACCGTGCCGCTGAAGGGCAAGATGCTGATCCGCGTCGCCGACGCCTGGCCGGCCTCGATGACCCTCGCCGGCCCCATAGGCTTCGAGCTCACGGAGAAGGACAAGAAGGCCGGGACCGAGGCCAGCGGCGACCTCAAGCTGCAGCTCGGCTGGAGCTACAAGTAAGCGAGACGGGCTCGCGCTCCCGAGGCGGCGCGCTCGGCGCGTAGACGGGTCACGAGCGCCGTCAGCACCCGCCACGGAGCGCGCCGTCCGCGTCGTCGCCGCCACCGGCCGGAGCTGGTAAGGTTCCCCGTCATGGACGAGCAGCAGAGGAAAGACGCGTGTCGGCTCATCGCGGGGCTCGTGGTCTCGGACGACGACCTCGACGCGCGAGAAGACGCCTTTCTAGACCGCCTGCTCGCTCGCTTCGGTATCCCGCAGAGCGAGCGAGAGACCATCTTCCCCATCGTCGATCGCGACGACGCGGCGGAGGCGATGAAGGCGCTCCCGATCGAAGCGCAGCTCGAGGCCTTCACGCTCCTCGTCGCGGCCGCGGCGGCCGACGGCAAGGTCGCGGCGGAGGAGCGCGCCTACCTCGACGCCGTCGCGACGGTCGTCGGCTTCGATGCCGCCGCGCTCGACGCCGCGATCGCGGCCGCGCTCGCGGGCTGAAGGGCCCCGCGCCGCGAAGCGCCGAGGTCGAGCTCGGCGGGCTCGCGAGAGTCAGTTCGCGGGCTTCGCGGGCCGGGCCTTCGCGTCTTCGGCGGCCGCGCCGTTCTTCGCGGGCTTCGCGGGCGCAGCGGCGACGGGCTCGGGCGTAGACGGCTTGATGTTGTTCTTCACGAGCACCATGCGCTCGAGCCTGTCCATGAGCTCGGGGTGCTGGTCGAGGTAGGCCTTCGCGTTCTCGCGGCCCTGGCCGATTCGCTCGTTTTGGAACGAGAACCACGCGCCGCTCTTCTCGACGATGCCGAGGTCGGACGCGAGGTCGAGCACGTCGCCTGCGCGGCTGATGCCCTGCCCGTAGAGGATGTCGAACTCGACCTCGCGAAACGGCGGCGCCATCTTGTTCTTCACGACCTTCACGCGCGTGCGGTTGCCGACGACCGTGGGCTCCTTCTTGTCGGACGCGGCGGCCTCCTTGATGGCGCCGATGCGGCGCACGTCGAGGCGAACCGACGCGTAGAACTTGAGGGCGTTGCCGCCCGTCGTGGTCTCCGGCGAGCCGAACATGACGCCGATCTTCATGCGGATTTGGTTGATGAAGATGAGCAGGCAGTTCGAGCGGGCGACGCTGCCGGTGAGCTTGCGCAGCGCCTGGCTCATGAGGCGCGCCTGGAGGCCGACGTGGCTGTCACCCATGTCGCCCTCGATCTCGGCCTTGGGTACGAGCGCCGCGACCGAGTCGACGACCACGATGTCGACCGCGTTCGAGCGGACGAGCATGTCGGCGATCTCGAGGGCCTGCTCGCCGTAGTCGGGCTGGGAGAGGAGCAGCTCGTCGGTCTTCACGCCGAGCTTGCGCGCGTAGCGGGGTCGAGCGCGTGCTCCGCGTCGATGAAGGCCGCCACGCCACCTGCTCGCTGGGCGCTGGCGATGGCGTGGAGGGTGAGCGTGGTCTTGCCGCTCGACTCCGGCCCGTAGATCTCCATGATGCGACCGCGCGGGTAGCCGCCGATGCCGAGCGCGATGTCGAGCCCGATGCTGCCGCTGGGCACCACCGAGACGTCGCCGCCGAGGTGCTCGCCCTCCTTCAGGCGCATGATGGAGCCCTTGCCGTACTCTTTTTCAATGCTGGCGAACGCGAGCTCGATGGCCTTCGCGCGGTTCTTGTCTTCCATCGGCGGGACTCCTAGCGTCGCGGGTGCGACCACGTGATTGCGTGACCTGGGAGGAGCCAGAGTACTATCCGTGTGTTCAGCTGTCAAGGGCGGGGCGCGGAGGCGGCGTCCGGCCCCACGTGACAAGAGTCTGACGGCGCGGGGCTGAGCGCGAGCCTAGCTTCACCCCATGACCGTCGCCGTCCTCGTCAACGTCAAGTCACGTCACGGCTCTGCCGCTGTGGGGGAGCGCATCCGCGCGATCCTTCCGGAGGCGCGGGTCGCGGTCACGAGCTCGCTCTCGGAGGCGCGGGCGTGGGTGAAGGACGAGATCGTCGCCAACCGCCCCACCATCCTGCTCTCGGGCGGCGGTGACGGCACGGCCATCGCGCTCCTGAACGAGCTCCGCGAGCAGGGGGTCGAGCTCCCCACGTTCGGGCTCCTCGGGCTCGGCACGGGCAACGGCTGGGCACGTGCCACGGGCGGCGTGGGCAAGCGGGCCGTATTTCGCGATCTGCAGGCGCTCTCCGCGGCCGGGCCGCGCGTGCCGCTCCGTCGCTTCGATCTCGTCGAGACCGAGGGCCAGGTCACGCCGTTCGCAGGGACCGGCTGGGACGCCGAGATCCTCTCGGACTATAAGGCCGCGCTCGCCGTCACTCCGCGCTTCGTCGACCGTATAGGCGGCACGCGGCTCGGGTACCTGCGCAGCATCGTCACCCGCACCATCCCCCGCCAGTTCACGCAGAAGCGCCCCATCGTGCGCGTGGTGAACCTGGGGGAGCCCGCGATCATGCTGGACGCCAAGGGGAAGGCCGTGCCCATGGCCGATGGCGGGCGCGGCAAGGTGCTCTACGAGGGGCCGCTCGGCGTGGGCGGCGCGGCCACCACCGAGGAGCTCGGGCTCGGCTTCCGCGCGTTCGCGCTCGCGCACCTCGTGCCGGGCCGCATGCAGGTGCGGGTGTTCTCGGCGTCGATGCCGAAGACCGTCCTTCGGGTCCCGCAGATTTGGAACGGCATCCACCCCATCCCGCACGACCACAACTTCTTCCTCACGCGGTGCCGCTTCGAGTTCGACCGCGAGGTGCCCTTCGAGATCGGCGGCGATCTCGTCGGCAACCGGCGCGAGATCGAGCTGAAGCTCCACCCGAGCCCCATCTCGCTCGTCGACTTCCGACGCGTGAACTGAGCGCGGCGAGCGCGCGCTGGCCGCGCTTCAGTAGGTGGCCGGCGGCGCGTTCGCGAGGCGGAGGCCTTCACGCACGTACGCGGCGACGTCGCGAGGCGCGCCTATCCCTTGGTCCAGAATCTCCATGGTGCGCGTGTCGATGAGCGCGTTCCACGGGAAGCCGTCGATGCCAAAGACGCTGAGCCGCCGCCCGTCGACGTCGAGCAGCACGGCGTGCTTGGTCTCGTAGGTGTCGCACCAGGTCTCGAGGTCGGCGAGCGAGGGCCCCACGCTGCGCTTCGCGCCCTGCATGAGCACCTGGATGATCACCGCGCCCTCGGCGCGGAGCGCGCTCGCCGCGGCCAGGGTCTGCTTCGCCTCGCTGGCGCACACGGGGCACCAGCCCGCCACCCCCTGGATGTGGAGCAGCCGGCTGCGCTTCGCGTCGGGATCGTACAGATCGGCCATGGCGAGCGTCTTCAGCGTGCCCTGCGGATTGCCGTCGAGGTAGCCCTGGAACGCGAAGTTCGCGAGGCGGTCACCCGCGCGGACCTTCGAACGCGCGCGCGTGCCGATGTGGTCCGTGGGGTACGCGAGGCCGTCCGGGTTCACCGAGACCGCGGGCACATCGGGGTCGACGAAGGGCGTCGACGGCGTGGACGAGCAGCCCGCGAACGCCAGCGCGCCGGCGAGGGCGGCGGCGCCAGCGACGCGTGACAGAGCGAAGGCCATACGCGCAGTGTCTCGGATTCGCGGCGGAACTCAAGGCCGGCCTGTGAGCCGCGGAGGCCCGGCCCGGCCGGCGGGGTCACGGGGTCACGCAGACCGCGAACGCGCCGAGGTAGTCTTGGAACGTCCCGCGGAACGTGCCCCCGCCCGTGGGCCGGAGCTCGGCGCCGTTCACCGTGAAGTAGAGCTCGACGTCGGCCTCGACGTAGTGGCCAGTGGGGTCGCGGCGCAGCGTGTACCGAGGGCAGTCGGCGCGGTCGCGAACGCGGGCGGACGCGGGCCACTCGAAGGGATCGAGCGCGCGGAGGTCGAGCGTGTAGTGTGCATTGTTTCCCCAGCGGGCGTCGAAGCTCACGTACGAGGTCGTGAACGCGGCCTCGCCCACGAACCGCCGGTGCACTTGGACGTCGAGCTCGCGCCACAGGTTGGGGTTGTCGCGATCGGTCACGCCGGCCTTCCACACCTCGAAGCCGACTTGCCGGAGCGCCGCGCGCTGCCGCGCCCAGGTGTCGTACCTGAAGCCGCCCTCGAGGGAGCGCCACGCCCCATCGCAAATGCGACCGTTGCAGGTCGCGCGCTCGATGCCGTAGCTCGCGTTGCCGAGCCAGCCCGGCTCGCTCGCGGAGGGCGCGACCCGGAAGTGGTAGTTCTTGCCGTAGTCGGAGTCGAAGTTGTTGCAGCCGTACCGGTCGTTGTTCTGGAACCACATCTCGAGATCGCCGGTGGAGTCGAGGGGGATGCCCGGCTCCGGCGCGCCCGCACCAGGCCCGTCGGGGCGCAGGCCGGCGACCTGCACGGAGCGCACCTCGCCGCCGTTCCACCGGTACCAGGCCGTGACCGACCACGCGGGGCGGCCCGCGTACGTGGCCTGGCAGCGCGCGCGGCTCGAGGCGTAGAGGACCTTCAGGCGCTTGCCGCGCTCGAGCGCGCCGCGCACCTCGGTCGTGTAGTCCCCGTGGAACACGACGGTCGCCTCGGCCGTGGACGCCTGCCCGAGCTCGCCCGCCATGTCCTCGAGATCGGGGCCGGCGCCGGAGCAGCCCGAGAGACCGAGCGCGAGGGAAGCCGTCAGGAAGACACCTAGAGCGGAGCTGACGTAACTCATGGGCGCGTTACTAGCTCCGAGCCGCGGAGAGTCAAGGCACAATCGCACCTTGTGTGATGGCCGCGCGAGGGCTAGGAGCGGCTCATGCGCCGCTCGTCCGCCTCGTCGCACGCCTGGCGGACTCCGAGGGCGCACGCGAGGCTCGCCTCCGCCGCGGGGCTCGCCGCGCTCGTCGCGCTCGTGGCCGTCGGCGCGGCCGGCTGCGACAAGGGCACGCGCCCCGACGCAGGCGACCCTCCGACGAGCCCCTCGACGCTCGCGCGGCGCCTCGGGCTCGACGCGGCGGCCCTCGCCCCCGAGCCCTCCGATCCCGTCGCGCCCGCGGGCAACCTCCGCGAGGAGGCCGCGACCTTCACCACCCTCGAGGCGTGCGTCGTCGAGCGCGCCGCGAAGCTCGATCCGCTCTTCGGCGACGCCGTGCGCGCGATCGGCTACGACACGCTCTTTTATGACGGTTGCCGGACGGTCCAGGCGGCCAAGGAGCGTGACGCGCGCCTGTGTGAGCCCATCGTCTCGAGCGCGCTGAAGGCCCGCTGCGAGACGCTGGCGGCCATCGCCCGGGGCGACGCCGACGCGTGCCCCCGGGTCGACGTGACCACGGTCGCGCAGGGGCGCAGCCCCACCTGCCTCGCGGCGGCGGCCGGCGACGCGCGGCTGTGCGCCGGCGAGCCGAAGATCTCGCGGATCCACTGCGAAGCGCTGGTGCTGCGCGACGAGCACAGGTGCGAGTGGGTGCCCGACGACGCGCTCCAGCCGGGCATGGGCCGCCGCTCGTGCCTTCGCGAGCTCCAGCGCCTGCGCGCGTTGCTGCCGGAGCTGCACACGAACCTCGCGCCGCTCGTCACGCCGAAGGCGACGCTCAGGGTCACCTACGGCCGCGCGCGCGGAGGCCCCGACGCGCTCCTCGACGCAGGCCGCAACGGAGGTGCGGAGCTCGACGCGGGACGCGAGCCACCCGTGGACGCGACGAGCGACGTGGAGCGCGGGGCGGTGATTTTTCCCGCGTACGCGCGCCGCGATCTCTTCGACCGAACGCGACTCGCCGTGGAGCTCGGCGATCTCGTGGAGCCGACGCCGGGGTTCCTCGCGTCTTCACCCACGCGCGCGCCACGGCTGGCCCTGCTCGTGTCGTTCGGCAAGGGCGGCGTCGACGCGCGGGTCGAGCGCGCGGAGCTCGTGCTCCCCGGCGCGCGGACCCGGGTCTACCCCTCGGAGAGAATGAAGAGCGCGGTGACGGTCACGAAGCTCGAGGCGCACCGCGGCGGTGAGCTCTCGCTGCGCTTCTCTGGGGAGATCGACGGCGTGACGATGGGCCTCGAGGTCACGACCTTCGTGCGCGACGTCGTCACCCAGGTGCCCTCGAACCTGCCGAGCTCCCTCCTCGCGGCGACCCCGCCGAGCGACCTCGACGCGGGTCCGCTCGCGTGGCCCACCAAGCCGTCAAGCGCGCGCGACGCGCAGTGAGCCGGCGGGGCCGAGCGACGACTCGGGCTAGACGCCGATGAACAGGCGGTGCGCGAAGTTGCGCTCGAGCTTCGCGCGCAGCACCTTGTCGGCCGCGAGCTCGATGTCGTACTCGACGCGCTTGAACTCGAAGCGCTTCTTGTCGGTGTCGTAGACCGTGTAGCTGGCGCGGTTGTCGAAGTCGCGGGGCTGCCCGACGCTGCCGACCGACACGATGTACTTCTTGTCGGGCTCGAGCACGAAGTCGGCGCTGGAGAGCTCCTCCACCGAGTTCTTCGTCAGCGCGAAGACCTTGCAAAGGTGCGAGTGACCGATGAGCGTGATGTGCCCGAGCTTCTCCCAGATCGGGAGGCACTCGCGCGCCTGCTCGGGCGCGAAGATGTACTCGAACTCCTCGAGCCGCACGGGCGAGCCGTGGCAGAGGAGCACGTCGGAGTCTTCCACCTTGTGCTGGTACGGGAGACCCTTGAGCCAGCCCATGTTCTCGCTGGAGACCATCGACGCGTGGATGTCCAGCGCGTGGCGCGCCGCCTCGTAGTAGTACGAGTAGTCCATGCGGCCGGCGACGGCCGCGTCGTGGTTGCCGAGGATCGTGACCTTGGCGAGCCCACGCACGATGTCGGCGCACTCGTTCGGCGAGCCACCGTAGCCCACGGTGTCGCCGAGGCAGTAGTACGTGTCGATCTTCTCGTCGCGGTAGGCCTCCAGCACCGCGCTGAGCGCCTCGATGTTCGCGTGAGTGTCGCTGAAGATGCCGAAGCGCATAACTTCTCATGACCGTAGAGCCTTTTCCGCTCCGATGGAACCTAATCGCGCGGATCTTGCGCCCGCGCCGCCGCCGGTCCGCGACCCGCGCCTTGCGAGAATCGGCGCGGCGTGCGATTCCCCGCGGGATGAGCGACGAAGAGACGAACGGGCGACCCCATGTGCGGGAAGATTTGCCACCCCCGGCAGAGCTAACCCCCCCGCCCCCGAGCGTCGCGGAGGCGCTCAGCGCGTGCGTTCGCTTCGTGCACGCAAAGTACGGCGTGCTCCTCGACGGAACGTCCGACACCCTCAGCTTGCTCGACCAATACGTGCGCGACGCGCGCGCAGAAATCGCCGCGAAGCCCGCCGCGCTGGAGCTGCTCGCCACCTCGGCGGGCGCTTACCTCGGCGAGGTGCTCCGACGTGAGTACGGCGCCGAGTGGCTCGCGGAAGGCGACCCTTCGGGCTGGCGGCTCTTGTTCACGCACGTGTTCCTCTCGTTCAACCCGGTCGGCCTGGCACGGGAAGCGCTGGTGTCCGCCGAGCAGGAGGGCTGGCACGCGCACCTCGCGACGGACCCCGCCGAGCAGGACGGCGTGATGGCCAGGCTCGCGTCGCTGCCGGACGTCGACGAGGAGGAGTACTACCTGCCCTCGACCCGCTTCGACGTCGTGGGCATCGTGTTCGAGCACCTCCGCGCACGGATGGCGCGTACGGGCACGTCCGACGTCACCTTCTCGGCCGACGACTACTGAGCCAGCCCCCGTGGGCCTGGAAGGCGCGTTGTTCCGTGCCTATTTCCCGGCCTCGCGCCCCGCGTCGGCGAGCCCGCCGAGCGCCGCCGCGCCCGGGGCCGCCACCGCCTCGGACGTCGAGGCCGTGTCGCCCAGCGCCGAACGCCACGCGACCTGGTAGCGGCCGGGGGCGAGGCCGTCGAGCGCGAGCTGTCCGTAGGCGCCGACCCACGCCACCGGGAGACCGTCGAGCCACACGACCGAGAGCCCCGTCGTGGGGTTCGACAGGTCGAGCGTCGCGTTGCTGGTCGGATCGCCGTGGCGCAGCGCGCGCAGCTCTTGAGGCGAGAGCATGCGGCCGGCACGCTCCCTCGGGAACAGCTCGCCGGAGGGCGCGGTCAAGGGCGGCGGCGCGAGCAGCGAGGAGCTGAGCACGTCGGGCCGGCGCGCGAACGAGCTGGCCTCGATGATGAGCGTCCCCTGGGTGCTCCACCGAAACTCGGCGTAGAGGGGCACGTCCTCGAGGGCGCAGGCCGGCGTACGCGGCAGCGCGTTCGCGAGGTCGAGCAGGAACCGACAGAGCAGGACGCCTCCCTCACCGACGTCCGCGACGTGCGCGAGGTCGAGGGTCACGATCGCGGAGCGTGCGGTGATCTCGACGCGACGCGTGCGCGCGCCGAGGCGCCGAGGTCCCTCGCCCTTCGACGAGACCTCCGCCTGATCGAGCGGGCCCACGTCGAGGCGGCGATCCGCGAAGAGCGCCCGCAGCGTGCCGGGTGCGAGGGCGCGGTAACGGGTCCCGAGCACCGCGATGTGCCCGAGGCGGTCGGCGCGCGCGCGCAGCTCGAGGTCACGCGGGAACACGAAGCCCTGGCCCTCCGGCTGGAGGCGCATGCGGGTCTGCGAGAGCTCGACGCGCGCGCGCCGCTCGACGCGCCGCTTCGCGAGGTCGATCCCCGCCGGGTTGTGCTCGGGCAGCTTCGGGGTGCCGGTCGACTCGGCCGTGTGAAACCACAGCTCGACGACGTGTGCGGGAGACTCCTTGGTGGGGGCCACGTCGGCTCGCAGCACCTCGCCTGCGCGCAACGGTACCGCCGGCGGCCCCGCGTCGGGGCCCGCGTCGACCTCCACGATGGAGCTGTCGACCGCCTGCGCGTTGGCGAGCGGCGCAGGCATCACCTGGGCCTGCGGGCTCGGGTGGTCCTGCACTTCCCCGGGGGCCGGGGTCTTGGCGCACCCGGCGAGCGCGAGCGACAGCGCCGCGGCCCGAGGCGAGCGCGCTCGCGCTCGAGACTGGCGCGCGCCGCGAGGCCCCGCGCCGCGCCGCGCTCATGGCATGTCGAAGTCGGCGACCACGTGCACGCGGGGATCGAGGGGCGGAGCGCCCGGGAGGTGCTGGGTGTCGACGAAGACGCTCTCGGTCCCGGGGTGCTGGCCGAGCAGGATGTTGCAGTTGCCTGGCTCGTTGTCGAACACGCCGATCACCTCGCCGAGGCGCGCGAGGCGCGGCCCGAAGTCGGCCTTGAAGACGTCGTCGGGGATGTCGAAGGCGGGCTTGAGGATGAGCTCAGTGCCCGGCAGCCCGATCGGGAAGCCGCTGTCGCGGAGGCTCTTCCAGCTGCCGACGCTCATGGCTGGCAGGTCACGGCCCGTGAAATACGTAACGATCGCGCCAGCTTCGTAGCAGGCGCGCGCGAACTGCACGGCGCCCGGGAGCGGCACGTCGTGGCGGATGTGGTCGTCGGCGAAGAAGCGAGCCTTCCAAAAGGCCTCGGCCTCGGGCACGAGGGCCTCCGGGATACCGAGCTTCGCGAGCGTGTCCTTCATGAGGTAGAGCAGGCGCTCCGGCGCCGCGTCGAGCAGCGTCTGCGACTCCGCCGGGTGGCTCTCGCGCCAGGACTCGCCGAGCTCATGGAGGATCGCGCAGGTGCGCGGCCGGTTGTCCATCAGCGTGCCGTCGAGATCGAAGGCGATCACGCGTGCGCGACCGTTGGTGGGAGCGCAGCGCTCCACGATGCGCCGGAGGAGCGCGTGCTTGTCTGGGTTAGGGAGTCTCGGGTAGGCCATCGCGCGGGCGCTCTCGGTAGCATAGGTCGGGCGAGAGCCAAAGCCCGGAGCGACGCCCCGTGCAGTCCCCTCGGCGCGGGGGTGGCGGGTGTGCTACGTGCGAGCCCGCAATGAGCCAGCGGGACCACTACGACGTGCTCGGGATCGCGCGCACCGCCTCCCCGGAGGAGATCAAATCGGCGTTCCGCAAGCTCGCGTCGCAGCACCACCCGGACAAGAACCCGGACGACCCCGGCGCCTCGTCGCGCTTCAAGGAAATCAGCCTCGCCTACCAGGTCCTGTCCGACCCGCAGCGCCGCTCGCTCTACGACCGCATGGGCCACCGCGCCGAGGAGTCGGGGTCGCCCTTCGGCGCTGGAGGCCCGTTCGCGGGCGGCGTCGTGGACGTGAGCGACCTCAACATCGACGGCTTCCTCGGCGATCTGCTCGGGGTCTTTGGCGTGGGAAAGGCCGATCGCGGCGATCTCAAGCGCAACCTCGAGGTCACCTTCGAGGAGGCCGCGTTCGGGTGCGAGAAGGAGCTGAAGTACGAGCGCGTCGTCCCCTGCGGCGACTGTGAGGCCACGGGGGCCGCGCCGGGCACCAAGCCGGACGCCTGCTCGATGTGCGGCGGACGCGGCCGCGTGCGGATCCAGCAGGGGCTCATCCCGATCGCGGTCGATCGCACCTGCGCCCGGTGCAAGGGCTCGGGCCGCATCGTGCTGCAGCCGTGCAAGACCTGCAAAGGGAGCGCGCTCGTCACGCAGGGCCACGCGCTCAAGATCACGCTCCCGCAGGGGGTCGATCACGGCGCCACCAAGCTGGTGCCGGGGGCCGGGAACCGCCCGCGCCCCGACCGGGGCGCCGGCGATCTCGAGCTCACGATCGTCGTGCTCCCCCACACCTTCTTCAAGCGCGTGGGTGACGACGTGGTGTGCTCCGCGCCCATCACGTTCGTGCAGGCCGCGCTCGGCGGCGAGATCGAGGTGCCCACCCTCGACGGCAAGGGCAAGCTCCGCGTGCCGGCGGGCACGCAGCCCGGCGCCGTGCTGCGCATCAAGGGCAAGGGCATCCCCTACCGCGCTGGCATCGGCCGCGGCGATCAGCGCGTCGAGGTGCACCTCGAGGTGCCCACCACGCTCACCGAGAAGCAGCGCGCGCTGCTCGCCGAGTTCGCCGCCGAGAGCGGCGAGGAGCTCACCGCGCAGCAGCGCTCGTTCATGGACAAGCTGCGCGATCTCTTCGGGTAGCGGCGCCGGACGTGCCTCAATCGCAGACGGTCTGACCGGCGCGGAAGTGGGTGAGCATGCCCGCCATGCGGCCGTTCCAGAAGGCCCAGTCGTGCTGGGCGTTCGTTTCGGTGATCCGCGTCACGTCGTAGCCCTTCGACTTCAGCGTGGTGTCCATCAGGTTGGTCACCTCGCAGTTGTCGTTCGGGCACCCTGAGTCGAGGTAGAAGCGCGCGGGCGTCTTCGGGTCCTGCCCGGCGCGGGTGATCATCGCGTTGTCGGCCCAGAAGTACGATGAGCTCTGCGCTCCGACCCAGCCGAACGTGCCGGGCTGCGAGAAGGCGATGTGGGTCGAGATGAGCCCACCGAGCGACGCGCCCGAGACGCCGCGCGCGCGCGCGTCGTTGCAGACCCGGAAGTCCCGCGTGAGCCGCGGCAAGACCTCGGTCGCGATGACCCGCGCGTAGGCGTCGCCCTTCGAGCCCGGGGTGGCGAAGGTGTACTCGTCCATCCGCACGTTCTGGTTCGGGAGCGCGACGAACGCGAGGATAGCGGAGAGCTCGGGCTTCGCCGCATAGAGGGTGGCGGCCGGGCCGACGAAGTCGCCTCGCGTGAGCGACTCGTTGCCGTCGTGGAAGACCACGAGCGGCAGCTTCTTGCAGCTCGGCCCGTCGTAGGCCGGCGGGAGCCAGACGAACACGTCGCGCGCGTTGCCCAGGATGGCCGAGGTCGTGCCGCGGAAGGCCACCATGCGAGGGCGGTCCTTCGGGAGGGCGTCGGCGTGGACCACCCCGTTGAGCTCGCCCACGGTCTTGTGGTCGATGCCGTCCCACACGACGTTCCGCGCGAGGAGGTCCTCGCGGTACCCCGCGTCGGAGGTGCCCGCGAGCAGCTTGTAGGTGTGAGCTACGCCGCGCTGGACCTTGACGTCGGCCACCCAGAGATCGGTGCCAGGAACCACCGTCATCGGGAGCGCCTTCGCCTTGTCCCAGCCCACGAAGCTGCCGACCACGCTCCACGCGCTCGCGCCGGCGGGCGGCGCGACGCTGGCCAGGAACACCACGCGGTCACTCCCGGGGTCTTCCAGGGGGCCGCCGCCCTTCGCGCTCACCTCCGCGAGGAAGGTCGCCACACGGGCGCGCCGCGCCGCGTCCGAAGAGAGGGGCCCGAGGTCCGCGACCAGCGCGTCGTACAGCGCGGCAGGCGCGGTCTTGGCGCGGCCCTCGCGCGTGCAGTCGGTCGCAGGGCCCGCGTCGGGGGTGGCCGCGTCGGTCGGCTGCGGGCCGACCTCGACGTCGGCGCCCGCGTCGCCGCCAGGCACGGTGACCGGAGGGAGCGGCGCGACGCTGGGCTCGGTGGCGGGCGCGGTCGCGGCGGGGTCGCTGCTGCACGCGATGGAGAGGATCGAGGCCAGCAGCGCAACGGGGAGGGCGTATCTCACGGGTGAGTGACTTACCCTGAAAGGCCGCCCTGTCAAACGCCCCCGCACCGCAAAAACGCCCCCCACACGCGCGATCTCGCCCGCGTGTGCACTTCGTCCTCGACGTAACTCAAAAATGCGTTACGCCACTGCCGGCGGGTAGCGACCGCCCCGGGCGAGACAGAAGATGGAACACCTAGAGAGCCGTACGCGCGCACCGAGTACATTCGCACGCATGGAGACGAGCGAGGAGGCACAGGTTCCGGCCCCCGCCGCCGCGCGGCCCGTCCGCTGCGAGGCGCGCGGCGTGAAGAAGGCGTTCGCGGGCAACCCCATCCTCCGCGGGGTCGACGTGGTGATCCCCGAGGGCGGCTTCTCGGTGCTCGTGGGCCCGAGCGGGTGCGGAAAGTCGACCCTGCTCCGCCTGGTCGCGGGCCTCGAGGAGGCCGACGAGGGGCAGATCTTCATCAAGGGGAAAGACGTCACGCGCGCGGCCCCGCGCGATCGCGACATCGCCATGGTGTTCCAGAGCTACGCGCTCTACCCGCACCTGTCGGTGCGGGACAACCTGGCCTTCGGGCTCACGCTGCGGAGCACGCCGCCCGCGGAGATCGAGAAGCGGATCCGCGAGGCGAGCGACATGCTCGGCCTCGAGAAGCTGCTCGATCGGCTCCCGAAGCAGCTCTCCGGCGGCCAGCGCCAGCGCGTCGCCATGGGCCGCGCCATCGTGCGCCGCGCGAACGTGTACCTGTTCGACGAGCCGCTCTCCAACCTGGACGCCGCCCTCCGCGCCGAGGTGCGCGTCGACATCCGTCGCCTGCACGACCGGCTCGGCGCCACGTCGCTCTACGTCACCCACGACCAGGTCGAGGCGATGACCCTCGCCGACACGCTCTGGGTGCTGAACGGCGGCCTCGTCGAGCAGAGCGGCCCACCGCTCGAGGTCTACGAGAAGCCCAACAGCGTGTTCGTCGCCACGTTCCTCGGCTCGCCGCCCATGAACCTCTTCGAAGGCGCGCTCACCGGCGACGGAGGTGAGGTCTTCGTCGAAGGGCAAGGCGTCCGCGTGCGCGCCGACCTGAGCCGCCACACCCAGCTCACCCCGGGTCGCAAGGTGAAGCTCGGCGTGCGCCCGCACGACCTCGTGGTGGCCGGCGATGGGCGCGCGGCGGCGGGCGAGCTGCACGTCGAGCTCGTCGAGGCCCTCGGCTTCGAGGCGTACGCCTACGGGTGGATCACCTCCGCGGGCCCGCGCGTCATCGCGCGCCTCGCCCCGGAGCACGCGCGACGCGCGCGCGTGGGCGACGTCATCCCCGTCGCCGCGGAGCTCGAGCGCCTGCACCTCTTCGACGCCGAGACCGGGCGCGCGCTCCCATGAGCCGCACACGCTCGGTGGCAGCCGCGCGATCGCTCGCGTGGCGATCGCTCGCGGCGCGCCTCTGCCTCGGGTGGCTCGTCGCGCTGGTGTCGCTCGTCTCGGGCGTGGCGAGCCTCGGCGGGTGCGCCGGCACCGGGCGCCCGCGCGTCGTGCTGTGGCACGCCTACCGCGGCAAAGAGGAGGAGGCGCTCCGTCAGGTGCTCGCCGCGTTCCAGAAGGAGCAGGGCGTCGACGTCGAGGCGCTCGCCATCCCCTTCGACGCCTACGCCGCCAAGCTCGAGGCCGCGGTGCCGCACGCGCACGGCCCCGACCTCTTCATCGACGCCCACGAGCGGCTCGGCTCGTACTTGCAGAATACACTCGTTGCGCCCGTAGGCGACGCCGTGCCTCCGAGCGAGCTCGCGACCTACGATCCCGCGGCGCTCGCCGCCGCCACCGTGGGAGGCCAACTCTACGGCGTGCCCCTCGCCCAGAAGTCGCTGGCGCTCTTCGTGAACGATCGGAAGGTGCCGTCGGCGCCGACCTCGTTCGAGGCGCTCGCGAAGCGCGGCGATCTCCCGAGCGGGAGCTACCCGGTCGCGTTCGAGTCCGAGGGAGCCTTCTCCCACGCCCCGCTCCTGCACGCCTTCGGCGGTCGCATGGTCGACGGCGCGGGCGCGTTCGCCGCGACGGGGCCCGAGGCCGAGGCGTCGCTCGCGTTCCTGCTCGCCCTCCGGCGAGCCGGCGCCGTCCCCGAGGAGCCGAGCGGCGCGCTGGTGAGCGAGCTGTTCGCGAGCGGCAAGCTCTCCGCCGTGGTGAGCGGCCCGTGGTTCCTCGCGGACGCGAAGAAGGCGGCGAGCTACCGCGTCTACCCGCTGCCGCGTCTCCGCGAGACCGGCGACGCGCGGCTGCGCGCCTTCCTCACCGTGGAGGTCGCCTTCCTCGCCCCCGAGGGCGCCAAGAACCCGCACGCGCGCGCCCTCGCGCGGCACCTCGGGGGACTCGCCTCCGCGCGGATCCGCGCGACCGTGGGCAAGCAGGTCGTCGCGACCACGGCCGCGTGGGACGACCCGGCCGTGAAGGCCGATCGCGATCTCGCCGCGTTCCACGAGGCCGCGACCGAGAGCGTGCCGATGCCCACGTCGGTGTCGATGCGCGCGGCCTGGGTCCCGCTCGACCAGGCGATCAAGAAGACCCTCCGCGGCGACGCCTCGCCCCACGACGCGCTCGAGGAGGCCCGCGCGCGCTTCAACGACGCGATGAAGCCGCCGCCGCCGAGCCCCTCGCCCACGCCGCTGCTGGTCGCGCTCTCGGCCGTGCTCGTCGGGCTCGCGCTCCTCGCGGTGAAGAACGCGCGCGAGCCGGGCTTCCCCTCGAGGCTCCGCGCCTCGCTGCCCGCCTACCGCTACGTCGCCCACGCCGCCGTGGTCGTGTTCGTGCTCGTCGTCCTGCCCCTCGTGGCGGGCGCGCTGACCTCGTTCTTCGCGGGCACGCGCAACGCGCCGCAGTACGTGGGTATGACAAACTATGTCATGGTGCTCACCGCGCGCGGTGGTCCCCTCCTCGGCAGCGGCTCGTTCTGGCTCACGCTGCTCGTCACGGTGCTCTGGACGGTCGTCAACGTCGCGTTCCACCTCGGCATCGGCCTCGGGCTCGGGGTGCTCCTGTCGCGCCCGCTGCTGCGGCTCAAGGCGCTCTACCGCGTGCTGCTCATCCTCCCGTGGGCGGTGCCCTCGTACGTCACCGCGCTCGCCTGGAAGGGCATGTTCCATCGGCAGTACGGCGCCATCAACGCGCTGCTCCACCTGCTGGGCGCCGAGCCCATCTCCTGGTTTTCGCGCTTCTCGACGGCGTTCTCCGCCAACGTCGCCACGAACGTGTGGCTCGGGTTCCCCTTCATGATGGTCGTCACGGTGGGCGCGCTCACGGCGGTGCCGAAGGACGTGCTCGAGGCCGCCGAGGTCGACGGGGCCACGCGGTGGCAGCGCTTCCGGCTCGTGGTAATGCCCCTCGTGGCGCCCGCCCTGCTCCCCTCGGTGGTCCTCGGCAGCGTGTGGACCTTCAACATGTTCAACGTGGTGTTCCTCGTCTCCGGCGGCGAGCCCGACGGGCAGACCGACATCCTCGTGAGCGAGGCGTACCGCTGGGCCTTCACGCGCAACGCGCAGTACGGGTACGCGGCGGCGTACGCCGTGCTCATCTTCGGGCTCCTGCTGCTTGGGTCGAAGGCGATGCAGCGGATCGGCCGGCCCGCCGACCAAGGGGCGAGGTAGTCGTGGATCGCAAGCCCTCCCTGCTCGAGTCCGCCCTCGTCCACACGGCCCTGCTGCTCGCCGTCGGCTTCGCCGTCTACCCCATCCTCTGGGTGATCTCGCTCGCGTTCTCCGAGAGCGGCCTCTCCGCGTCGAGCGGCGCGCTCCCGGTTCCGCACGATCCGTCGCTCGCGAACTTTCGGGCCGTCACCGGCGTGCGCGAGGGCGGCGACGGCGGCACCCTGTTCCTCATCCAGCTCGGCAACAGCCTCGTCGTGTCGCTCGCCACCGCGTTCGTCGCGGTGCTGATCGCGACCCCCGCGGCGTACGCGCTCGCGCGCTTCGAGTTCGTCGGAAAGAAAGCCGGCATGAGCACGCTGCTCGCCACGCAGATGTTCCCCACGGTCGCGAGCGCCGTGCCGCTCTACCTGCTCCTCGAGACGCTCCACCTGCTCGACTCGCGCGCGGGGCTCGTGCTCGTGTACGCGACGACCTCGGTGCCGTTCGCCATCTTCCAGCTCCGCGGCTCGTTCGAGACCATCCCGGTCGAGCTCGAGGAGGCCGCGATGGTCGACGGCGCCACGCGCGCCCAGGCCTTCCTCCGCGTCGTGCTGCCTGCGGCGCGGCCCGCGATCGCCGTCACCGCGCTCTTCGCGTTCATGAGCGCGTGGAACGAGTTCATCCTCGCCGCGACGCTGCTCTCCCGCGAGACCGCCTTCACGCTCCCCGTGCTGCTCCAGCGCTTCGTGGGCGAGCACGACGCCGCGTGGGGCCCGTTCGCCGCGGGCGCGATCTTGGTCAGCGTGCCCGTGATGGCGCTCTTCTACCTCGCGCAGAAGCAGCTCGTGGGCGGCCTCACGGCCGGCGGCGTGAAGGGTTAGGACCTCGCGACCCCACCAAATCTCGCGCGATTTCCACGAGATACAGGGACGTCGATCTTCTTCTCGGCGAAAACTTGGCCCGATCGCGCGTCTTCCTTTGTCGTCGGTCCATGCCCACCAAAGTTGCCCCCGCAGCGCCTGCCTCGTCTCCCCAGCCGGACCGCCGGGCGGGCGGTCCCGATCGTCGTGGGGGCGACGACAGACGCGCCTTTCCGCGACCGGAAGGGCGCCGCCGCGGCGGTGGGCGTCGCGCAACCGACCCGAAGGAGGCCTGAAACATGAAGCTCTCACTCCGAACCCCCGGCACGCATCCACCGCCCGCACCCCTCGCCCCCGCCGCCCGCTGAGCGTGCGTCAGCGCGCGCGCGCTCGGCACAGCGCCGCCGCGAGCTCCACGAACCCCTGCCCGCGCGTGGCCTCGGTCACGTAGCGCGGCGGGACGGCCAGCTGCGCGAGCGCGGCGGTGACGTTGGCCACGCCGAACGTGGTGTGGAACGCGGCGAAGCAGGGCGCGTCGTTGCCGCTGTCGCCCACGTAGGCGTACCGCGAGAGCGCGCGCCCGGGATCCACCCCGAAGCGCTCGCGCAGGAAGCCGACCGCGCCGCTCGCCTTGTCCTCCACGTCGTACGTGGCGTGCACGTGCACGCTCGAGCGCGAGGTGCGAGCGCCGAACGCGCGCACCTCGGCTTGCAGGGCGGCGATCCGGTCCGCCGGCAGGTGCACGCGCTCGCCGATGTCCCACGTGACGTCGGACACGCGGGCGTCTACGTCGTCTGTGAGCCTCGCCTCGGGCACGACGTCGCGCATGCGCTCGACGAGGCGCCCGAGCCGCACCCGCCGCGCGCGCCGCTCTTCGGCCCCGCACCGGTCGAGCCGCGTGACGTGCTCGCCCTCGCGGATCACGGCGATCGGGCCGTTCTCGGTGACGACCCCGTCGATCGGCCACTGCCGCGCGAGCAGCTCACCCCAGCCGCTGGGTCGCCCGGTGACCGCGATCAGGCGGAGGCCGGCGCGGGCGAGCGCGAAGAGGCTCGCGTACGCCGCCTCCTCGAGCCTGCCTCGCGTGAGCAGCGTGTCGTCGAGGTCGAAGAGGAGCCCCTCGAGCCTGCGGGCGTCTTCGTCGGGGAGGGCGCTGAGTGGTCTCATCGCGGCGCGATCTCCGCGATGAGGGCCTTCAGGTAGAGCCCCTCGGGGAACGCCGCGCCCACCGGGTGATCGGCGCCCTGGAAGTGCCGCTCGAGCACCACGGCGCTCGTGTTCGAGCGCTGCGCCCCGAGGGCCAGCGCGCGGGTGAGCGCGTGGAGATCGACCGCCGCCGAGCAAGAGCAGAAGATGAGCTTTCCTCCGGGCTCCACCGCGCTCGTCGCGAGCTGCGCGAGCTTCGCGTACGCTTGCAGCGCTTGGTCGCGCGAGGCTCGGGACGGCGCCAGCCGCGGCGGATCGCACACGACCAGCGAGTACGCGCCGCGAGCGTCACGGAGGGCGTTGCGCGCGTCGTTCTTGGCGTAGGAGATCGAGGCGGCGAGGCCGTTGTCGACCGCGAGCGTGGCCCCGACCTCGACGGCGAGGGCGCTCTCGTCCACGGCGTCGACGTGCCGCGCACCGCCACGCGCGGCGGCCATCGCGAACGACCCGACGTAGGAGTACGCGTCGAGCACGCGGCGCCCGGCCGGTCCTCGGCACAGCTCCTCGACCCGGGCGCGCAGCCCGCGCTGGTCGAAATAGAACCCCGTCTTCTGCGCGAGCTCGCGCGGCAGGCGGTACGCGAGCCCGCGCTCGCGGAACGTGAGGATCCCGTCGAAGTCGCCGCGGACGACGCCGGTGCTCGCTTCGAAGCCCTCCAGGCGCGCGGCGCTCTCGGGCGTGCGGTCGACGATGGCCCGCGGGTGCACCACGTCTTGGAGCATGCCGAGGAGCAGCGCCTCTCGGCGCTTCATGCCGACGGTGAGGAGCTGCACGACCAGGACGTCGGCGAACCTGTCGACGATGAGCCCCGGGAGGCCGTCGCCCTCGGAGTGCACGAGCCGGTAGCCGTCGGTGGCGGCGCCGTCGAGCCCGAGCTCCTCCCGGCGTCGGAGCGCGGCGCCGATGCGCGCGCGAAAGAAGGCGGCGTCGACCGCGAGGTCCGGATCGCGGGTGAGCAACCGCACCGGGATCGCCGACTTCGGCGAGTAGAACCCTCGCCCAAGGAAGTTGCCGCGCGGGTCCTCGACGCGCACGAGGTCGCCGGCGACGGCGCCTCCCCGCAGGTCTTGCACGGCCTGGGCGTACACCCACGGGTGCCCTGCCCACACGGGCTGAACGTGGCCCGGCTTGATGCGAAGGATGGGCTCCGGAGGATGCACGCGTGAACAGCTCTCTTTCTCGGCCTGCTCTCAGGCGCGGCCCGGCGCGGGTCCAGGCGACGACACCGGTTGTCGTCGGCCCGTGAACGCCGGTCAACATCTGAACGCGACGGCGCGCCAAAAATCGGCCACAATCGGGGTTACGGACGTGGCACCCGAGTTGCTTCGTCCTCGCCGGTCCGTCGCTCAGTCTCCCGCGCTGCGCGCTCGGCAGGAGCCCCCATGAAGCCTTCGCCCCGTTTGCCCCGGTCGCCCCGGTCGCCCCGCTCGCCCCGCTCGCCCCGCTCGCCCCGCTCGCCCCGGCTGGCCTTGCGTTTCGCCGTCGGGTCCTTCGCCGCCGTCGGCGCGCTCGTCGCGAGTCCGGCGCCCGCGCAGGCGCAAGACGCGGCGTGTCCCCCGGGCAGCTGGTTCTGCGCCGACGCGCCGCCCGCTCCGGCGGCGCCGGCCCCCCTGCCCCCTGCCGAGGCGCCCGCCGCGCCCCCCGCCGCCGCGCCTGCTCCCGCGCCTGCGCCGCCGCCTCCGGTGGTCGTTTACCAGCCACCCCCGCCCCCCGTGGTGGTCGTGGCTCCGCGCGCAGCGCCGCAGGTGTACCACTACACGCCCCGCCCCGCGATCCCGCACCGGCAATGGGGCCTGAACCTCCACGTCGCGGGCATCGCGCTCGGCTCCGGTCGCAACGGCGAGGCGGCGATGGGCCTCGTGGGCCTCGGCCTCCGCTTCCGCCCCGTGCCCGGCTTCGCGCTCGAGGCGAACATCGACGTCGCCGGTGGCACCGACTACAACGGCTTCCGCCGCACGGAGACCCTGGGCACCCTGAACGGCCTGCTCTACTTGAACCCCAAGAGCCGCGCGCAGTTCTACCTGCTCGGCGGCCTCGGCCTGTCGGGGGCGCGGGTCTCGGGCGACGACTACGCGTACCTCTCCTCGAGCAGCCTGTATTCGCCCGGTGACCGCAAGTACACGTACTTCGGCGGCCAGGGCGGCGCGGGCATCGAGATCCGGCTCTCGCGGGTCGTCGCGCTCAACTTCGACATCCGCGGCTTCGTCCGCTCGCGCACCGACGGGCGCGGCGCGCCCGAGTTCGTCGACTCCTCCGGTCGTACGACGAACACCTCGGGTGGCGCGCTCGTGAACGGCGGCATCACGTTCTACTTCTGACCGCGCGGCCGCGGCCCGCGCCGCGCGCCTCGCCACTTTCCGAGCCAGCCCTGCCCTCGCCCCGCGCCGCGTTCATCCTCCAGTGGGCAGGCGTTCTCCGCGGCCTCCGCGAGCGCGCGCCGCGGGGCGTCGACGCGGCGCTCGGGCTCACCGCGGGCGCCGTCTTCGCCCTCACGTCCCCGCCGACGGATCTCCACGCGCTCGTGCTGGTCGGCCTGGTCGCGTTCGCCGCCCTGCTGCGCGGCCCCGAGACCGCGCGCGGAGGGGCGGTGATCGGCCTGTTCTTTGGGGCCGGCGCGAACCTCGTGGCGCTCCGGTTCGTGCCGGAGGTCATCGTGCGCTTCACGCCGCTGCCGTACGTGGCGGCGCTCCTCGCGTGGGCGCTGCTCTCGTTCGCGCAGGGGCTCTCGTGGGCGCTCGCGGGGGCGCTCGCCGTCGCCGCGCGGCGCCGCGCCGTGCCGGCGTTCCTCGCGTTCGGCGCGGGCGTGTACGCGGCGCTCTTCATGCCCGGCCTCTTCCCGTGGACCCCGGCGGGCGGCCTCTCGCCGTGGCCCGTCACCGTGCAGCTCGCCGAGCTCGTGGGCGAGCGCGGAGTGAGCTTCGTCGTCGCGCTCGGCGCGGGGCTCGCGGCCGAAGCGATCGCCTCACGCGGCCGCGGTCGCCTCGTCCTCGGCGCGCTCTCGGCCGCCGTCGCGGCGGTCGTGGTCGGCTACGGCGCCCTCCGCATGCGCGCCATCGACGGCGAGCGCGCGGCCGCGGCGAAGGTGCGCGTGGGCCTCGTCCAACCCGGCACGCCGGCCACGGTCCGCTGGGAGGCGCGCGCCGCCCCGGCGATCCGAGATAAACTCAACAATCTCACAAAGATAGCTGAGTCACGCGGCGTGGCGCTCACGGTGTGGCCCGAGGCGTCCTTCCCGTACGCGCTCTCGCACGGGGCGCGCCTCTCCCCGACCGGCGAGCGCGCCGTGCTCTCGACGGGCGTCCGCGGGCCCGTGGTGGTGGGCCTCACGCTCCTCCGAGGCGCCGAGTCGTCGACCAACTCCGCCTTGATCGCCGAGCCCGCGAGCGGAGCGCTGCCGCTCACGCGCCTGTCCGCGCCCTACGACAAGCGCCACCTGCTGGCGTTCGGCGAGACCGTCCCGCTGGCCGACCAGATCCCGTGGCTCCGGCGCACCTTCGCGCGGGGCACGGGCCTCGTGCCGGGAGACCACAGCGCCCCGCTCGAGGCGGGCCCCGTGCGCGCGGGGATCCTCATTTGCTACGAGGACAACCTGCCCGAGGCGGGCCGCGAGGCGATGACCTCGGGCGGCACGAGGCCGCCGAACCTGCTCGTGAACCTCACGAACGACGCGTGGTTCGCGGGCAGCGCGGAGGGCGAGCTGCACCTCCGGCTCTCAGTCTTGCGCGCCGTCGAGACGCGCCGCGATCTCGCGCGGGCGGTGAACCTCGGCCCCACGTCGATGGTCGACGCCGCCGGCCGCGTGCGCGCCCGCTACGACGCGCCGTTCCCGAAGGTGCTCGACGTGGAGGTCGCGCTCCTCGAGCGGGGGCGCACGCCCTACACGCGCTTCGGGGACACGCCGCTCGCGCTCCTCGTGGCGCTGGCGGTCCTCGCGCACGGCTGGCTCGCCCAGCGGCGCCGGGCCGACGCGACCGACTGAGGCCCAGCGCCCCGGCACAGCGCGCCGCGCCATGTGGCTCGACGAAGGCCGCGTGCTACCGTTGGCGGATGTCTCAGACGGCCGAGCGGCTCCTCATGAGCGAGGCGGAGTACCTCGCCTTCGAACGCGTCTCCCGTGAGAAACACCAGTTCGTGCGCGGCGAGGTGTTCGCCATGGCGGGCGCGAGCCTCCGGCACAACGCGCTCGTCTCGCGGCTCGTCCGCCACCTCGGAAATGCCCTCGACGGCACGCGGTGCCAGGTGTTTCCCTCGGACTTGAAGGTCTACGTGGCCGCGCTGGAGACCTTCACTTACCCCGACGTCACCGTCGTGTGCGGCCGGCCCGCGCTCTACGAGGGCGCAGGCGACGTGCTCACCAACCCCAAGGTGATCGTCGAGGTCCTGTCCGAGGGCACCGAGCGGTACGATCGCGGCGAGAAGGCCGAGGGCTACCGCGCCACGCCCTCCGTGTCGGATCACGTCCTCGTCAGCCAACACAAGGCGCACGTCGAGCACTTCACGCGGCGAGAGGACGGCTCGTGGACGCTCCGCGAGGCCTCGGCGGGCGGGAGCGTCGTGCTCCTGTCGGTGTCGGTCACGCTCGACGTGGACGCGCTCTACGCCGGCGTGTTCGACCTGCCGGCCTGAGCTCCGGGCGGCTGCCGCGGCGAGGCGCCCGGGTTTGGGGCCTCCTCGCCGCGAACCCCGGCCTCTTCAGCCCTTGTCCTTGTTGCTGCGTGAGACGTTGAAGTCCGGGGCGTCCTCGGCGGTCACGGCGGTGTAGATCACCCGGCGGCCGTCTTCGCCGTACTTCACGTCGACGATCTTCATGTTCGCGTCGAGGAGGGTCTTCATGGCGTCGACGCAGCGGGCCGTCTTCGCGTCGATCCGGATCGCGGGGTTCGTCGACGCGCTCGACAAGATGGGCTGCAGGTCGGTCTCGGTCGAGCAGGTCAGCATCACGACGTGGGCCGGGGCCGTGGGGGCCGCGCGCCCGGTGCTCGAGTGGAAGGCAAGGCCGCCCACGACGGCAGCCCCGAGCAGCGAAACGACGAGCATCTTCTTCGACACGATCATGGCTCAAGCTCCTTGTGAATAGCGAGACGCGACCCTCGTTCGTAGCAGAGATCAATCGCCACGTCCTGGCTGGGCGCCAAACCGACGTCGCGCGCCTCCGAGAGCGCCGCTCGACCCGGGCCCACCGGGCGCCATCCCGTGGTACACGCGAGCGGCTTGGGGGCGCGCGACGCCAGGATCGCGAGCGCACGAGGCACGAGGCACACGGGGAGCGCACGGCGATGCAGACCACACGACCGCTCGGCATCATCGCGCTCGCGCTGTCGGGCGGAGGCTACCGCGCCGCGGCCTTTCACCTGGGGACGATGAGGGCGCTCGACGAGCTCGGCCTCCTCGGCGACGTGCGAGTGCTCTCCACGGCCTCGGGCGGCAGCATCGTCGGCGCGAGGTACGCGCTCTCCGTCGCGCGAGGGCACGACTTCGCGCAGTTCTCGCGGGACTTCTCCCAGCTGCTCGGCACCAACGTGGTGGCCGACGCGCTCGACCTCCTGCACCGGGGCCCCCGCGCGCCCTCGCTCATCCAGCGGGCCGCGGAGGTGTACGACCGGCACTTCGGCGGCGCGCGCCTCGGCGACCTCGCGGACAATCCGCGCGTGAAGGCGCGCTTCGACCGCGTGGTGGTGAACGCCACGCACTTCTCGCAGGGGTACGCGTTTCGCTTCCAGTTCCCGCCGCGCCCGCGCGTGCCGTTCGGCAACCGCGGCGTGACCCTCCCGCCCGACGCGTGGGGAAAGGTCCGCCTGGCCGACGCCGTGGCCGCGTCGTCGTGCTTCCCGGCGGGCTTCGAGCCCCTGCGCTTCCCTGACGACTTCGACTGGGGCGGGGACGCGCCCCCCGCCGTCACCGGGACCTCGGTCGCCGCGGGCGAGCAGGCCACGGAGACCAGCCTGCCGCTCATGGACGGCGGCATCTACGACAACCAGGCCATCGCCGCGGTGCTGCTCTCCGGGGGGCGGACGCCCGACGAGGAGCTCGGGCTCCTCCTCGCCTCCGACACCGACCAGCGACACACTCCCTATTACACGACCCCCAAGCCCGGCGGGCTCGCGCGGGGGCTCGGCGCGGCGCCGCTCGGCGTGGTGCTCCTCGGGGCGCTTGGCGTCGGTGTCGGCGCGGCCGCCTGGGCGTGGAGCGCGAGCGGCCCGGCCGCGACCGTAGCGCACGTCGTGGCCACTCTCGCGATAGCCATCTTCGTGCTTGTCTTCGTCGCCCTCGAGGTCGCCCAGGCGAGCCTCCCCTTTCCCTACCCGCGCCTCGCGCTCCAGCTCCTGCAGACGACCGTGAGCGGTCTCGGCGCGATGGTCGCCACACGCGCGCTCTCGGTGCTCGCGCTCACCACGAAGGTGTTCATGGTGCGGGTCCGCGATCTTGGGTATCGCCTCGCGCACGCCGAGCTGCCCGGGCGGGTCGTCGCGTTGCACATCTACGCGGCCGACGGGGCCCTCGACCGACTCGACCCGAGCGCCCCCAGCCCCGCGGTGCGCGCCCGCGCCGCGCGCGCGAGAGACATGGACACGTCGTTGTGGATGACACCCGAGGAGCGCCACGACGTGGAGGCCACGGGATACGCCACGACGCTGGCCTCGCTCGTGCGGTATCTCCGCCGCTGGCGCGAGAAGGGCGCCGCGCTCCGCGACGATCGCGCGTTCCCCGAGGATCTATGCGAGCGGGCCGAGCGCGCCTGGGAGCGCGCCAACGCCGTGGACTGACGCGACCCCTGCACCGGGCCACCCCTCAGCGCCGCGCGGGCCCGAGCGGCGCTCGAACCGGGGAAGCTCCGCGTCCACACGCCCCGGCGCAAATTAGAGGCCGCGACACCCACCGCGCAATCGGTGCGCGACGTGGTTCTCGCTTTCCCCAACGCGCGAACGATGAGAGCCTCGATAGGAGCCAGGTCGACCGGCTCGGGGGAGCGAATCGACTCGATGGGCAGACGCACGGGGACCGAGACGATCGCCAAGCTGTTCGTGGCCTTTCTGCAACAGGCCACGTGGTCGCAGAAGGACCTGGAGCGTCGATGTGACATCGGCGTGCGGGCCGTGCGCAAGGCGCTGCTCGACCTCCAAGACGCGGGCGTACCGCTCGAGCGCGAAGAGGACCCGCCGCACGTCTACTGGAGTGTCCCCCGGGACTGGCCGGCCCCCGGGGCGCGCCTCGGCGCGCTCGAGGGACTGGAGAGCGACACCGTCGCGCGGCTCATCGCCCGCCTGCCCCGGTCGCGGGAGCGCGAGGCCGTGCTCGCCAAGCTGATGCCGCCGGTGCTCGGTCGGTCGACGCCCGCTACGCACTCGAACACGGCCGAGGAGCGGGTGCGCGAGGCGGTGTTCCGCGCCCTCGAGCAGGGCCTCCGCGATCGTGTCGCGCTGACGATGGGCTATTTCTCCGCGGTGAGCGGGCGCGACTCGCTGCGCACGGTGTCGGTGCAGCACCTCGCCTACGGGGACCGCCCCCGCTTCGTGGCGCATTGTCACACGACCGACAGCCTCCGGTGGTTCCGCGCCGACCGCGTGCACAGCGCCAAGCTCGAGCCCGGCGCGGCCTATCGCGCCGTGGAGGCCGCGGTGCTGGAGCCGTTCGTGGCCGAGAGCATGGACGGCTTCCGCGGCGGCGGCGAGGCGGTCACCTGCGAGGTGGTGATCCGCGCGGCCGAGGCGCGCTGGGCGCTCTCGCACATGCCGTACGAGCCCAAGAGCGCCGTCGTGACGGCCGGCCCCGAGGGGAGCCGGGTCTTGCTGCGCACCGCGGGGCTGGAGGTGCTGGCGCGGTACCTGGTGGGCCTCGGCGCCGCGGCCCGCGTGGTGTCGCCGCCCGAGCTGCGCGAGCGCGTCGTGGAGCTGGCGCGCGAGGCGCTGGCGTCGAACGGGATCGACGAACGCGGCGCGGAGCCGAGCGCGCCGCAAGAAGCAAGGCTGAACGGCGGACCAGTGCGCCCTATTCGGCGCGCGAGGCAGGGCGGAATAGGGCAGCGCGGCGTGGGAGAGGGTGAGTGAGTGCGGCGAAGGCCGCGCCGAGTGACCCCATGAGCCTATGGACCGCCGACATCACGACGCTCTCGTTGCCGACGCGAATGGCCAACGCCACCGCCCGATTGGGCGTCGCGACGGTGGGCGATCTGCTGGGCGAGCTGCTCGACGCGGGCGATGGCCACGTTCGCCTCGCCGACGTCATCGCCACGCTCCCCACCGCGAGCGGAGAGCCCTCGACGCGCGTGAAGGGCATGCTGGCGAACCAGCTCGGCGCTCGGCGCGCGGGCGAATGTGTGGTGCGCGTGGACGACGAGGCCGCCGTGGCCCCGAACCTCCCCGACCTAGCCTTGATCGAGACCCCGGACAAGGGCATGCCCTTGCATTGGCCGCAGCGGATCTGGAAGCAAACCTCGGGGTCCACGCGCTCGCCGTCCGCAAGCGCCGCTCACCTTTCTTGCCTCCTCGCACCAGACCAGGCAGCGTGCCCAGGTCGGTGCTCGCCGACGTGAAGGCTCGGGCTGCTACCCGGGCCTTCGATCTTCTGCGCTCGCCCCTTACCCCTACAGCGGCGCGGTCGGCGGGGCCACTTCGTGGGTCACTTCACCGCGGATCCTGAAGGGCGTGTGCACCCCCTCACGCAGTCGGGCCACGAGCCCTGATCCGCGGGCCGGAATGCCCATGATCGATCCCAGAGCCCCCGTTCCGGTTGCCCGGAGCCCGATTTCGCGTGCCCAAAGCCCTGATCGCCGACCCGGAGCGCCCCAAATCGCCCCCGGAGTGACCGCGGGGGACCCCGGAAGCCTTGATCGCCGACCGAGCGCCCCCCCGGGCGCGCCAGGCGGGCCCCGAGCGCGCACGCCGACGGCTGATCGCCGACCCGGCGTGACCCAAAGCGCGCCAGGCGTGATCGATCGAGCGCCAGTCGACCCTCTTCGCGCTCCGCAACGATCCCAAGGAGGCGCGCTCGTTCCGGGGTTACCGAAAGAACGCCGGGATCGTCGGCGAATGGCACGCCGCGGGCGGCGAGCTCGGGTCTCGACGAAGCCTTCGTGGCCACCGTGCGGCGGCTGCTACAGCCCCGGAATGCTCGCCCTCGACATTAGAGGCGAGGACTCTCGCTTCGTCACGGGCAAGACCCGCCGCGCGCCCCCGTGGGCGCGCGTGCGAGGGTCTCCGGCTCAGTGCTGTGGCTTGATACCGTTCTTCGTCGCGTTGTCGCAGCCGGTGGCGATGTTCGTCGCCTTTCCGCCGTGCTTCAGGATCTTGAACTCGACGCGGCGGTTCGCCTCGTGGGCGGCCTCGGAGTCGCCCGGCTCGACGGGGCAATACTCGCCGTAGCCACGCGAGACGAGGCGGCTCTTGTCGACGCCGCGCTTGACGAGCGCTGCGACGACCGCCTTGGCGCGGTTGTCGGTCAGCGTGACGTTGACCTTGGGATCGCCCTTGTGGTCCGCGTGGCCTTCCACCTCGACGAGCTCGATGTCTTTCCCGTTCTTGAGGATCTCGGCGACCTTGTCGAGGATCGCGTCGTCGGCCGGATCGAGGTTCGCGTTGCCGCTCCCGAAGAGGATCTTGCCGTGCACCTTGATGTCCTCGCCGACGATCTCGGCGAGCTGCTCGTCGGGGCAGCCCTTCTTCTTGGAGGTCGCGGTGCCGGCCTTGTCGGGGCAGGCGTCCTCGGAGTCGGGGACACCGTCGTTGTCCTTGTCGGCGGGCGGCGTCGGCGCGGCCGGCGCGGAGGCGCTCGGCGCGGGCGGCGGCTGGTTCAGCGCGCCGCTCGCGCCGAACTTCGCCGAGCCACCGCCACAGGCCACCGCGGCGCCAGCCAACAGGAGCCCCGAGAGAGAGACGAGCGTCGTGATCTTCATGGTCAGTGTGCCCCCGAACGGTGTCGCCTGTGGTTGATCTCCCGCATGGGCGGGCGAGCGCCGGGCGGAGGGTATGCGACCGAAAGTAGCGGCGTGCGCAGGCCACATCCCGCGGGCGACCCTACACGGGATGTGCGGAGGCGGCACGCGTATCGTGCGACCGCGGGCAGCCGGCGTCAGCGCGCGTTCGCGGGGCGAGGAGGAGGGCAAGCAAAGCTCAGCTGTGGTAGAAGGTGCCCATGAAGCTCGCGACACTCCTGCTTGTTGGTTTGGCATGCGTCGCCACCGGCTGTGACAAGAAGGGCGACCCGCCCGCGAGCACCGCGACCGAGGGCGCCGGCAACGTGGCGGTCGGCGCGGGCACCGTGGCGGTGGCCGCCAGCGGGGTCGGGGCCACCGTCAACGTCGCCAACCCCGGCCCCCCTGCCCCGGGGAGCTCGGCGGCGACCGTCGTCGCGCCCGGCGTCAGGGTCGACCCGACGAGCGTGGCCGTGGGCGGCAAGGACGGCGGCGTCACCGTCAACAAGGGCGCCGTGAACGCGGGCGGCGTGAAGGTCGAGCCGGGCAAGGTCGTCGTCCCGGGTCTCGGCACCATCACCCACTGACCGCCGCATCGCCTCGCGCCCCCCGCGGGACGGTCGGTCTCCCCGGGTGACCGCTCCGGCTATCTGGCGCGCAGTCCCAAGCGGTTGGCGCGTGGCCTCATCCCCTCGGGCGGGCTCGCGCGCCAGGCTCCCTGTCGGCGAGATCGCCTATCTTCTCGGGTATTCCGAGCCCGGCACGTTCACGACAGCCTTCAACCGCTGGACGGGGGTGTCCCCCTCGGAACACCGCGCGGCGAGGCGATAGCGCACGATCGCGACACACGGCCCTATGCCCTGGCCACGCCCTGGCCCTTCGCCCCTGGGCGGCCTGACTCCCACGTTCGCCGCGGCGCTCGGCGTACCTTCGGCGTGCCACGTCCAGGTCTCCGAGCTCGAAGTAGAGGTCTCCGAGTACGCTACTACTCGGGAATCGTTGACCTCCTGCGAGGGAGCGCGCGCGCGTGGGATCATTCTCCGCGAACGTCACGGGCGGCGCCCCGACCCCCATTCTCCGGGCGGGTATTTTCGGGTATCAGATTGGGATGTTGAAGGGCATACTTTGGCTCGTCGGCCTGTTCCTCGCGCTGGCGCTCGCGGGGAGCGTCCTCGTGGCGTCGAGCTACGTGCAGTGGCGGGGCACGACAGAGCTGCCCAGGGGCGCCGAGCTCTACGACCCGAGCACGCAGCGCTTCACCGCCGCCGGCGCCCACGAGTGCTCCGGCCGCGGAACCCTCGTCAAGGCCCCCAGCGGGGCGATCACGCTCGAGGGCTGCGGCGAAGGCGCGCTCGAGTGGAACCCCACCACGCTCGCGTTTCGCAAGGTCGCACAGGACGACGGGCCCACGTGCGGCGCCCCGTTGCAGGATGGACGGCAGGCGAGCGTGACGACACCCTCGGACGCCCAGGACGCGACCCTGTTGCGCCATGGCTTCCGCAGCCAATGCCGCACGCTGCCGACGCCGCGGCCGGTGAGCGCAGACACCCTCGTGTCGCTCCCTGGTGAGCGGCTGTTCATCTCGGGATCGACCCTCGCGTGGTCCGAGCAGGAGTGGCAGCGCAAAGACCGGTTCTTTGCCTTCGTCGAGCTCACCACCGGTCGCTGGGTGGAGCTCCCGTCGCCGCCCGGTGGCAGCGCCATCGAGATCGTCCGGGCCGCGGCGGCGTCGCCATCGCAGGTGTTCGTCGCCACGGCCTGGTACGTCGGGGACCTGGGACAGGAGGGTCCGTGGCAGGCGTGGCTGCTCGATCTCGCGGCCCGTACGTGGACCCCAGCGCCGCTGCCCGCGGGAGGGCCGAGCGCTTCGGAGTGGCCTGGGCCTCCACTGCCGTCGCTGTCGGAGGGAGTCCTCCTGGGGATTCCCGCCGGTGTGCTGCTCGCGAAGGGCCAGGGCAATTGGTCGTTCAGCCTCGCGACGCGCGCGTGGAGCCCCGTGGCTCCCATGCTCGAGCCTCGGTCCCTCCCGAGCTCCCTGGTGCTCCACGACGGAAAGGTCCTCTTCGCGGACGGGATCACCCGGGTCGCGCGTCCACGCTACGACATGGGCAGCGCCGCGAGGTTCGCCGGGATGGTAATCCTGGGCCTGGCGGCGCTCGGGCTTGGCTTTTATCTGTCCTGGCGATTCCAAGCCCCGATGTGGTCTCGCATCACGGCTGTCGTGCTGAGTCTCATGTGGACCGGCCTCTTCGCGCTGGTCCTCTCGGGCCTCTCGGGCATGCACGGCCGCCCCGCGCGCACCCGCGGCACCGGCCCGCGCCGCCTGCGTCAACCCCGCGCGAGCTTCCGCGCCCGACCGAACGCGAGCCCCCGCGCTCCATGCGAGGCCAGCTTGCGCGAGGCCTTCCGTTGGGCCTGCGACGCGCGCTTGGAGCTCGCTTCCGTCACGGCGTTCGAAGAGCTCGCTGACGCCCTGGAGGCGCTGCACGCGCCTTCGTCCCTCGTCGAACGCTGCCATCAAGCGGCTGCGCAGGAGTCGGTGCATGCACGGCTCTGCACCGAACGCGTGAGCGCGTTGAGCCCCGTCGAGCTCGAGCTCACGCCGCTCGAGAAGCTCCCCGAAGAGTCGCTATCTCTCGAAGACACCTTGGCGACGATCGCGTGCGATAGCCTCGCCGACGGCTGCCTAGGCGAAGGCGAAGCCGCCCTCTCCGCGAAGGAGTCCGCAGAGAGCTCGCGCGATCCCCAGACGCGCGCCGTGTTCGAGACCATCGCCCGGGACGAGCACGCCCACGCCGAGCTCGCTTGGTCCGTGCTGGAGTACTGCCTCTCGCACGACCTCCCCGCCGTGCGGGGAGCCGTCACGCAGACACTCGCGGAGCTGCCTCCTCCCAGTGGCTCTCCGGAGCTCCTCGCGCAGGTCACGGAGCGCGCGCGAGGGCTCTTGCGACGGTCGCCGCCCACGGCCGCGTGACCGGCGTCACCGCGCCCCGAGGCGCGCCTCCCGATCCGCCAACACTGCCTGCCATTGCACCGATGAACGAACAATTCTGCTCGCACGGCTGGCGCCATCAGGCCGTGGGGAGAAGGAGGCGCCGCATCCGCGCCAGCCCGCCGCCGACGTCTGCGTCATCGGTGTCGCCACCGCCGCGCTCGAGGCGGTGCTGGGCCAGCGCCGCTACGGCGAGCGGTCCCTCATAGAACTCGTGGAGCTGGCGCGCCCCCACGCGGCGGATCGCCCCGTGTTCGTCGTCGGCAGAGCGGGTCCTGCGGGCGAAGGTCACGCCGAAGCAGGCCTCCGCCAGCTCCAGGCACTCGGCCGCGATCGCCGCGGGGTGGGTCCCACGTGGCCGACCGCGACACTCCTCGACGAAGGTCAGCGCTAGCTTGTAGCCGCGGGCCGACCAGGCCCGCGCGAACTCGACGGCGCACTCGTCGCTCACGACTCGCAGCGGGTCGCTGACGGCCTTCGCGTCGGCCCGCGCTGCCGCGGCCTCCTGCAAGTCGACCTCGACCTCGACCGGTTCATCCTCGAGGTAGCCCTTGCCCTCGAGGGTCTTGATGCTCTTTTCGAGCGCGCGGGCAGCGGCCGCGGCCGTCGCGTAGACGCGCGATTCGTGGCGGGTGCTCTTGTGCTCCTCGTTGACGTAGCGATGGTGGCGCTTGACGACGGTTCGATCATCGAGGCCCAGCTCAGTGACGAGCCCTACCTCGACGTCCTCGACGTCCTCGTCGACCTCGTCGTCGAGCAGGAAGCGCCGCAGCCGCAGCCGCAGGGCGCCGCTCACTGCTGCTCCGTAAGGAGCGCCAGCACGGCCTGGCAGGCGCCCGTGCGTCGCAGATCACGCCTCTCGGTTTCACGCATAGTTTCGGCGGAGGAGGAGAGATTCGAACTCCCGGACAGCTTGCACCGTCGGCGGTTTTCAAAACCGCTGCCATAGACCACTCGGCCACTCCTCCAAGTCTTCGTAAGTACAACACGATTGTCGCGCTGTCACCTCTCTGTTCTTCGCCATCCCGGGAGGCGGACGTTCGTAGCTTTGCGCCGCGCGACCCCGTCTCGGACGATGGGGCATCCGCTCGGGCGGGTCCGTTTCAGGGCTGGGAGTTGGCCGACCGCGCGGCGCTGAAGGGCGTGGCGGCCCGCGCCGGCCAGCTCGAGGCGTGTCCCCTGCCGTGCGCGGCGTGGCAGTCGCCGGGGTCCACGCCGTGATCAACGTGAGCGAGGCGCATACTTCGTGGGACCGCGACGGGCGTCATGCGGTGCGAGCTCGTGGAGTTTGCGGTGGCGGGTATCTGCATTTTCGTCAGCTACGGCCGGGCGTGGGGGCCCGCGCTACTCGACGGACACCGAGGTGTGGTACCGTGCCCGCACGCGCGTGCGCTGCCCCCCGAAATAGAAGGACGAAGGTCGACGAGGCAGATGAAGGCAGCGCGAATCCACGGCTACGGCGGCCCCCAGGTGCTCGTCATCGACGACGTGCCCCCGCCGCAGTGCGGAGTCGACGACGTGCTGGTGGAGGTGCACGCGTCGTCGGTGAACCCGATCGATTGCAAACTTCGCGCGGGGTCCCAGCGGGGCGCCGTGCGGCTCTCTCTCCCGGCGAGGCTCGGGATGGATGTCTCGGGCGTCGTCGTCGAAGTGGGCAGTCACGTCACCGGGTTCGTGGTGGGCGACGAGGTGTGGAGCTCACCACACCACAAGCGACAGGGCACATACGCCGAGCTCATCGCCATTCGCGCCGACGAGGTCGCGAAGAAGCCTGCGAGCATGACGCACGCGCAGGCCGCCTCGATCCCGCTCGTGGGGCTCACCGCGTGGGCGTGCCTGGTCGACGCGGCGGACCTCAAGGCGGGCGAGAGCGTGCTCATCGAGGCCGGCTCGGGCGGCGTAGGGTGCTTCGCCATCCAGCTCGCCAAGCACCTCGGCGCACACGTCGCGACCACGTGCAGCGGCCGCAACGAGGAGCTCGTGCGAGCGCTCGGGGCGGACACCGTGGTCGACTACACGAAGGAGAGCTTCG
This sequence comes from Myxococcales bacterium, assembly GCA_016720545.1. Classification (NCBI taxonomy): domain Bacteria; kingdom Pseudomonadati; phylum Myxococcota; class Myxococcia; order Myxococcales; species Myxococcales bacterium. The sequence goes on from JADKKK010000001.1 coordinate 796,427, forward strand.
ACGAGGTGCTCCCCCCGCAGGACGTCGTGCTCGAGGCGATGGGTGGTGACTCGAAACGCCGAGCGTTCAAGGTGCTGAAGCGCGGGGGGAGGCTCGCGTCGATCAACTCCGATCTGCCCGCGCTCGCGAAGAAGTTCGGGCCGAACCTGGGCGTAGTCGCGGCGGGCGGGAAGATCGCGTCGATGATCGTGTGCGGGATGCTCACCCGCGGGGTGAAGGCGCGGCCCGTCATCCGCAAGTGCAGCGGCGAGGATCTGGCCAAGCTGGCGGCGCTGTGTGACGCGGGCCACATCAAGGCCGTGCTCGACCGAACGTTCTCACTCGCCGACATCGCGGAGGCTCACGCCTACAGCGAGACCGGGCGCGCGCGCGGGAAGATCGCCATTCAGGTGCGCTGAGCCGCGCCCCCGAAGCCGGCGCCCGACCACCTCCTTCGGATCAGCGAACATCGGCGTGCGCCTCGCTCGGCGCGCGGCCTCCTGCGACATCACGCGCCCCTGGCCGGGGGCGCCGTGAGCGCGACGCCGGCGCCGCGCTCTGGTAGTGACGCGCCATGCCGCGGCCACCGCTTCTCGAGCGCCTCTCCGATCCTGGCTTCACCCCGGGGCGGCGCGACGTGGCGCCGCTGTGCGCGCTGCTCGTGGGCGAGGACCAGGCGAACGCGAAGCGAGCTGAGGCCGCCCTCGTGCGGGCCGGGGCGGCCGCGACCGTCGGAGTGATCGCGTTCGCCGAGGGGGCGCCCCGGCCCGAGGCGTACCGCGTCGCGAGGCTGCTCGGCGCGCTTGGCGGGGAGCCGGCGCGCGCCTACCTCGCGCGACGTCTCCGAGAGGCCACCGGCAAAGAGCGCCGCTGGGCCGCGACCTCCTCGCGAAGGTGTCACCGACCGACGCCGAGGGTCCGCTGCTCGACGCGCTCGACGCGCTAGGCAAGGCCGGCGAGGCCGGCGACGTCGCCCGCGGGGAGGACGTGCGCGCGTTCGTTCAAGCGCTCGGCAAGGTGGGTGGGCGGGCCACGCTGCGCGCGCTCGATCGTGTGACGACCCCCGATCCCGAGACCGCGCGCGTCGTGGAGAAGGCGCGGCTCCTCGTCACGCGGACGGCCTCGCGCGGCGAAACGCGCGGCGCCGTTGGGCCCGCGTTCGATCTCGAGGCGCCGCGAGACGCGCGTGGCCGCGTGTCGCTGCGGTTCACGTGCCGGGAGGGGCTCGAGAGCGTGCTCGCCGAAGAGCTCGGCGCGTGCGGGCCGCGAACGCAGGTGATGTACACCGGACGCGGGTTCGTGTCGGTCGTGCACACGGGGCCGCTGCGCGAGGTGCTCGCGGCCCGCACGGCGCTGTCGCTCGCCTTCGAGCTCGACGCCTACTCGCCGCCGACCGAGGCGCCCGACGGCGGCCTGCCCGCGCGCGTGGCGGCCTTCCTCACGTCGCCCGCGGTCCTCGAGGTGGTGGCGACGGAGGGGCACGGGCGCGGCGGCAAGGCGCGCTTTCGCCTCGTGCTCACGAGCGAAGGCTACGGGCGGGCGGCGGTGTTCGAGGTGGCTCGACGTGTCGCCGCTTCGGGGGCGCCGCTCTTGAACGATCCTACGGAGAGCGACTGGTCGTTCACGGTGAGCGAGCGCGGAGACCGACTGGCGGCGCTGCTCGAGCCGAAGAACGTGCAATCTGCACGATTTAGCTACCGCACCCGCGACGTGCCCGCCGCGTCGCACCCCACGGTCGCCGCGGCGATCGCGCGGCTGTCGGCGCCGCGCCCCGACGACGTCGTGTGGGATCCGTTCTGCGGCTCCGGGCTCGAGCTCATCGAGCGGGCGCGCCTCGGGCCGGCGCGCGCGCTCGTAGGCACCGACGTCGACCCGCGCGCGATCGATGCCGCGCTCGAGAACGCCCGCGGCGCAGGCGTCACCGTCGACGTCCGGCAGGGCGACGCCCGCGAGGTGCCCTGCCCGGCCGGCCTGACGACCGTGCTCACGAACCCGCCGCTCGGCCGGCGCGTGCTGCCGGGGGAGCACGAGGCGCTGCTGGTCGACATGCTCCGGCGAGTCGGCGCGGCGCTCGCGCCGGGCGGGAGGCTCGTGTGGGTCTCCCCGTCGCGGCGGCTCGACGCGGTGGCGGACGCGGCGGGCCTCGCCCTCCAGCGGGCGTTCGACGTCGATCTCGGCGGCTTTCGAGGCCGCCTCGAGATCCGGGTGAAGCCGGGCGCGGCACCTCCTGCGGCCTACAAGGGGCGGCGGAGAGGGCCGCGCTGAGCTCACGGGCCGGCCACCCTGCCTGTTGGCACGGTGGGGGCCCCGTGCGACGATGCGGGAACATGACCACGTGCTCGAAGTGCCACGCCGAGCTCATCGGCGTGAGGAAGTTTTGCTCTGCGTGCGGGACGCCGGTCGCGGACGCGCCCGCCCCGTCGAGCCCGACCTCGGACGTCATCAGCGTGGGGCGTGTCGGCGGCGACGTCGACCCGCTCGCCCGCACGGCCATGCCGGACAGCCAGGCGCCGCTGGCGACGCCGCCCCAGAGCGCCCTCGAGGCGCTCGGACAGACGTCGCCGCAGTCGCCGATCGCGAAGCGCCCGGTGAACGCCACCGTGCCCCTCACGGCGATGCCCCACTTGCTCGCCAAGTTCGGTCCTCCGCCGGCCGCCACGCCCGCTCAGCCCGAGGCGCCCGCCCCTCCCGCGCCTGCGCCTCCACCCCCGCAGCCCGCCGCGCCGTCTCCGCTCGCCGTCACGACCGACCCGAGAGACCTGCCCGGGCCCCCGCCGACCGCCCCCTCCGGGCCTGCAGCCGCCGCGCGCGCCCCCGCGGTCGAGCCCGCCTTCTCCATGCTCGGCACGACGCCCGATCCCTATGTCCCAGTGCCGCCGCCGCCGAGCTTCTCGGGAGCGGCGCTCGCGGCCACCTTCCCGGAGGGAGCGCCCTCGCCGCCCCTCACGGGGGGCCCCGCGGGACCGCTGGGCGCGGAGGCCGCAGCGCCGTCCGCGGCGCCCGCTCCAGCGCCGGCCCACGCGGGCCTCGCCGTGGGGCACCCCATTCATCCGTCGGTGCAGCAGCCGCCGACTCCCCAGGCGTCACCCGCCCCTGCGCCCCCGGCGGTCGGCGCGATCCCGGCGACCGCTGCCTCGTACGGCCAGCACCAGGTGGCGCCCTACGCGGACTCCGCGCAAGTGGCCCATCCGTATCCCCCACAGGCCGGCGCGACGTCCAATCCGTACGGCGCGCCGGTAGACGCGCACGCGAGCGCGACCCCCTACGGGCAGGCGCAGCCGGCCGCCGCGAATCCGTACGCTCAGCCGGAGCCGCCCGCCAACCCCTATGGTCAGGCCCAAGCGCCAGCCGCCAACCCCTATCAGGCCCAAGCGCCAGCCGCCAACCCCTACGCTCAGGCGCAGGCGCCGGCCGCGAACCCCTACGCCCAGGCGCAGCCGGCGGCAGCCGCCGCGAACCCGTACGCGCAACCCCAGCAACCCGCGAGCCCCTATGCGCAGGGTCCGCTCGGAAACCCCCTCGCGCAGCAGCCCGCCAGCTCCTACAACTACGCGCCGATCGGCAACCCGCTGGGCCAGCAACCCTCGGCCTCGTACGGGCAGGCGCCCGCGCAGCAGCCGGCCTATGGCCAGCAGCAGCCGGCCTTTGGGCAACAGCAGCCGGCCTTTGGGCAACAGCAGCCGGGCTATGGCCAGCAGCAGCCGGCCTATGGGCAACAGCAGCCGGCCTATGGGCAACAGCCCTACACCCCCCCCCCCCAACAGGGGTACGGCGGCGCCGCGGCGGCGTATGGCTCGTTCCTGCCAGGCATGAACGTGTCCGTGATGTGGGCGAACGGCAACCGCTACCCGGGGGTCGTGCAGCAGGTCCAAGGCGCGCAGGTGTTCGTCGTCTTCCAAGACGGCCAGTCCCAGTGGATCGACGCGCAGTACGTGTCGCCGGCGTGAGCCCGTGAACCTCGAAGTGAGCCCACGAGGGGCGAACCAAGGTCGAGGGCGACCACGAGCCGGAAGCGAGGTATCGCCATGAAGCTCTCCGAGCTCGCTCGGGTGATGGAGGAGCTCATCCCCTTCAATCGGTTCCTTGGCATTCGGTGCGAGGAGGTGCGCGAGGGCTACGCCCGCCTTCGGATCCCCTTCCGCGCCGAGCTCGTCGGCGATCCGATGCGGCCCGCGCTCCACGGGGGCGTGCTGTCCACGCTCGCCGACACGGCAGGCGGCGCGGCCGTGTGGACGGGCCTGCGCGACGCTCGCGGCCGGGTCTCGACCATCGATCTCCGCATCGACTACCTTCGCCCCGCGCGGCTCGCCGACCTCGTGTGCGAGGCCACGGTCGTGCGCCAAGGCAACCGCGTGGGCGTGGCCGACATGCGCCTCTACCACCCGCCCGCGGCCCCGCCGGCGGGTGAGCCCGAACAGGCCCCGGACACCATCGCGACGGGAAAAGGCGTCTACAATGTCACGCTCTCTCGCGACCAGCCTCGGGCGCGCTGAGATCGGCCACGGCCGACCGATCGGGGCGCGCGCGACCGCGATGTTCGCGGCGACCCTGACGACCGGGGCCCTGCTCGCCGGCTGCGCGAGCGACGCCCCGACGCGCGTGCCGACGCGCGCGGCGCCCGAGGTGGTGGCGACGAGCGACGAGAGCTTCGTTCTCCAGGCGAGCGCATACGTGGAGCTGCACCTGTGGCTCATCGAGCTCGCGGCGCGCCCGTCGCTGCGCGCGCCCGCGGAGCTCGCGCGCGCCCGTGAGGCGTACACCGTGGTGCTCGACGCCGCCGACACCGACGCGCTCGCGAGCCGCACCACCCGGGAGCTGTCGGGCTGCGGGTCGGCCGCGTGCGCCCAGGCGGCGCTGCGCGGAGCTCGCCTCGACGAGGTCTTCTCAGCGGCGTTGCCCTGGTTTTTGGCGCGAGCGTGGCCCAAGATCCTCGCGCGCACCGATCTCGCACGGGCCCGTCTGCGAGCGAGCCTGCCGGAGACCTTCCCTAGGCTGCTCACGGAGGTGGTGGCGGCCGTCGACGCGCGCGCTCCAGGTCGCACCTTCCGACTCGATGTGGTCCACGCCGATCCGCGGTACCGAGGCTCCCCCCTCGCCCCGCTCGCCCTCGAGGACACGTCGCCGTGCCTGCGAGGCCGCGAAGAAGACAGGCCCGAGGCGATCGCGTGCGCGCTCTTCCAGGTCGCGCTCGACGTCCGCGACGACAGCACCCTCTTCCGACGGCTCGAGCGGGCAGCGGGCCGTGAGCCGGGCGCCCGGGCTCGCGCGCGGCGCCTCTACTCGCTGGCGGCGGCGCACGCGGTGCGCGTGGCGACGCGCGCGGCGACCGGCACGAGCCGCGAGGGCTTCACGGCGAGCCTGCTCGACCCCGAGCCCGAGGCGGCGATCTACCTCGCGCGCCACTACGCGGAGCGCGCGACCCCTCGGTTTCTCGAGGACCTCGACAAGGCCACGTCCCGATGAGCCCGACGCGCCCTCCGACCGCGACGAGCCGACCGGCGACGCCGCGCTCGGAGGCCGAGCTCCGCGCGCGCGCGGAGGCGCTCGCGGGACACGATCTGGGCGCGCTGGCCGACGCGCTGGGGGTGGTGATCCCGGGCGACCCGCGGAGGACCAAGGGCAAGTGGGGTGAGCTGCTCGAGCGAGCGCTGGGCGCGACGGCAGGTTCCCGCAGCGAGCCCGACTTCCCGCACTTGGGCGTCGAGCTGAAGACGGTGCCGATGCGCGCCGACGGGCGGGCGATCGAGTCGACCTACGTGTGCCGAATCGACCTCGCGCGGGCCGAGGAGCTCGAGTGGGAGACGTCGGCCGCGCGGCGCAAGCTCCTACGCGTTCTCTGGATCCCGCTGCTCGCGGCCGACGCCGACTGGCGCAGGCGGCGCATCGGGACGCCGCGACTGTGGAGCCCTACGCCCGAACAAGAGGCCGCGCTCCGGACCGACTTCGACGAGATCATCGGCGCGCTGGCGACCGGGCGGGTCGAGGAGATCACCGCGCGATGGGGCCGCGTCATGCAGGTGCGACCGAAGGCGGCGACGGGCAAGAAGACCTTCGTCACGACCACCGCCGACGGCGACCTGGTCGCCACCGTGCCCAAGGGCTTCTACCTTCGGGCGCGGTTCGTCAGCGCGCTCATCGCCGATCCGCGGGCGCTCGTAGCCACCTCGCCGAGGTAAATCGGCGCGTCGGCGTCCATCACGATCCGCAACTTCACCGAGCGGCTACCGAACGCGTGGGGAAATCGCCGCCAGCATGCGCCCGCTCGCCGCGCCGTCACGCCGAAACGAGTGGTACCGGGGCACGCCTTCGGCGCGCGCGCACTGAGCGCAGCCACCCACGTCGTCGATCGCCTCCGCGGCGAGCCCCGCGGCGCGGAGCTGCGCGCGCGCGGCGAGGCGCAGATCGACCTTGGCCTTCCCCTCGCCGTAGCGGGTCGTGATCACGCCGGGCTCGGAGGCCGCTCGCGCGATCGCGTCCGCGATGCCCTCGGTCACCTCGAAGCAGCATGCGCCGATGTGCGGCCCGATCGCCGCGAGGTGGCCGCCACCGGGCGCCAGGCGGCGGAGGGCCTCGACCGCCACGCCGATCACGCCCGCCTCGATGCCGCGCCACCCGGCGTGGATCGCGGCGACCGCGCCGGAGCGCTCGCACCCGACCAGGATCGGCACGCAGTCGGCGACGCGTACGCCCACGGCCGCGCGCGCGTCGGCCTGGGGGGCCCCGGGGAGCGCGACGACGGCGTCGCCTTCGAGCGCCAGGAAGGCCACCGGATCGCCGGCCGCGAGGTCGGCGACGTGGGTCGCCGTCCCGTGCACCTGCCGCACCGAGAAGAGCCGGCCGGCGTCGAATCCAACCACTCCACCTATCATCCTGATATTTCTGACCAATTCATCCGACGAACGCGCGAGCGCCGCGTCCGCGCCGGCCCCCGAGAACCCGTGGACGAACCCCGCGCGGTCCAGGACCTCGCTCCGTTCGACGATGACGGAAGGCCGCATGCCGATTCGTGGTATCACGGCAGCATGTCTGCTCAGGACCCTTTCATCGGGAGGGACATCCTCGACGGCCAGTTCCAGATCCTCCAGAAGATCGGGAAGGGCGGCATGGGCGCCGTCTACAAGGCGGTGCAGCCGGCGATGAACCGCATGGTGGCGGTGAAGATCCTCCACCCCAAGTTCACGACCCGCCGCGACCTCGCGTCTCGGTTTCGACGGGAGGCTCGCGCGATGAGCCACCTCACGCACCCGAACACGGCGAAGGTCTTCCTCTACGGCGAGCTCGACGACGGGTCGCTCTACATCGTGATGGAGCTGCTCGAGGGGAAGAACATGAACCAGACCGTGCGGTCGGAGGGCCCGATGCCCCTCGACCGCGCGGTCGCCATCCTGCGCCAGGTGTGCGCGGCGCTCGCGGAGGCGCACGCGGCCGGCATCATTCACCGCGACCTCAAGCCCGAGAACGTCTTCCTCTGCCAGCAGGCGGGCATGAAGGACTACGCGAAGGTCCTCGACTTCGGCCTCGCCAAGGTCACCGAGCGCGAAATGCGGCCCGGGTCGATCGCGCTCACCCAAGAGGGCATGGTCTTCGGCACGCCCGAGTTCATGAGCCCCGAGCAGGCGCAGGGCAAGAAGCTCACCGCCGTGAGCGACATCTACTCGCTCGCGGTCATCCTGTACGAGGCGCTCACGGGGAAGCTCCCGTTCGATGCCAAGAGCGGCATGGAGTTCATCCAGCACCACGTCATGACCAAGCCGCTCACGCTCGCGCAGCGGGCGCCGAACCGCACGTTCCCGCCGCTGCTCCAGGCGGTGTTCGACAAGGCGCTCGAGAAGGACCCGGCGAAGCGGTTCCCGACCGCGCTCGAGTTCTCGAACGCCCTCGACGCCGTGCTCGCAGGCGGCACGGAGCTGCCGGCCTCGGTCGCGCCCCCGGTCGCCGCGCAGGCGCCTAGATCGGCGGCGCCCAACTCGGCACCGCAATCGCAGCAGCCGGCGGCGTCGCAGGGCGCGCCACAGTCGCAGAAGCCGCCGTCGCACCAGCCCCACTCCGCACGACCCCCGCCGTCTGCGGGACCGCACTCGGCGCCAGCCCCGAGCAGCTCGCTGCCGCGCGAGTCACTCGACTCACCGGTGTCGCTTCCCACCTCCGCGCCGCCAGTCAAGATGCTCGCGGTGGTCGCCGTCACGTTCCTGCTCGTCGGCGCGCTCATGGCGGTCGTCGCGATGCGGCTGCTCGCGAAGTGACCCGCGGCGCCGCGCTGTCGGAGCGGGCGCGACGGACGCTCGGCGGGTACTTCACGACCCTCGCCGCGCTCGTCGGGGTGGGGGTCTTTCGCGGCCTGCCGGTGCGGGACGTGTGGGTGGACACCCTGGCCGCGGCGCTCTGCGGGGCGCTCGCGGTCGCGGCGGCGGGCCTGCTCGCGCGCGCCAAGTGGCGTGAGCGATTCGCGCGCGCGGTCGCCTGGAGCGTCCTCGCCGTGGGCCTCGTCACCGTAGCCGCGCTCGCCCTCACCGCGAGCCATATCGCCGGCCTCTATGGCCCCGTGGGGAGCGGCGGGGCGCTCATCTTCGGGCTCGTCGCGGCCCTGCTCGTCCCCTACCTCATCGTCGCTCCGGCGCTCGCCGTGCACTGGCTCTCGCGCAGGCGGCCACGGTGAGCGACGGGCGGCTCGCCGGCGTGCTGCTGGGCTATGGGCTCGCGCTGACGGTCGCGAGCGCCGCGGTCTACGGGCGCGCGCGGCTGCGCCCCACTGCGCCGGCGGACGCGACCGTCGTCACGAGCACCTGGCGACGCGGCGAGCTGGTCGGGAGAGCGTCGTCGCGCGGCGACGTGGCCGGGGCGGCGAGCGCGCTATCGGTCGACACGGTGCGCGAGGTCGTCGTGGCCGAGGGGCCGGTGTCGACCGAGCCCCGCCTCTTCGCGCTCGCCCTGCTCCCCGGCAAGGACGGCGTGCGCGCGCGCCTCGACGGGCGCGAGGCGATCGTCACCGTGGACGACCTGCTCCGGGTGTCGGCCTACGAGCACGCGTACGCCGATCCCCACACCGGCATCGGCTTCGGCACCGATCCCGAGCTCACGTTCGCGCTCCTCGCCGAGCGCCTCGGCGTCCCGGTCGCCGAGGTGCGCGCGCGGGCGGAGCTCACTCGCCTGCGGTTCCGGCGCGACGTCGCGCCGGAGCGCGCCTCACCTCGCCCCGCGACGGCGGCCGAGCTCACGACCGGCTTGGCGCGTCGCGCGGTGCTCGAGCTCGCGCTCCACCTCGCGAAGCTCGTCGATACGCGTGGATACTACAAGTACCTCGTGCGCGCGGTGACGAACGAGGCCGACGGCTCGTACAGCTGGCCGAGGCACGCCGGCGCGACGTTCTTTCTCGCGCAGGCCGCCGGGATCACGAGGGAGCCCGCCGTCGTGGCCGCGGCCCAGCGAGCGGCGGCGCTCCTCCGCGACGGAGTGTTCGCCGACTGCGGCGCGAACCGGTGCGTCGCGCTCGAGCCGGTCGCAGAGGTGGGGTCTTCGGCGCTCGCCATCCTCGCGTTCGCCGCGCTCGACGAGAGCGGCTTCGACACCGGCTACCGGGCTTCGGTCGCCTCTCTCGCACGGTTCTTGCGCGACCAACAGCGCCCGGACGGGGAGTTTCGGCATTTCTATGACCGCCGCGCGCGCGCGCCGATCGACCAGCAGGTGCTCTACTACTCGGGCGAGGCCACCCTCGCGCTCGCGAAGGCCTACGAGCTCAACCACGACCCCGCGGATCTCGCCGCAGCGACGCGCGGGAGCGCACGCCTCGGCCGGAGCTGGGAGTTCTTCGGCAGTCAGTACTACTTCGGCGAGGAGCACTGGACATGCCAGGCCGCGGCCGAGCTCGCGCTCATCTCCCCCGAAGCCACGCGCGACGTCGCCAACCCGCGGAGCGCGCTGTCTCTCTGCGCGCGCTGGCACCGGTACACGCGCGCCATCCAATACGGCCCCGGAGAGACCCCGTTCGACGCGGAGGGTGGCTTCGGGGTTGGACCGCTCATTCCGCCCCGTGTGACCGCCGCGGCGAGCCGCGCGGAGGCTGCAGGGGCCCTCATCGCCGCGCTTCGGCAGACGGCTCCCGCACACCCGGACCTGCCCGCGCTCGAGGACGAGCTGAAGCGTGCGCTCGCGTTCATCCTCCGGCGCCGGCTCGGGCGCGAGGTCGAGCACTTGTTCGTGTCGCCGCAGGACACGGTCGGGCGTCTCCCAGGCGACGACGTCGACTGGCAGCTCCGCATCGACTACGAGCAACACGCCGGGAGCGCGCTCGTGCGGTGGATCGCGCTGCACGAAGTGAGCCTCGCGTTCGCCATCGCGCCGCCGCATACTGGGGCGTGCCCAACGACCTGCCGCCCGCCGCCCAACTCGACCGCCGCGACCGCTCTCCACGGGCTCGCTCGCCGCGCTCGCCGCGCTCGTCTCGCTCGCCTCGCTCGTCTCGCTCGCCACGCTGGTCGGCGGTGCGTCCTCCGCGTGCTCGACGTCCGCGCCCGCGGGCGGCGACGCAGGGCTCACCGCGACCGACGCCGGCGACGCGGGCGGGGCCTGCGGAGAGAAGCCGAAGCCCCTGGCGTTCGTGAAGTCGACCGCGAGCTACCCTCTCGACGCGACCCTCCGCATGAACCACCTCCAGGCGAAGGCGACGCACAACAGCTACCACGTGCAGCCCACCTCCGACCTCGTCGACTGGGCCTACTCCCACGCGCCGCTCGCCGAGCAGCTCGACAAGCAGGGAGTGCGCAGCTTCGAGCTCGATCTTCACTGGGACGACGAGTGCCAGCGCTACGAGGTGTTCCACATCGGCCTGCTCGACGACCGCACGACCTGTCGCGTGTTCACCGACTGCCTCCTCGCGCTCCGCGGCTGGTCCTCCGCCCACCCGGGGCATCACCCGATTTTCATCCACCTGGAGCCCAAGTTCGCCTCCAGCGCCGCCAACGATGCGCGTATCGCCGCGATGGAGGGCGAGATCCTCTCCGTGTTCGAGCGGCCGTGGCTCGTCACGCCAGACGACGTGCGCGGAGCCTCGCCGACCCTCGCCGCCGGCGTCGCGGCGCGCGGCTGGCCCACCCTCGGCGAGGCGCGCGGGCGCTTCCTCTTCTACCTCAACGACACCGGCGGCTTCCGCGACAGCTACACCCGCGGAAAGAAGAACCTGGACGGACGCCTCGTGTTCGCCGAGTCGAGCTTCGACGATCCCTTCGCTGCCTTGATGATCTTGAACGACCCTATCGCCAGCGCCGCGGACATCAAGAAGGCGCTCGCGGCGGGCTACATCGTGCGCACACGCGCCGACTCGAGCCCCGCGACGGCACGCGCCAACAACACTGCGCAGCGCGAGGCTGCGCTGGCGAGCGGCGCGCAGCTCGTGAGCACCGACTTCCCTGCCCCCGTGGCGGGGCTGTCGTACTCGGTGGTCATCCCCGGAGGGATCCCTTCGCGCTGCTCGCCCGGCGCGCCCCCGGGCTGCACGCCGGAGGCCATCGAGGATCCGGCGAAGCTCGCGAAGTAGACGAGCGCGCGCGTGCGTCCGACGGTGCGGTCGGCCGTCCGCGAGCCCGACCACCCCGTGCACTCTGCATTTGTTCGAGCTGCGCGCGGCGCGCGGGGTAGCTCGGCCGAAGGAACCCCGTGGGGACCCCGCAGGGGCTGCTAGCTAGAGCGCCGAACGGCTTGATTCGGTCGGCTTTTCGCCGATTTACGTCGCCGTACTTCGTTGCTCCTCCTCGCCTAGCAGCAGTAGGACTCGTCGTCGCGCCTCGCACGGCTCGCAACTCGGCGAAAATCCTCGGTCGTCAAGCGGTTCGGCGCTCTAGGATGCCCGAATGCCTCGACTCCGGCGGCGCCCTCGGCTCGGCGCCGGTCTCCTCCTGCTCGCCCTCACGCTCGGCGGCGCCGGCGCGGCGCACGCAGACACCCCCAACGGGCCCGCGCTGCTGCGCGTGCTCGGGGACCGCGCAGAGGCGACGCTCGCGCCGGGCTCGGGTGTGGTCTCTGGCCTCGTCGAGCTGCCACCCGGCAGCACCGCGGCGAGCCTCGGGCTGCGCGAGGCGACCCCCGGCCTCGCGTGGCTCACGGGGCGCCGCGCGATCCTGGCGTTCGCCGCGGCCCACCCGCGTGTCCGCGTCGAGGTGGCTCCGACGCTGCACCTCCTGAACGACCGAGTCGGCCTCGTCACCCGCTCGCGGGCCGCGAACCTCGCCGGGGCGGACGGCACCGGCACCCTCATCGGCGTCGCCGACACCGGCGCCGACCTCACGCACCCCGACTTCCTCGCGGCCGACGGGACCACACGCGTCGAGTGGATGCTCGATCTTTCGCGGAAGCCGCGGGGGGTGCACGCCGCGCTCGAGGCGGAGTTCGGTGTACGCGACGAAGGCGGCGCTCTCGTCGCCGGCGCGGTGTACTCGAAGGCCGACATCGACGACATCCTCGCGAGGCGCGCGGCGGCGGATCTACCGACCGACGACATCGGGCACGGCTCGCACGTGACCGGCATCGCCGCGGGTGGCGGCGGCGCGGGCAAGCTCGCAGGAGTCGCGCCGAAGGCCGGTATCGTCTCGGCGCGCATCACCCGGCCCGGCACCGACTCGATCGACAACGACGACCTCGTGCGCGCGGTGGGCTTCATGTTCGCCGTCGGTACGCGGATGAAGAGACCCGTCGCCGTGAACCTGTCGCTCGGTAGCGACTTCGGCCCGCACGACGGTTCGATGCTATGGGAGCGCGCCGTCGCGTCCTTCGTTGGCCCGAGCCAGCCTGGGCGCGTGATCGTCGCGGCGGCGGGCAACAGCGGCTCGGTCGCGGAGCTGCCCATCCACCAGAGCGTGCACGTTCCGGCGCGCGGGGTGGTCCGGGTCCCTGTGCGTTCGCCGGCGGCGAGCGGCGGCTCCGTGCAAGTGTGGGCGTCGTTCCGCGGACGCGGCAGCGTCTCCGTCGGCCTCGATCTCCCCACCGGCACGTGGCTCGCGCCGGTGGCCGAAGGCACCGATCAGGGCCGGCGCGAGGGGTCCTTCCGCGCGGGCATCGTGAACGGCTCGGCGCCCGCCGACTCGCCCGTGCCCGTGGGCCACCGGGGCGCGGTGGTCGTATGGACCGGCGCGTGGCCCGCAGGCGTGTACTCCATCGTCCTCGCGAACGGGGCGGACACGCCCACGAACGTCGAGCTCTACCTCCAGTCCTTGGGCGGCCACGCCGGTGGCGACGACGTGCCGCGCTTCGAGAACGGCGTCCGCGAGGGCACGATCAACCTGCCCGCCGCGCACCCTTCCATCATAGGTGTAGGATGCACGGTCAACCGCACGCGCTGGACGAGCGGGACGGGATCGAACGTGGGCCTCACCGTCCCTCGCACCGACCCGCTGGGCCTGCTCCCCACGGGGGAAGAGCCCCGCGCGCTGGTCGACGGCGAGGTGTGCTGGTTCTCGAGCGCCGGTCCGAACTCGAACGGAGTGCCCAAGCCGGAGATCGCGGCGCCGGGCGGCGTGGTGGCGTCGACCGCCTCACACCAGGCGCCGGTGGGCTCGCTGCGCAGCATCTTCACGACGTCTTCGTGCCCGCCGCGGGGGGGGAGCCCCGATCCGAGCTGTCTGCTGGTGGATTCGGATCACGGAGTGAGCTCCGGCACGTCGATGGCGTCCCCTATCGTCACTGGCGTCGCCGCGCTGCTCCTCCAGCGGGATCCCACGCTGACGCAGGACAAGGTCGCGGCCCTGCTGCAAGCCGGCGCGCACCCGTTCCGTGGCCCCGCGCCATTTCAAGACCAGAACGGCCCCGGCGAGGTCGACGCCCTCGGCTCACTCGACGCCCTGGAGCGCAGCCGCGATCCGCGCGCGTTCATGCCCAGCGCGCGCGCGAGCTGGATGGCGCTGAGCTCCGACTACGTCCCCGCGGACGGCTCGCGCGACATCACCGCGATCCTCGAGCTCCGAACGGCCGACGGGGTCTCGCGCGCCGACCTCTTCGACCTCCAGCGGCTCGCGGGCGTGGTGACCATCGAGGGGACACCGCAGAGCGTGGGCCCCGTGACGCGGCGGGCCCCGGGCCTCTATAGCTTCGTGTTCCAGCTGGGCTCGAGCGGCCTCGGGCTGAAGCACGCGACCTTCGGCGCCACGTTCGACGGCGCCCCCATCGTGCCGTATCGCGCGCTGCCCATCGCCACGGACACGTGGAACGCGGGGTACCCGAGCCGCCTCTCCGGCGGCTGCGCCACGACCCGCGGAGCCCCCGCGGGCGGGACCCTCGTCGCGCTCGGGATGGTCCTCGTGGGGCTCGCCGTCGCGCGGCGGCGCCGCTGACCTCGCGTAGCGCCGCCGTCAGGGCTCGCCGCGCGGGAGCGGTGGACCACCGGGCGCCTCGGCCACGGCCAGGCGGCGCGCGCGAACGGCGAGGTACACCCCGAGCGCGACGACCGCCACCGACCAGTACTGCGCGAACGTGAGCCCGAGGTACCGCAGCTCGGCGTCGGGCCCCTCTTGGACGCGGAGGGTGTCGAAGAAGAAGCGCGCGGTGCCGTAGAGCCCGCACGCGATCGCGGTGAGCACACCGGGGCGGAAGCGCTTCTTCCAGAGCGAGGCCATCACCACCGCGATCACGGTCAGCGCCATGCACTCGATGAGGCCCAGGTCGAAGCGGGTGGTGCTCCCGCCCGTCACGACGTGGAGCGGCCCGAACACGTGGTGGACTCCGTCGTTCTCGTCGAGCGGCCACTGCAGCGCGAACGGGTGACCCGGCCGCGTGAACCTGCCCGGGTGGTCGTGCACGAGGGCGCAGCCGAGCCTACCTATCGCGAACGGGATGGCTCCGACGGCCATGTTCACGTCCGCATAGGGCAAGAGCGGAATCGGGCTCTCTCTGCGCGTCACCCGCACTCGCAGCCCGGCGCGGGTGAAGTCGTAATACTTCCAGACCGCGGCGGCGCCGAGGGCGCCGACGAACGCGCCGGTGGAGCTCAGGCCGTACCAGAAGAACAGGAGCTTCCACGGGTGCGCGAGCAGCTCCTCCGGGTGATAGAAGATCAGGTCGATCCAGTGGCCGCCGTAGAACCCTCCGGCGAGGCACGCGACGAGAAACTCGCTGAAGAGCTTCTCGTCGAGCCCGACCTTTTTCGCTCTCCACGCCGTGAGGGCGTTACCCGCGAAGAACGCGACCATCATGCACAGGCCAAACGGGCTGAAGGGGCCGAGCTTGGAGGCGTCGATGAAGACGAACGGGAGCATCGGGCCACCGGGCTATCACGCCTGGGCCGCCGCGGCATCCTCGCGTGCGACGACCTCCAGGTTTCGGCCCCCGTGTGTGCCCGTGTCAGAGATCACCCGCGATGCTTCAGAACTGCCCGTAGACGAACGGCTCGGACTTCGCGCCCGCCGCGAGGTGGAGCGCGTAGGCCACCACCGCCAGCATCACCCCTTGGAGCACGGCGGGGCTCCGCCGAAACGCCTCGTAGGCCCCCTCGTACGCGCGCCGCGGCAGGAAGTGCGTGACGAAGCCGAGCGCGAGCGCGAGCAGCACCTTGGCCGACAGGTTCGGCGTCGTGAGCGTGAACGACAAGACCGTCTTCAGCTCGGTGGTCACGGGGTCCATCACCTCGCGCACGCCCACCGTTCGTAAGAGCAGCAGCTTCGCCTGCGCGAAGGTCTGCGCGCGGAAGAAGATCCACGCGACGCACACGAAGTGAAAGGTGGCGAGGACGGCGAGCGCCTGACGCCACAGCGGCGCGGCGTCCCGCGTGGCGAGGGTCGCTGGGCCGACGCCGAGCGACGCTAGCCGGGCCTCGCGGGCCCGCTGCCATGCGCGGTTCACCGCGAGCGCGCCCCCGTGGAGCGCCCCCCAGATGACGAAGTTCCAGCTCGCGCCGTGCCAGAGGCCGCCGAGCACCATCGTCAGCATCAGGTTGCGGTACGTCTTCCACGCGCTGCCCCGGCTGCCGCCGAGCGAGATGTAGAGGTAATCGCGCAGCCAGGTGGAGAGAGAGATGTGCCACCGCCGCCAGAACTCTTGCAGGTCGCGCGAGGTGTAGGGCGCGTTGAAGTTCAGCGGCAGCTCGTAACCGAAGAGCAGCGCGCTGCCGATCGCGACGTCGGTGTAGCCGGAGAAGTCGCAGTAGATCTGGATCGCGTAGGCGTAGACGGCGACGAGCCCCTCGAGCGAGGAGTAGCGCTCCGGGTTGTCGAACACCCGCCCTACGAGGTTCACGGCCAGCGTGTCGCCGATGACGAGCTTCTTGGCGAGGCCGGTCGCGATGAGGAACATCCCCCGCGCCTTCGTGTCGTCGGTCGCGACGGGCTCCCGCTCGAACTGAGGCAACATGGTGTGCGGGCGCACGATGGGGCCCGCGACGAGGTGCGGGAAGAACGCGACGAACAGGAGATAGTCGAGGTATCGGCGCGCGGGCTGGATCTCGCGGCGGTAGACGTCGATCGTGTAGCTCATGGTCTCGAACGTGAAGAACGAGATGCCGAAGGGGAGCGCCAGTCGAAGGTGCACTGGGCGGAGCGTCACGCCGACGACGCGGGCCATGTCGACCACGGTGTCGGCGCCGAAGTTCCAGTATTTGAAGAGCGCGAGGACACCCAGGTAGTAGGTGACCGAGACCAACAAGAGGAGCTTGCGGCGACGCGGGTCCTGGGTGGCCGCGAGCTTGTTTCCGATGGCGAAATCGAGCGTGCTGCCGACGAAAATGATGCCGAGGCAGAGCACGCTCCACGCCAGCGGGCTGAGCGGCGGCGCCTTGTCCGCCGCGGCGTCCAGCGCGGCGTCGTAGGTCCCGTAGAAGTAGAAGGCGTAGCTCGCGCCCACGAGGAAGAGGGCGCGGAGGAGGCGACGCGTCGCGAGCACGCCGACGGACGGCGGCGCGCCCGGGCGGGCCCTCGGCGTGAGCGCCCAGAAGACCGCGTACACCGCGAGGAGGAAGACGCCGTACAGCGCGCTGTTGAAGAGCATCGACTCGTGAGGCTCGCCGGCGCCCGCGCGCTCGGGAGGAGCGCGCTGCGTCGAGGACCGACTGGCCCACGGCAACTAGTCCGACGCAGGCGCGCAACGCAAGCGTGCCCGCACCGGAGCGCGGAGGTCGGTGCGGCAAGGACCGCCTCGAGGCGCGCTCCTGGCCCATTTCCGCGAGCTAGGCGCGGCGGACGATCGGGCACGACGTGTGGCACGGGCGGCCATTTCGCCAGCCGCGCGCGAGGTCGCCTTCGCGCGTGTTCAGCTGGACGACCGCCCACGACGTTCGCTAGGGGCAGGTGCATGGCCAACGACCCCGCGCCGCTCCACGCCGTCCACGAGGGCGTGCACACCGAGCCCGCCGGCGCCGAGGCCGCTCCCTCGGGCGATCCCAAGGCCGGGGGCGACGCGCCCCTCTCGCGCCAGAAGACCACCGTCGCGCTCGGCGTGTTGATCGCCCTCGTGGCGCTGCCCCACCTCGTGCCGCCGTCGCGCTCGCCCGCGTGGCTCACCCGCCTCCGCATCGGGCAATTGCCGTGGGAGGCCCCCGCGGACACCGACGAGCGAGACGCGAGAGACGGCACCAAGCCCCCTACGGCGCCGCCCGCGGCGAGCGCCGGCGAGACCGCCCTGCGGGCCGCGGGCAACCAGGCGACGGAGGCGAACGCGTTGCCGAGCCACGGGAGCGCGAGCGCGCCGCTCGATCCCGAGGTGCTCGCGAAGACCGCAGGCTCGCTCGCGATCGACGACCCGACGGGCCACGCGCTCGATGCATTCTACACGCAACTGGCGGCGACGGCGGCGAAGCAGCCTGGGGCGGTCACGCGAATCCTCCACTACGGCGACTCGGTCATCACGAGCGACTACATCTCCGGCACCCTGCGCCGACGCATGCAGGCGCGGTACGGCGACGCCGGTCACGGGTTCATCCTCGTGGCGAACCCGTGGGAGTGGTACTTTCACAACGACGTCGTCCACTATGCGGGCGAGGGCTGGAACGCGAATCGCATCACCGGCCCATTCACCAACGACCGCCAGTACGGCCTAGGTGGGGTCACGTTTCACGGACAAGGCGGCGCGATCGCGACGTTCGGGGCGGCCGACAAGGGCGACTACGGGCGCGCCGTGTCCCGCTTCGACGTGTACTACCTGGCGCAGCCCGGCGGCGGCGACTTCGAGGTCCAGTCGGGCGACAAGACCGAGCGGGTCTCCACGCGCGCGGAGACCAAGTCGTCGAAGGTGCACTCGTTCCGGGTGGAGGACGGCCCCCGCAAGATGCGCCTCCGCGCGGTGGGAGGCGGGGACGTACGCCTCTTCGGCGTGGTCCTCGAGCGCGACGTTCACGACGTCCCCGGCGCGCCCCCGGCCCCCGGCGCGGTGGGCGTCGTGTACGACGCGCTCGGCGCCAACGGTGCGCAGAGCCTGCTGTGGGTCCCGATGGACGACGGGCACTGGCGCGAGCAGATGACGCTGCGCAAGCCGTCGCTCGTGGTCCTTCAGTTCGGCACGAACGAGAGCGAGGCGCCCGTGTTCTCGGAGGCCTCGTACGAGCGCACGCTCACCACCGTGCTGCTCAAGGTGAAGGCTGCGGCCCAGGGCGCCTCGGTGATGCTCGCTGCCCCGCTCGACCGCGGCGAGCGCTCGGCCGGCGTGGTGAAGACCAAGAAGATCATCCCAAAGATCGTGGCGTCGCAGAAGAAGGTCGCCTTGGCGAACGGATGCGCCTTCTGGAACACCTACGAGGCCATGGGCGGAGAGGGCACGATTGGGCGATGGCTGAAGGCGAAGCCTGCGCTCGCCTCCTCCGACCTCACGCACCCCACGCCCGCGGGCGCCGAGGCGATCGGCGTGCTGTTCGAGAAGGCGATCGTCGCCGGGCTCGACGCTCGACAGGCACGCGGCGACGCCGGCCCCTGATCGGTCTTCTGGGACCTGGTCGAGCCGCCGCTGACGCGCGCGCGCGCTCAGGGCGCGGGCGCCGGCTGCGGAGGCGCTGGCTGCGCGGGGGCCTTCGACGCCCGGTAGAGCGAGTAGCCGCGGAGCAGGTCGGCGACGAAGCTCGCGCCGAGCTGCGCGTAACCGTCGCGGGAGAGGTGCACGCGATCACGCGCGGCGCGTGGCGGGTCTTGGACGGCCCACGCCGCCATGCTCCCCTCGCCGCCCATCGCCGCGAGCTGGTCGTAGAACGCGCACCCCGCGGCCTGGGCGACGCGGCGCTGGGAGCGCACGATCTCGACGATCTTGGGCGACGTAATCCAGCCGTCTTTGGTCTCGATCGCCCGGTCGGGCGGGCCGAGCAGCAGGCACGACGCGCTCGGGACGGCGCGCTTTACTCGTGAGAGCGCGTCGACGAGGTGGCGCTCGTAGCGCTCGGGCGTGGCGTCGTCGCCGGACTCGTTCGTCCCGTAGGCGAGCACCACGAGATCCGGCGTGCGCCGGCGGAGCTGCTCGGCGACGTGGGGCTCGTTCCAGGCGAGCAGCGCCGTCGCCCGGGCGCCGTTGATGCCGAGCGCGTCGACCGTCACGCCGTTCGCGCTCGCGTCCAGCGTGAGGCCGTACACGCGCACGTCGCCGTCGCCGAGCGCGCGGACCTCGACCGTGTGCGGGCCGTCCGCGACCGGCACCGCGCGAAACGCGGCCGTGTAGGCCACCCCCCGCGTCTGCACGCGCGCGACCCGCACGTTGTCGACGATGAAATCGAACGAGCCGCCCGCCGGCTGCTGGAGGTACGACAGCTCGATGACGTTGGCCCGCGCCGAGAGCTCCGCCCACGCGCGCGCACCGCGCCGGTCGGTGGCGATCGCCCCTCCGCCGAGGCCGAAGAGCCCCTCGCTGCCCGGTCGCCCGTGGAACTTGGGGCCGCTGTGCTCGCCGATGAAGTCGGTCATCCCCGTGCGCACGCCCTCCTGGGCGTAGCTCTTCCAGGGGCGCCCGATCTGCACGTAGCCGCGGCCGCCGTCGCCGAACCGGGACGTGAGCGCGCGCCGGATGGTGCCCGTCTCGAGGTCGGCCGCCGTGTGCGAGTCGCCGAACTGCACGATGCGCACGTCCTCGCGGGCCGTGCCGTCCTCGAGGCGGCCGAGGCCCTCGTACAGCCGGCGAAGGGCGCGGAGGTTCTCGAGCGCCCCCACCGCGGCCGGGGCTGGGCGCTCCGGCGTGACGATGGTGACCGGCGGCGGCGCTGCTCGCTCGCGCGCGCCGGCGCCACCCGCGAAGCTGATGCCCTCCTCCGCCGGCGGCGGGCCGCTCGGCTCCCTGGCCTTCGCGACGGCGTCGTTGCACCCGAGCCCGGCGATGCACGCGAGCGCGGCGAGGCCGACGACGACCCAGTCGTTACCCAGCTTGCCGGTAGTGCGACCACGACTCACAGCCCCACCATGGTCTCACGTGAACCGATTTCTCCCAAGGGTTCTTCCGCCGGCAGCCTCGTCGAGCGCGAGCGTGAGGGCGCGCGCGGCCCGCGCGAGCTCGGGCAGGTCGAGCTGCGCGAAGCCGAGGCGCAGGTGCCGTCGCGGCAGGCCGTCGAACGCGAACGAGCGGGGGGACTGGAGGGCCACGCCGCGGGCAGCGGCCCCGGCGACGACCGCGTCCACGTCGACTCCAGCGGGCGTCGAGGCGAAGAGCGCCGTCCCCCCGTGGGGGACCGCGAAGGTGAGCGGGCTCGCGCGGAGGAGCTCCACCAGGGCGTCTCTGCGTGCATGATACACGCGACGGACCCGGCGCGCGTGCCGCCCGAGGTCGCCGTCCTCGAAGAGCAGCGCGACCGCGCGCTCGACGGCGTGCACGCCCTCGCGATCGGTGGTCCGTCGCACGTCGGCGAGGCGCGCGATCGCGGCCCGCGGAGCCGCCACGAAGCCGAGGCGAAGGCCCGGCGCCAGGAGCTTCGAGAGCGTCCCCACGTACACGACGTTGCCCCCAGGATCCGCGCTCGCGAGCGGCAGGACGGGGCGCCCTTCGTAATGGAACTCGTGGTCGTAGTCGTCCTCCACCACGAGCCAGCGCTGTCGCCGCGCGAGGGCGAGCAGCGAGAGGCGGCGCTCCGCCGAGAGGGTCACCGTGGTGGGGTACTGGTGATGAGGCGTGAGCACCACACCCGAGATCGGCGCACGCCGCGCGAGATCCGCGAGCAGCTCGACGTCGAGGCCGTGGCGGTCGACGGGCACCGGCACGAGCTCGAGCCCCGCGCGGCGTAAGGCGTCCCACCCCGGACGGTAGCCGAGCGCCTCGACGGCCACGCGCGCCCCACGCGCGAAGAGGCCGCGCGCCACGAGGTCGAGGGCCATCTGGCTCCCCGAGGTCACGACCAGCTCGTCGGCCGCGCGAGGGACGCCGCGTGCGTCGGACAACATCGCCGCGAGCGCCTCGCGGAGCCTTGGATCGCCCTGGGAGCTGCCGTACCGCAGCGTTCCGGGATCGCGGAGCGCGCGGCGGAGGGCCCTACCCAACACCGCGGTGTCCACGAGCCGCACGTCCGGAACACCCCCCGAGAACGACAGCGGGGCCGCGCGCGGGACCGCCGCGGGCGAGGGGTCCTCCACATCCAAGCGCGGCAGGTCGAATCCTGGGCGCGCGGCGGTGGGCGGCGGCGGCGCGGGGCGCCGTGGCTGGGCCGGCAGCCCGCTCGCCACCCGCGTGCCACGCGCGGGCTCGGCGCACACCCACCCCTCCGCCTCGAGCTCACGGAGCGCCGCGAGCACGGTGTTGCGGTGCACCCCGAAGGCCTCGGCCAGCCGGCGGCTTCCCGGCAGGAGCTGACCTGGACGGAGCCGCCCCCGACGAACCTCGGAGACGAGGGTGCGGTGCACGCGCGCGGCGAGGCCCTCGTGGTCCGACTCCGGCGGCGCGAGGGAGAGAGAGAGCGCAGGCCTCGAAGGCTGGTCCAATCGTTTTCCTCCTTCTGGTACTAACGAGTAGACCATATTGGGGGCATGTTCGTGGCATGCGCAAGGCCACTTACTTCGCCATGACCCACACCGAGGCGCTGACGCTCCTCGATCGGGCGCCAACCATGCACCTCGCCAGCACCGGCGACGCCGGGCAGCCCATCCTCCGCGCGCTCCATACAGTGCGCGTCGGCGGGGCGCTCTACTTCCACGGGGCCCCCGTGGGCGAGAAGGCGGAGGCGCTCGGCCGGCGGGCCGTGCTCTCGTACGAAGAGGATGTCGCCCGCATCCCCTCCACCTTCACGGATCCGGTGCGCGCGTGCCCCGCGACCACGCTCTACCGGAGCGTGCAGGTCGAGGGGGTGCTCGGGGCGGAGCATGAGCCCGCGAAGAAGGCGGCCGTGCTCACCGCGCTGATGGAGAAGCTCCAGCCCGAGGGCGGGTATGGGCCCATCGACGCCGAGGGCCCGCTGTACGCGAAGGCGGTCGCCAGCATCGCGGTCGTACGGCTCGACCTCGAGCAGGTCACCGGCAAGCAGAAGCTCGCACAGAATCGCACCCCGGACGAGCGCGCGAAGGTGATCCGCGGGCTGCTCGGGCGGGGCGATCCGGGCGACTACGCGGCGGTGGAGGCGGTCCTCGGCGCCAACCCGGGCGACGCGCCGCCCGACCTGCTCCGGGCCCGCGACGGGAGCCGCGTCCTCGCTCACCTGCCCGACGAGCGGCTCGAAGAGGCCGCGCGGCTCCTCGAGGGGGCCTACTGGCTCGAGGGTGTGTCGCCGAGCGACCGCGCGCGGGCCTTCCGAGACTCGGCCGTGAGGGTCGGTGTGCTCGACGACGCGGGCGGGCTCGTCGCCGTCGCGCGGGCGACGACCGACGGCAGGGTCGCTTGGATCTTCGACGTCCTCGTGACCGAGCGCGCGCGCGGGCGAGGCCTCGCGAGCGCGATGCTGCGCGTGCTCCTGGCGCACCCGCGGGTGGGCGGCGCGCGGATCGTACGGCTCGGCACGCGCGACGCGAGGCCGCTCTACGAGCGCTTCGGGTTCGTGGACGTGCGCGAGGCGCCGCTCCGGGCGTACCCTGTCGTAGAGATGGCGCTCCGGCCTGCCGGCGTCCCTCCCCTCGCGCCGGCGGCCCACGGCGCCGGCGGGAGCGCGTGAAGGCCGCCGCGCGAGCGTGATACCGTGGCGGCGTGCTCGAGTCGTCCCGCGTCGCGCGAGGCCTCTTCGCAGCGGCGTGGCTCGCCGCACAGTGCGCGCTCGCGCTGACCGCAGACTCGCGCCCCGGCGCCATGGGCGGGTTCCGCATGTTCTCCGAGGCCAGCACGGTGCGGTACGAGCTCTTCCGCGAGGTGCGCGGGGCGCTCGTGCCCGTGCCGACGGGCGACTGGAACGCGAGAGACGCCTCGGGCACGATGCGGAGGTACTCGTGGCGGGAGCGCGTCCGGAGGCCCGAGCTGTGCGCGTTCGGGGTGGAGCTCGCGGCGAGCTACGGCGCCGCCACCCAGACCGAGCGCCTCCACGCCGCGCTCGACGACGTGTTCCTCGACGCGAGCGGCGACGCCGAGACGACACGCCTCGTCCTGATCGTGACCACGCGGCGAAACCGCCGTCCGCCCGAGACCGCGCGGCTCGAGTCCTTCCCGAGGGCCCACCGTGCGCCTTGATCGAAGACTCCGCAGGCTCCTCGACGGCACCGTGGACGGCACGTTCCTCGGGCCGGTGCGGCTGAGCCTCGGCCTCATGCTCCTCTACCAGTCCGCGGCGGCCGCGCGCGAGCTGACCACTCGCGGCTACTTCGGCGACGCGTTCCACGTGAGCCTGCTCCCCGAGGCGTGGGTCCCCGGCCGCTCCCTCTACGTCGCGCTCGTCGCCCTGCGCGTCGTCCTCGCCGCGCTCGTGGTGCTCGGTGCCCGCGCGCGCGAGGCGCTGGTGGGCAGCGCATTCCTTGTATTTTACACACTATCGATCGATACCCTCGACTACCATCACAACCGCTACGCGCTTGGATGCTACGCGCTCCTCCTGTCGCTCACGCCCTGCGATCGATGGCTCACCCCGGCCGCGCCACCAGCGTCGGCGGCTTCGCGGGTGGGCCTCGCGTGGGGCGTCGCCCTCTGCCAGGCGCAGGTCTGCCTCGTGTACCTCGCCTCCGGCGCCTCGAAGCTCCTCGACGCCGACTGGCGCTCGGGCGCGGTGCTCCACGAGCGCCTCACGTGGTACGCGCCGCTGGCGGAGGCGAGGGGCGTCCCCCACGGTCTGCTCGCGGCCCTCGCGACCCCTCTCGCCGCGAGCGCGCTCGCGAAGCTCGCGGTCATCACCGAGCTGTCTCTCCCCGTGCTGCTCGTGAGCCGGCGCACGCGCGCGGCGGCGCTCGCGTGGGGCGTGTGGTTTCACGTCCTCATCCAGCTCACGAGCCGCGTCGAGCTGTTCGGGGCGCTCACGCTCACGATGTACGGCGTGTTCGTCACGGGCGACGTCCGCGCCCGCGCCCTGCGCTACGACCCCACGAGCCGCGCCGCCACGACGCTCGCGGCCGTCGTCCGCGCGACCGACTGGTTCGCTCGCTTCCACGTGCGTCCGTGGGAGGCGGACGCCCTCGACGCACGCCGCCACGTGGTCGTGGTGCGGCGCGACGGCTCACGCGCTACCCGCCTCGCCGCGCTGGCCATGCTCGCGCGCGGCCTGCCCATCTTCTTCCCGCTGTGGGCGCCGCTCGCCCTCGCCGCGAGCCTCGGACGAGGCCCGGACGTCGCGACCGAGGCGTAGCCGGGTCGTGTCGACGGAGTGCCAAGCCGCGCGCGACGTCGGGAGATCAGCCGCCGTAGAGCTTTTCGGCGAGCTGGAACGTGCGCGCCTCGAGGTCTTGGTAGGCCGAGCGCATGGACTGGATATCGCCCTGCGAGTCGACGAGCTCGCGCAGTCGGCTCGCCGCCTCGCGGGTCTCTTCGAGCGTGTCGGCGTCGACGATGTCGACGTAGCCTTCGAGCGCCGCGTCGGTGGTGTAGAGGAGCGTCTCGGCCGCGTTTCGCAGCTCGGCGAGCTCGCGACGAATGGCGTCGGTCGCCTCGAAGCGCTCGCTCTCGAGGATGATCCGGTCGATCTCGTCCTTGTCGAGACCGCTCGTCGACGTGACCTTCACCTGCTGCACGCGGCCCGTGCCGAGGTCCTTCGCGTCGATCGAGACCACGCCGTTGGCGTCGATGCGGAAGGTCACCTGGATCTTCGGCACTCCGCGCGGTGCCGGGGGAATGCCCGCGAGCTCGAACCTCGCGAGGCTGCGGTTGTCCGCGGCCATGCGGCGCTCGCCCTGGAGCACGTGGATCGGCACGAAGCTCTGGTTGTCGAGGCTGGTCGTGAAGACCTCGCTGCGCTCGGTGGGGATCGTCGTGTTGCGCGCGATGAGCGGCGTGAAGACGCCGCCGCCGGTCTCGACGCCCATCGAGAGCGGCGTGACGTCGAGGAGCAACACCTCGACGTTCTGCTCGCCGTCGAGCGCGGCGCCCTGGAGCGCGGCCCCGGCGGCCACGACCTCGTCTGGGTTGACGCCCTTGCTCGGCTCGATGCCGAAGTACTCCTTCACCGCCTTGCTGACCGCGGGCATGCGCGTCATGCCGCCGACGAGCACCACGGTGTTGATGTCGCTCGTGCGGAGCTTCGCGTCCTCGAGCGCCTTCTTGCAGGGCTCCAGGCTGCGCTCGACCAGGTCGCGGGTGAGCAGCTCGAGCTCGGCCCGGGTCATGGTCTTGATGACGTGCAGCGGGGCGCCGCCCGCCCCAACCGCGATGAACGGCAGGTTGATCTCGGTCTCGAGCGACGAAGAGAGCTCGTGCTTGGCCTTCTCCGCGGCCTCCTTCAGGCGCTGGAGGCCCATCTTGTCCTTGCGGAGGTCGACCTTGTGCTCGGCGAAGAACTGGTCGGCCACCGCGTCGACGATGCGCAGGTCGAAGTCCTCGCCGCCGAGGTAGGTGTCGCCATTGGTGGACTTCACGCTGAAGACCCCGTCGGAGATCTCGAGGATCGAAATATCGAACGTGCCTCCACCGAGGTCGTACACCGCGATGCGCTCCGACTGCTTCTTGTCGAGGCCGTACGCGATGGCGGCGGCCGTGGGCTCGTTGATGATCCGCCGCACGTTGAGGCCCGCGATCTTGCCCGCGTCTTTCGTGGCCTGTCGTTGCGCGTCGTCGAAGTACGCGGGGACCGTGACCACGGCGTCGGTCACGGACTCGCCGAGGTACGTCTCCGCGATCTCCTTCATGCGGACGAGCACCATCGCGCTCACCTCGGGCGGCGACATCTGGCGCCCCCCGACGTCGATCCACGCGTCGCCGTTCGGTGACTCGATGATCTTGAACGGCGACCTCGCGGCGTGATGCTCGATCTCCGCCGACTTCTTCTTCCGCCCGATGAGGCGCTTCGCCGCGTAAATCGTGTTCGCCGCGTTGGTCACGGCCTGACGCTTGGCCGGCTGCCCGACCAAGCGCTCGCCGCTCGCCGTGAACGCGACGATCGACGGTGTCGTGCGCGCCCCCTCGGCGTTCGGGATGACCTTCACGTCGACCTTGCCCGCGGGGCTCGTCTCGACGACGGCCACGCACGAGTTGGTCGTACCCAAATCGATGCCGATGATCTTGCCCATGATTTTCGCGTCGCTCCTACGGATCGCTTGGGTCGCTCAGGAGGCTCTCGGCTTCGCCACGACGACGAACGCCGCGCGCACGAGGCGGCCCGCCTGGACGTAGCCAGACTGAACCTCGGCGACGACGTGGCCCACCGGCTCGTCGCTCTCGACCTGCTGGATCGCCTCGTGGACCGAGGGATCGAAGGGCGTCCCCACCGTGGGCACCTTGGTGATGCCTTGCTTGCCGAGCGTGTCGATGAACTGGCGCAGCACCATCGAGAGCCCCTCGGCGACGGCCGAGACGTCCGTGGCGTTCTTGGCGCTCTGCATTCCGCGCTCGAGGTTGTCGAAGACGGGGAGGAAGTCCTTCAGGAGGTCCTCCTTGCCGGCCTTCCGCGCGTCCTCGATCTCTTTGCGCGAGCGCTTGCGGAAGTTGTCGAAGTCGGCGGCCGTGCGGAGCAGCTGCTCCTTGGTCTTCGCGGCCTCGGCCTTCGCTTGCGCGACGAGCTCGTCGGGTGTCGGCGGCGTGGGCGGCGCCTTCTCCTCCGCCTTGGCGGCGACGGCCTCGGTCGCCTCGGTCGGCTCGGTCGGGGGTTCTCCGCCTGCGGGCTTCACTTCAGGGGTCGGATCACTCATGTCTACGCGGAGTATATCGTGGTCGCGCGGGATGGAACGCAAAACATCGTGAAAAGTGCCGCAACCCCGGCGGCCCAGCGGTGCCGCCCCGCCCACACCGTCGGCCCCGTCGGCCCCGTCGGCTCGACAAATGCTACACAGGCGGGGTGCCCGAGGACGACGACGATCTGTTCGGCGAGGAAGAGGCAGACGCCGGCAGCGCGCACGAGCTCGCCGCCCCCGCCGACCTCTCGCTGAACGAGCCCCAGGCGCGCGCCGTCGCCCACACCGCGGGGCCCCTGCTGGTGTTCGCGGGGGCGGGGAGCGGCAAGACCCGCGTGATCACCTACCGAATCGCGAACCTGATCGCGCGGCACCACGTGCCGCCGTTCCGGCTGCTCGCCGTCACGTTCACGAACAAGGCCGCGGGCGAAATGCGTCATCGGCTCGAGGAGATGCTCGGCTCGCAGGTCCGCGAGGCGTGGGTAGGCACCTTCCACGCGACCTGCGCGCGCATCCTCCGCCGGTACCCGGAGGCCGCGGCGCTGAGCTCCGGGTTCGTCATCTACGACACGCAGGACCAGCGCTCGATCATGACGCGGGCGCTCCGCGCGCTCGATCTCGACGAGAAGCGCTACCCGGCGCGGGCGATGCTCGCCCGGGTCCACAAGGAGAAGCAGGAGGGCCGCGGGCCCGAGGACATGGCGCTCGATTCGTACCTGGACGAGGCGGCCAAGCGCGCCTACGTCGCCTATGAGGAGCGCATGCGGGCCGCGAACGCGGTCGATTTCGAGGACCTCATCTGGCGCGTCGTGGGCGTGCTCGAGGCGAAGGACTCCGCCCCCCCAGCGACGCGCGAGGCACGAGACGCGCTCCTGCGCCGCTTCTCGCACGTGCTGGTCGACGAGTTTCAGGACACGAACGGCACGCAGTACCGGCTGCTCAAGGCGCTCGCCGCGCGCACCCGCAACCTCTGCGTCGTGGGCGACGACGACCAGTCGATCTACCGGTGGCGCGGCGCCGACGTGCGCAACATCCGGGGCTTTCGGCGCGACTACCCCGACGCCGAGGTGGTCAAGCTCGAGCAGAACTACCGCTCCTCCGCCAACATCGTGCGCGGGGCGCTGGGGGTCATCGCCCCCTCGGCCACGCGCGAGCCGAAGGAGCTCTTCACCGAGAACGACGAGGGCGGGAAGGTCCACGTCGTCGAGACCGCGTCCGAGCGCGACGAGGCCGCCTACGTCGTGCGGCTCGTGCGCGACGCCGTGGCGGGCGGGGTGGAGCCGCGGAATATTGCTGTATTCTACAGGGTTCACGCGCAGTCGCGCGTACTGGAAGAGGCGATGCGCGCCGCCAATCTGCCCTATCAGGTGGTCGGGGGGATGAAGTTTTACGAGCGGGCGGAGGTGAAGGACGCCCTCTCCTACCTGCGCGTGCTCACCAACCCGAAGAGCGACGTCGACCTCCTGCGGGTGGTGAACGTCCCTCCACGCGGGATCGGGAAGACCACGCTCGACCGCCTCGTGTTGCTCGCGAACACCCTGGGCGTGTCGGTGTTCCAGGCGATGGCCCACCTCGAGCAGGCCCCCGAGATCGGCCCGCCGGCGCGCAAGCGCCTCGGGCAGGTGCGCGCGCTGCTGGGCGCCCTCTCCGAGGCCGCGCGGGAGCAGACCCCCGCGGAGACGCTCCGCGACGTGCTCGCGAAGACCGGCTACCGCGCCGCGCTAGAGGCCGAAGACAGCGCCGAGTCGGACTCGCGGCTCGAGAACCTGGCCGAGCTCGAGGGCTCGCTCGCCGACTTCGCGGCCGAGTGCGAGGCGCGGGGAGAGCGCGCGACGGTGGAGGGGTTCCTGGAGCGCGTGTCGCTGAACTCCGACCTCGACGCCCTCGCGGAGACGGGCCGCGCCACCCTCATGACCATCCACAGCGCGAAGGGCCTCGAGTTCGACGTCGTGCTCGTGACGGGCCTCGAGGAGGACATGTTCCCCTACAAGGGCATGGACCTCCGCGGTGACGAGGAGCTCGACGAGGAGCGGCGCCTCGCGTACGTCGCCGTGACCCGCGCGCGCCAGCACCTCGTGCTGACCTACGCCAAGACCCGCCAGATCTTCGGCACGACGCGCCTCGCGGCGCCGAGCCGGTTTCTACGCGATCTCCCGCGCGACGTGGTGCACGCGAGCGCCACCTCCGCCGCGAAGGGCGCGGAGGCCGTGCGCTACGCCGACGCGCCGACGCGCGCCCGCGCGAGCGGAGACTTTCACCACCCGCAGGCCCGCTTCCACGCCCCGCAGGCCCGGCCGGCCCCCCCTGTCGCGCCGGGCGAGCGCTACGTGGACCACGACGACGCGGATCTCGCGCACGACGACGGCGGCGGGACAGAGCTGCGCCGCGGCGCGCGCGTGCGGCACAAGAAGTTCGGGATCGGCCAGGTGGTCAAGACCCTGGAGCTCGGCGAGCCGGCGGTCGTCGCGTTCTTTCCCGGGTGGGGCGAGATGAAGGTGCTCGCGAGGTTCCTCGAGCCTGGGTGAAGGCGCGCGCTTCGCTCGGGCGCGCCCGCCGCGGCCTGGCTCACGCCCGTGGGCCCCTGGCTCAGAGGGCGCGCGAGAACGACAGGCGCGGCGACGCCCCGAAGCCGAAGCGGTAGAGGAAGCGAAGGAGCTCGAACGACTCCCGCGCGACCTCGGTCTCGAGCGCCTCCACGTGGAGCGCCGCGAGGTTGTCGAGTAGCTGCGCGAGCAGGGCTCGCGCGAAGCCGCGTCCGGCGACATCGGGGTTCACCCCGATGGTGTCGAGGGAGCCTGTCGGCCCGACGTGGCCGAAGTCGCCGAGGTCCACGCGCGCCATGGCGAAGGCGACGACGAAGCCGTCGTCCTCCGCCACGAGCGACACGACGATCGCCGACTCGCGGAGCGCGGCGTCCACTTTCTTGGCGAGATAACGCGCGCGATCCTCCCCCGTGATGCGCGCGTCGATCCGCGCGATCATGGGGAGATCACTGGCACGCAGGTGGCGGATGAGCGGAGGGGGCCGCTCAAACTCCTCCTCGGTGGCTGCCAGCGGCATGCGCTGAACGCGCCGCTCGAGCAGCATGCGCGGACCGAGGGCGAAGCCGGCGCGCGCCAAGAAGGGGAGCATGCGGTTGTCGCGCCAGTCGGCCTGAGTGACGAGCGTCTGCGCCGAGCGCGCACGGGCCCGCTCCGCGAGCGCGTCCACCAGCACGCGCCCAAGACCCTGGCCCTGGAGGCCAGGCTCGACGCCCACCGCTTCGAGCACGAGGGAGGGGGCCCGACCACCGAACTCGCCGCCGCCGAGGCGCCCGAGCGCGAAGCCGCGCAGCTCGGCGCCCGCCGCGAGCCCGAACTGGACGTGGCCCGTCGGATCGGCCTGCGCGACGGCGAGTCGTCGCTCGAAATAGGCGCGGCGCGCCCCGCCCGTGATCCGTCGATCGAGATCGACGACCGCGTCGAGATCGCCAGGCGCGAGCGCCCTCACGCTCACCCCACGTTCACCTCCGCTCACCCCCCGCTCCGCGGTGGCTGCTCCCGGGCTCGCATCCATGGTGCCTCCTCCTCTTCGTGGCCCCGTCAGTTCACTCACCGCCGCGGGTCGAAGACGACCCTCCGCGTCAACCGATGATTGGCCATGTCGTCCAGAATCCCATTGACCTCGGACAGCGGCGCGTGTTCGACGAACGGCGCCAGCGCGACACGACCCGAATAAATCAGGTCGAGGACAGCCGGGTAGGCCTCGGGCGGACATCCCCACGTCCCGTGCACAGTGGCGTCGAAGGCCATCAGGTTCGAGAGGCGCAGCTCGACCGGGCTCGCGCAATACCCAGCCTGGACCATGGTCGCGGCCGGCGCGAGCAGGGTGAACGCGAGCGTTTGCCCCTTTGGCGTCCCGCTGCATTCGAAGACTCGATATCGGAGCGAGGGCACGCCCCAGTCGGCCGCGAGGCGATGCACCTCTTTCCGTATTTCCTTCGGCGGGCGATCGCCCACGACGACGCCGTGCTCCGCGCCGTGGGCGGCGACGAGCGCGAGGCGCGAGGCCTCCACGTCGATCGCCACGACCCGCGCGCCGAGCGCTCGCGCGATCTGGATGACGTAGCCGCCCACGCCGCCCGCCCCCACGACGAACGCGACGTCTCCGGCCACGAGGCCCGCGCGGACGACCGCCTGATAGGCTGTCGACACGGCGTCGGCCACGACGGCGAGGTGGCGAGGATCGACGCTCGGAGGCACGTCCGTGAGTGGCACGAGGGGCGCCGCGGGGAGCGTCACGTGGGTCGCGAACCCCCCGTGGACGTCGTTGCCGGGCATCTTCTGCTTCGGGCACGCGTTCCCACGCCCGGCGCGGCAGAAGTCGCAGCTGCCGCAGGGCAGCACCGCCGGCACGAGCACGCGCGCGCCGACGAGGGCCTCGTGGGCGCCACCGGCCGCTACCACCCGGCCGACGATCTCGTGCCCGAGCACCAGCGGCAGCGCGTGACGGGGCGCGACCTCCCCGCGCGCGTACGCGAGGTCGGTGTGGCATAGCCCACACGCCTCGACCTCGACCACCGCCTGGTGTTCCGCGAGGCTCGCGAGCTCGAGCGACTGCCGCTCGAGGGGCGCGCCCGCCGCCGTCAGCACATAGGCCTCGAATGACATCGCGAGAGTGTGCCGCGTGCGCCCGCGCGCCAGCTGACGAATATCAACACACGGCGCGCTCGCGCGGGATGAATTACAGCCAATGACCGATAGATGGCTGAAGGGCGACGGGGACGCAGTGCTGCGGACGCTCGTCGGAGAGCACCGGCGCATCGAGGCGCTCCTCGACACGCTCGAACGGATGGGCGAGGCGATCGAGCGGGGGGAGGACCTCCCCCGGCCCCACCTCTGCGAGCTGACGGCGCTCCTGAAGGCGTACGCGGACGCGCACCACCACAGGAAGGAGGAGGAGATCCTCTTCCGCGCGATGGTGGCCGCGGGCCTCAGCGACGAGGAGGGTCCGGTCGCGTTCATGCTCGAGCAGCACGACGAGGGGCGGGATCTGGTCTCCCGCCTGGGCGACCTCGCCGAGGGCCCCCCATGGTCCGCGGGCGAGCGGGCCCAGGTCGCGCGCCTCGCGAGGGACTTCGCGATCCTCCTTCGGGCCCACATCCGAGACGAAGACGACGTGGTCTACCCGCTCGCCGTCGCTCGCCTGCGTCCGGCCGCGTGGGCCGACGTGACCCGCGCATGCGCGCAGGCCGACGCCGAGGCCACAGAGGTCGTCACGAACCTCACGCGACGCGCGGACGCGCTCGTGCAGCTCTACGCTACCGCGACACGCCCCGCCATCGCCTAGCTGCTCTAGCACACCTGCGAGACTTCATTCTCGCAGTGGTGGTAGTTGGCCGCGGGAGCGGACAAGCCGGAGGGGTGAAGCGGCCAGCATTGTGGCCGAGAGGGGGCGCCGCGCCCCCTCCGGGACAGGGCTAGCACGACTGCCGTTCGCGCAGCGAACTGCGTAGCGAGAGGGAACCTCTCAGTAGTGCTAGTCCCCTGGAAGCGTGATCCCTTCCAGAAGTCGGGCGGCTCGGCCTTTCGCCACAAGGGAGCGAGGGGGTGTCCCGTTTTCGGCGGCGGTGGGAGGATACTCATGTTCGAGGGTCGGCGTTCTCGCGCGGTCACACCCGAAACCACTGTCCCCTGAGCGCAAAGCGCCGCCTCCACCGCGCGGAACGACGTCCGAGTTGAGGACGGGCCCGCCGCCGCCGAAAACGGGGCACCCCATCGCTCCTCGGCATGACACCGAAGACCCGACTTCTGATACGAACCACGACTCCAGGGGACTAGCTCGCCCCGGAGAGAGGGAGGAGCGCCGGCGACACGTCGCCTCCCGGCAGGCTCGCCCGTGCCCGACGGCGCTCGAGCTGGTCAAAGCGGAACGCCCCGAGCATGGCGGCGCCGAGCGCCCCGGCGAGCGACGAGAGCGGGTGAACGCGCACCGTGAGCGGCGCGAGCGCCTTCTTCGGCGAGCGCCGCTCGTTCGCGAGCAACCCGGCCAGAACCGCGACGAGGCCCGTGTCGTGGGCGAGGCCTCCGGTCACCGCCACCACCCCCTCCGCGCCGGCAGCGCGCGCGAGCCTCACGAGGCGCCCGGCGATGCTGAGGTGAATGCCGCGGAGGATGTCCCCGGCGCCGAGCCCGCGCGCGACCATGTTGATGACGTCCGTCTCGGCGAGCACAGCGCAGACGCTCGACACCTCCTCGACCTGGGTCGACGCGAGCGAGAGCGGTCCGACGTCCTCGAGCGGCACTCCGAGATACCGCGCGATGTTCTCGAGGAACTGCCCCGTACCGCTCGCGCACTGGCTGGTCATGCGGTGTCCGAGGACCTTCCCGCGACCGTCCATCCGCAGCGCCCGCGCGTGCAGCGCGCCAAGATCGAGGACCGCTCGTGCCTCCGGAATGAGCTGGAGTGCGCCGCGCGCGTGCGTGGTCATTCCGTAAAAATGCCCAGTGGCGAACGAGACGGCGTCGACGTCACCCGTGCTCGCGACGTAGCAGAGGTCTCGCTCCGCCACCTTCGCGGTCGCGCAGGCCTCCTCGAAGGTCGCGCGCACCACGTCGAAGACGTTGCGCCGTCGAATGCGCTGGGAGGCGGTGGCGAGGACCTCGACGTCCTCACCCGCGAGGCTGCGCACGAGGCACACTTTGACCGCGCTCGACCCGGCGTCCACGCCCGCCGAGAGGTGGGGGCGGCTCACGACGTCACCTCCAACTGCGCGGCGCGAACGAAGGCGGGTGGAGGCGCGAAGGTGCCGGAGCGCAGGTCGTCGAGCGCAAACATCGCGGCGCCCAGCGCGCCCATGTAGATCGACTCGCTCTGGATATTGAGCGTGACCTCCGCGCCATAGTTCTCGTCGACCAGCTCTCGAAGAATCTTCGTTGCCATAGAGTTATTGCATACTCCGCCGGTAAACGTGAACTCGTCCTTCACCCCTCCGCTTCGGGCGAGGAGCGACATCGCCCTCAGCATGATCGCGCGGTGAAGGCCAGCCAGAATGTCCTCCCGCCTCTGCCCGAGTGAGAGCCTCTCGCGGAGCTCGGCGCCCGCGAACACCGTGCACGTGGAGTTGACCTTGATGGGCTTCTTCGCCTGCAGCGCGAGAGGTCCGAGCTCGTGCAGGCCCAGCCCGAGCTCGTCGGCGATGTATCCCAGGTACCGCCCGCAACCCGCCGCGCACCGGTCGTTCATCTGGAACGAGGTCACGACGCCTCGGTCGTCGATCTGGATCGCCTTGGTGTCTTGTCCGCCAATATCGAGGACGGTGCGTGTGCCAGGGAACACGCGGTGCGCGCCGC
This sequence comes from Myxococcales bacterium, assembly GCA_016720545.1. Taxonomy (NCBI): domain Bacteria; kingdom Pseudomonadati; phylum Myxococcota; class Myxococcia; order Myxococcales; species Myxococcales bacterium. The sequence goes on from JADKKK010000001.1 coordinate 830,820, forward strand.
GCCCGTGGCAGAGGATCTCACTGCGCACCGCCTCCCTCGGGAACGGGAGGGTTTGTCGCCCGTACCCGGTCCCAACCACGGCGACCTCCTCGATCGGCTCCGCGGTCGCAGACCCGACGGCCTGAGCGAGGCTCGCCGCGATGGCCGCGTCGCCCGAGAGCGTGCCCACCTGAACGACCGCGCGACCGAGCAGGTCGCGCGTGTCGCGCGGCTTGAGCGAGGTCTCGACCTCGATGATGGCGCGGTCATAGAGCGCGACCAGCGGCTCGAAGGCGACCGCCCCGACCCGCGCCAGCGCTTCGGCCTCCGTGACGAACGCCGCGCCCGCGAGGTCTCGGAAGAAGTCGCTGCGGCGGGGGGCGCCGGCCAAGAACAGGGCCGAGGCGTCCCGCCGGACCACGGACACCACGCGCCCGACCGCGTCGCGGAGCGCCGCGGCGTCCGGGCGAGACGAGCGCGCGAGCTGGGCCTCGATCGCGTGCTCGAGAGAGGCCAGGTCGTCGAGGAACAGCTCGAGGCGGAAGGCGTCTCGCAGCGGGGAGAGCCACGCGCGCGCCGGATCCGTCTGGCCGAGCGCTCGGTCGAGCATGTCGAAGCGCGCGGCGGTGTGAGCCTCGATGCGCGCCACAGCGCACGCGACCTCGTAGTTGCTTCGGCTATTCGTGATTCCCCTGCCGAGGGTGACGCCCGACTCGTCGAGCATCACCGCTTTGGTGGTCGTGGAGCCGAGGTCTATGCCCAATACGCACCTCATCGCTCCCCTCCTTCGGTCGGCTCGCCCGACTGCAGCACCGTGAGGGCTCGCCGCCCCTCCGTGCGTTTCGGCAGGGGCGCGTCGGGCGCCCCCCGCCGCGACTCGAGCACCTGGAGGAAGCTCTGGATCCGGTTCTCGATGTTGGCCTTTCCGAAATAGCGAGGGTCGACGAGGTCGGACTCGATGAACCCACCGGGCACCCCCGTGCGCTCCTCGAGCTGCCTCAGCATCAGGAGCTGGCCCACGCTGAACGAGTTGCAGGACTTGACGCTGTTGATGACGAACCCGTCGGCGTTGTAGTCCTTGATGTAGCGCTCGAGGAGATCGGTCCGCGCGGGCAGCCCGAGGTTCGTGTAGCAACCCAGACAGTAATCGGCCAGGCTCTCGAGCGGTCTCCGATAGTCGTGTCGGAACCCTCCGTCGTAGAGCCCGCCCACGCGCGTGTACGTACTCGCCACCACCACCGCGCCCTCGCGGCTGAACATCCGCCAGAAGTCGTGGAATGACGTCCAGTTCGGAGGCCCTTCCACCACCAACCGGTAGCGCTCCTTCGTGATCTCTCCGTCGGGCGTGGCGGGGCCGAGCCCATCGGCGATGCGGCGCTCCACCTCGGCGCGCAGCTGACGGTAGTAGCGCACCGCGTCTTCGCTCCCGCGGAACGACGAGAAGATGGGACCTACGTAGTAAACACCCCCGAAATAGCCGTCGATCGGCGAGGGCCGATGCCGCGCGGACTCCCACACCGCGACGAGGTCGTCCTCCGCCTGCGCCGAGAGGTGGAGCCGCCTGGCGAGCTCGTCTCGGTCGAGACGCTTGCCTGCGACCTTCTCGAGCGCCGGGATCACGTCGCGCTCGATCTGCGCGACCACGTAGTCGCGCATCTCCTTCGTCACCTCGCCGTCGGCCTGATAGGGCACGTGCAGCATGACGACCGGGCAGTCGTACTCCTGCTTCAAGATCTCGAACCACTTCATGAACGTGAAGCAGCCCGTGTACGAGAGCAGCAAGAGGTCCGGCTCCGGCAGCTTCGTGCCCGTGGGACCGATGTTGCCGCCCTTCAGCATGCCCAGGTCGCACTTGACGTAGGTGCACACGTCCTCGGAGTGCCCCGCCTTCTCGGCCTCGGCGATGTATCCCGCGGAGCGCTTCCGCATGCCGCTCTGGAGCGCGTTGATCTCGGGCAGCACCGGGAGGAGGTCGAGCGCGCCGAGCAGCTCGGTGACGTTGCCGGGCACGAAGGTGTAGACGACCTTCTTCCCCTCGGCTTTGGCGCGCGCCAGCTTCTCGAAGTGGTCTGCGAGCATGCGCTTCTGGGTGAGCTGGCTCTCGTCTTTGCGACCTTCGGTGTCTGCTTGCTGGTTCATGACGCCGCCCCCCAGAGCTTGACGGCGTCGGAGAACGCGCCGGCCTGCTCGCGAATGACCTGAAATTGTCCCGTATTCTCTGAGAACTTGAGGCTGGTGTGCGGGACGCCGGCGCGCGTGAGGGCGGCCTCCAGCATGGGCTGATCGAGCAAGGCGGGGTCGCAGAAGGAGGCCGCGGCGAAGATGACGCCCTCGGCGTCGTAGGCGCGCACGCGCGAGATCAGACTGCGTCCCTTGACCAGGTCCCCGATATAGCGCGAGGCGTTGTCCCGTCCTCGCGTGAGGTATGCGCGCACCAAGCACTCGATCGGGTCGGCGGCGGCGTCGAGGTCGATGGGCCCGTCGATCATGCGCAACCCGAGCTGGAAGTCGTCGTCGACGATGTCGCACCCGCTCTTCTCCAGCGCGCGGATGAGCTCGAGCGGGGGCTGCTCGCAGAAGCTCCCCACCAGCACCACGCGGACGTTGTCCACCGGCCGCGCCTCTCGGACGAGCGCTGCGGCCACGAACTCGCGAATCAGCGCGGCGTGGGCGCTCGCCTCCAGGGCGGCGCCGGCTCGCACCACGGCATAGGCCTCACTCGCGCGACATCTCCACGGCTCCCGGCGGCGGAGGTCGTCGAGCTCCATCAGCGCCTGGCGGCGGTCGTTTTCGGCCCGAATCGCCGCACGCAGGGCGTCTGCCTCGAGAGGCTTCGCGCCTCTCGCCGCGAGATCGCGCGCGATGCGCCTGAGCTCCAGCGCGTAGAACTTACCCCCCACCTCCGGGTCGAAGTTCTGCGGCAGATCGAGGTAGGTGGAGTACGTCTCGGGGAAAAGCATCTGCCACATTCCGCCGAGGTTGCGGATGACGTCGCAGATGGCGGGGAACAGCATCCCGTCCAGCGCGGAGAGATCTCCCGCGAGGCCGAGCTCCACCGTACTCCGCGGGATATGGCAAATGTAGGACTGAAAGTACGAGTCTCCCCGGATGATGTCGAGGGAGTCTCCTCCTCCGAACACGGCGACCGGCAAGCACCCAATCGCCTCGATCAACGGGCGCGGCGCGTACACCGGCATGTGCCCCACCGCCAGGCCTCCGGGGTTCCGGAGCTTCCACTCCATGACCCCTGCCATTCGGCGGTCCTCGACGAGCTCGCTGGCGCGCGCGAGCACGTCCATAGCTCTCTCAGCGTGTGGCTCGTTCGTGGTCATCTTCATTCCTCTGTCGGGTCGCGAGGTGGGGTCTGGGCGTGATGATTGGCAATGACCGCGCGACGGCGGTGTCGGGGTCGGCGGGTCGCCGCGGGCTCACTCGCCGGTCCATATCGGTGGGCGGCGCGCGATGAACGCCTCGATGCCCTCCTGGCCGTCGCGGCTCGGGGCGACCCGCGCGAGGTAGCGCGCCTCCGCCGCGTCGAGCGGCGATCCGAGGCTCTGGAGGAGGCCCGACCCGTGACGAGCGGCCCACGTCGCCTCGCGCAGCGCGTACGCCGAGAGCGACGCGAGGTGGTGATCGTACCACTCCCTCAGCCACTCGCGGGGCTCGCGCTCGGTGGGTATCACCGCCGCGACCATTCCCGAGGCGGCTGCCTGCGCCGCGTCGATCTCGGCCCCGGTGAGGATGAGCCGCTCGGAGAGCGCGCCGCCGAGCCGGTGGTGCCCGAGGACACACAGCACGGGTGGGACGACCCCCAGCTTCACCTCGGGGCACGCGAACACCGCGCTCCGCGCGGCGAACACGAGGTGCGAGGCGAGGACGAGCTCGAACGCCCCGCCGAGGCAGCGGCCGAGCACGAGCGACGCCACGGGCACTGGGTAGCCGGCCACGGCTCTCACGAGGCGATGGAACGACTGGAGCATCTCGGGTGCGGTGTCGGCGCGGTGCTCTGGCACCGATGCACCAAAGGAGAAGTGCTCCCCCTCGCCACGCAGCACGACGAGCTTCAACTCGCGCTGCTCGCGGTGAGCTGCCAGCGCGGCGTCGATCTCGCCCATCATGGCCATCGTGAGCACGTTGGATCGCGGCGCCGAGAGCACGATGTGGAGGACCGCGCCGTCGCGCTCACGCTCCACCGCGATCGCGCTCACGTCGCACCGCGGCGGTCGGTCGCGCGGCGCTCGCGTGCCGATTTAGGGAGCACCTGTTCGATCAGGCTATCGTCGAAGGTCGCCCCCTCGGCGAGGCGCGTCCGGAGCAGCGCGAAGTCGATCTCACGCTCGGCTCGGTCGCCGTAGTGGAAGGCCGCGAAGCCCGCGGCCGCCTCGGTCATCATGTTGAGCGCGAGCCACGAGCGGCTGGTCTCGGCGTTCTGGTGCCAGTGCTCGAGCTTCTTCTTTCGCAGGCTCTCGAGCGTCTTTCGTGTGCAGTCGGGGAACGTGTAGAGGAGCGTGGTCGCGAGCCTATCCACCGCGGCGTCGAGCTCCGCGAGGTCGATCACGCAGGCCTTCGCCGCCGCCTTGGCCGCGTCGAGGGCGGCGCCCGTCTTCCACTCGCCGTGCACGATGCGCCCGAGCTCGTCGACATAGCGCTCGGTCACCACCAGCGGGTTTGGGACGAACGCGCCGTCGGCGCCTCGGTGCACGGGCGCGACCTCGGTGAGGAGGCCGAGGCGCATCGCCTTATGGGCGCTCCAGGGCTGGCAGAGCGACAGCGACTCGGCCGCGTGCGAGACGCCAACGAAGAGGTGGAGGAAGTCGGTCGCGCCGCCGTCGGGCGCAGAGCCGTGAATGGGCCCGGCCTGGCCAAAGCGCGCGTGGTCTCCCGCGACCGAGAAGTCGCAGGCCATGCCGATCTCTTGTCCTCCGCCGATCCGCATGCCGTTGACGCGGCAGATGACGGGCTTGTCGCACTGGAGGAGGCCCGTCACCATGTCGTTGAAGAGGCGCATGTACTGGAGGTATTCCAGCGGGCGCCCCGCGTAGTAGCTGGCGTACTCGGCCGTGTTCCCGCCCGTGCAGAAGGCGCGATTGCCTGCCGCCGTGAGCACCACGCAGACCGCGCGCCGGTCGTTGCTCGCGCGGCGAAGCCCGAGGATCACCTCTTTGACCGCGGCCGTCGTGTACGAGTTGAGCTGCGCTTCGTTGTCGAGGGTAAGCCACACCTGATGGAGCCCCGCCACGGGCACGCCGTCCCTGCCCAACACGGGCCGCTCTTCGTAGCGAATGTGGCTCGGCGCACCGTGCGGCACGAGATCATGACTCTTGAGTTCCATCGTGCTCCTCCGCGCGCGACGTTCCGCGCCGGTCCAATCTGGTGCCGGAGGAACGACCCTCCCCACATGATCTGGATCAACTGATGGGCGCGGCACCGGGCGCGGCGCAGGGATTCGGCTGATCGCTGTTGCCCTCGGTCAAGTCGCGTCCTCCCCTCGACCCCAACCGTGCGGCTGCCCGCACCGCTCGACCATCACCGTCGTCTGTACAGGCTCCCGTGGAGTGCCCGGACGCGAGGGTCACGCGGGGAGCTTGTGGGCGACCCGCGTACGCGCGCGGCAGACCGTCACTGCGCGGCCAGCGCGTACACTCGCCCGTCCTCGGACGGGACCACGAGAGTGCCGTCGCGAAGGAGGGTGAGCGGAGCGTCGACGTCACCTCCGGTGCGAAACGCGAGGACGCGCGCCCCCTCCGGGGAGACGCCGTAGACCTCGTCGTCTTGGGCGCCGAAGTAGAGCGTGCCGCTCGCGTCTTCGAGGGCGCCCCCGTGCACACCGAACTCGCGTGAGCCCGTGCCTTGGAGGGCGAAGGCCCCCGCGACCGCGTCGCCCCGCACCCGCACGAGCCTCGGCGCCGGGCCGTAGGTGCCCACGACGACGTCGCCGTTCCGCGCGATCGAGAGCGGGCCGCGCACGTACCCGCCGACCTTGACGCGCCCAAGCACGCCGCCGTTCGGCGCGAGATGCGCGATCTCGCCGGCGTCGGTGCCGAAGTACACGCTGCCGTCGTCGGCGACGGCGGGCGATCCGTCCACGTCGGCGCCGAGAGGCGTCCGGAACACCACGGCCCCGGTCGAGACGCGCACACCGTAGGCGTGGTCGTCTTGGGCGCCGAAAACCACGAGGTCGCCGGCCAGCGCGGGCGCGGTGAACACCTTGCGCTTGGCCTGCAGCCGACGCACGACGTTGCCTCGACGGTCGATCCACGCGAGCGTGCGCCCCGCGACGACGAAGACCTCGCCGCTGGGCAGGAGCAGCGGCGCCACGTCGACCTCGCCGCCGAGCTCCACCCGGAAGCTCACCTGCCCGGCGGGGCTCACGGCGAAGAGCTTCCCCGCGTCGCTCCCCACATACACCGTGCCGTCGCCGGCCACGGCCGGCGCGGTGTAGCTGCGCTCGCCGAGGTCCACCCGAAACCGCTCACGGCCAGCGCGGTCCAACGCGACGAGCGCGCCGGCGAGCGTGGCGACGTAGAGGGTCTGCTCGTCGGGTGAGCAGGTCACCTGCGCGGCGACGGCGCCGCCCACGGCGGCCGCGAACACGAGACGCGCAGACCGAGGGCCCACGGCGGCGGAGCGGTGGGTCCGCGCGGCGTCGCCGTGCTGCACGCGGGGGCTCCCCTCGGGCACACGCGCCGCCGGCGGCGGCGTCGGACCGGTGAGTCCGGGCGCTCGGGCCGAGCCAGGCGCCGGCGCGACGAGCCCCGCGGCGGCAGGTTCCGTGCATTCTACACTTGCTGCCGTCGAGTCGGCCGCGGGCGATCGCGGGACCGCCACGCGAGCGACGACCGCGCCAGCGACGAGGGCCGCCAGCGCCGCGACCGGCAGCACGGAGACCAGCGAGGCGGCGCGGGGCGCCCCGAGGAGCCGCCCGCGAAGTGGGCTCACCTCTTGCCGCGAGAGCGCTCGCTGGACGGCCCGCTCCGGACGGCCGACGCGCTGGCGCGTGCGCGCGCCGCCTCCGCGCAAGGGGCGCCCAGCGCGTGAGCCGCCTCACCGGGCTGGCGCCGGGCGAGCCAGCCGATGAGCGTGAGCCCGGCGAGGCGCACCGGCTGAGGCACCTCGCTCTCGTGCAGGAGCCTCGTGAGATCGCCGATGAGGCGCATGCGCGAGCACTCGTCGTGTGCGCCCGCCGCGTGGGAGCCGGGCGCGCGGGCGCCGTGGAGGGCGGCCCACGCCTCCATCGTCATGGTGGACGAGCTCGGCATGTCGGAGTCCTCCGGCGCCATCACCGCCGAGGCCACGACGCTGGACTCACGGGTGCGCGCGCGCGTGCGAGAGCTCGGCGGCTCGGAGCCTTTCGCCACGAACGTGTCGCTGTCGCGGCTGGCGGCGGGCTCGGCAGTCTCGCGGATCGCGTCGTGCGCTTCGTCGCGGGAGTCACGCGTCAAGCTGGGACCTCTCGTTCGGGGGTGGCATCTTTCGCCTCGGCAATTGGAGCGGAACGACTCGTCATAGGGCAAATTTCCGCGAGATCAAGCGGTCTTGTATGCACCGCGTCGTAGGCATCTCTCGTGCCACGTTCCCGCGCCGCTCCCTACTCCTCGGGCGCCGAGCGGCACATGAGGGCGCGGGGAGCCATGGCGGGGTTTCGGGGTGGAGCTTGGAGGAGACCTCGGATAGTTCTGGAGGTTGGATGCCTGGGATCCCCCCTCCACGCGAAGGCGACGCCGAAGACGTCATTTGGGCTCTCCAGACCGCGGAGACCCAGTGGCAGCGCCAAGAGCGCGGAGACGCGCTCGTTTGGCTGCGTCGCGCGGTGCTGTCGGCGGGCGAGGCCCACCACGACGACCGCATGATCGAGCTCGCGCGGCACGCGGTCGAGCTGGCCGAACGCCTCGAACACGGCGCGGTCGGCGTCACGAACGAGGACGGCGAGGGAGACGGTCTCCTCGTCGACGACGCGGACATCGAGTCGTTGCCGCCGTCGGGTCCTGCGGTGTTCTCGCCCTCGGAGATCCCCTCCATCCCCGCGCTGGTCCTGCCACCCGACCTCGAGGAGCACCCCGAGGAGCGGCACGCGCCGAGCCCGCCCCCCGACGAACCTCCGATCGTCAGCGTCGTCTCCGAGCCGCCGAGCCCGCGCCCCCCGTTGGCCCCCGCGAGCCCAGCGCGACCACCGCCCCCAGCCGCCTCAAAGCCTTCACCTCGGCAACCCTCGACCCCGCCGAGGCCCGCGCTCCGGGCGGGCCCGCCCCCGCCCGCCGCGGCGCCGGCCGACGCGCAGCGTCCCACCGCTCCGCCGCGCGCCGACGACGCGGCGCCGCGCACCCCCTCGCGTCCCGCCTTGCCCGGGCCCAAACGCCTCACGCAGGAGCTCGTGCGGCCCGCGATTCGCCCCGTGAGCGCCGCGTCGCACCGGGCCGTTCGTCCCAGCCAGCCGCCGCGCGCGGGCACCGTCCCACCGCCAGAACCCGGGCCGGTCGGGGCCGCGAGCCCCGCCGCCGAGGGCCCGACCGAGCGCGACGGCGCCCGCGGGTTGTTGCCACTCCGCGCGGAGCACTCGACGGTCATCCACGAGGCCGAGGACGACGAGGTCACGCCGGCCCCCACGCCGGCCCCCACGCTCCCCCCGGGCGCGGGCGAGCGCGTCGGCGTGCGCGACGCCGCGCTTCCGGCGGAGGGCGCAGACGAAGACGCGCTCCTCGACGCGCTCGAGGCCCCTGCCGCGGCGCCACCCGCCGCACCCCCGGGGGCTTCCGAGCCCCGACCGGCGCTCCACTCGCACCCTCCGAAGTCCGTTCCTCCGCTCGCGCTCGACGACGTCGACGCGTTCGCAGACCTCCCCGACGACGCGCGCCACACCTTCGCCACCGCCGCAACGCAGGTGCGCCTGCGCGCCGGGGAAGAGGTCGCCGGGTTCGCGCTCGCCTACGTCGTGGAGGGTGAGGTCGACGTCGCGCCGCGGGGCATTCCCGTGACCGCCACGCACCTGGCGACGGGCTCCGTCCTCCGCGCGCAAGGTACCCCCACCGACGCGCCTCCGGTCCGCCTCGTGTGCACGACCGCCTCGGCGCACGTCGCCGTGTGGACCGACGAGGCGGTGCTCGCGGCGTTCCGCAGCTGCCCGTGGGTCGAGGACGACCTCCGCTCCGCCGCCGACCCCATCCTAGCGCTCGTAGGGATGAGCATGGGAGCGCTCGGGCGACGGCTCGACGACGCGCTACGCGCGCACGTGGGCGCGCTGCTCAAGGTGCGCTCGCTCCTCGCCGGCGAGGTCATCGCCGAGGCCGGGGCGCCCGTGCCGGGGCTCGTGGTCGTCGGGGCCGGGCGCCTGGAGCTCACCCAGCAAGACGCGGTCGTCGGCGAGCTCCCGCCCGGGGAGTTTCTCTTCGCCGATCAGGTGCTCGCGGCGGGCTCGGCCCCCTTCGGCGCACGCGCGGGCGCGGGCGGGGCGCTGGTCTTGGCCGGCAACCGGGCGGTCGCGCAGGAGCTGATGGTCACCTGCCCGCCCCTGCTCGAAATCCTGGCCGGGATGTGAGCCCGTGACGCACGCCGCGGTCCCCGCCACGAACCGCGAGGAGGAGGCGCGCCACCTGCTCGCCCTCTACGCGGGGGATCCCGCGAAGGTCATGGGCACCGTCGAGACCCAGCTCGGCGTGCTCGCCGCGCGCGCGCAGACGCTGCTCTCCTTGACCGGCCTCACGATCACCGTGACGGGCTTCTCGGGCACGAGCATCGCCAGCACGAGCCGCGCGGCCGCGGCGCTCATCGTCACGGGCCTCGTGCTCGTGCTCCTCGGGGCGGGCCAGTGCATCGCCGGGATCCTCGCGGTGCGGTGGACCACCTCGATCGCGCCCTGCACCCTCGAGCGGGCGCTCCTCCACGCGCTGGCCCGACGCGACGAGAAGACCCGCGCGTACACGCGCGCGCTCGCGCTCGTCATCGCGGGGCTCACCGCCTACGTGCTCAGCGTGAGCCTCCTCTTGCTCGCGGTGCCGCCGAAGCCAGGGTGAGGCGCGGCCCGACGGCTCGCCCGTGCCGACGTCTCGGAGCAGGGCTCAGAACTCGAACGCGAGGCCCATGCTCCACGAGTTGGCGCCCACGCGTAGCGGGGCCGCCTGGCCGATCCCGTTCAACATGCTGAGGTAATACTCGGCGTAGAAGTACGTGTTGTTGATGCCCACGGTCTGATCCATGCTCCGCGACGCGGCGGGGTCGAGAAAGTCGAGCGCGAGCGCCAAGCCTCCGGCGACGTGGGTGCCGAAGGTGTAGCCCTCGCCCCGCACGGTGCCCGTCGCGGTCTTCGCCTCGGCCGTGCCGCCCGTGTTGCCGGCGCGCCAGAGCCCTAGGCCGAGCCCGCCCTTCACGTACGGCACGAACGGCACGCCCGCGTCGCGCCAGAGCACGTCGACGCGGAGCACGGCCACCGAGTAGAGCGACCAGATGTCGAGGGAGGTCTCGTCGCCGGAGAGCGAGCCGTCGCGCAGCAAGCGCGCCGTGTCGCTCATGTTGGTGTACCCCACGCCGAGGCCCGGGCCGATGGACCCGAAGTGCGGAATCCGCAGCGCCTGCCAGTCGAGCTCGCCGCCGAACAAGAGGCGCGGCATCGTGCCGAAGGTGGTCTGGTACGGCTTGCCGCGCAGCCCAGGCTCTTCGTCGATCTGCGGGGTGTAGGGCGAGAAGCGGAGCTCGAGCGCGAAGTGCTGTGGCGTCGCGTAGAGCGAGCGTCGGCGCGCCATCGACTCGGCCGCGCGGGCCTCTCCCTCGTCGAGCAAGCCCGCGAGGAGCGCGACGAGGAGCCCGCCGCCGAGGAGCCCGCTTCTGCGCGCGCGCCGTGACACGTTGCAAAGAAAACCAAGCGAGATCATCGAGTTGCATTCCTTGCGCGGCGCCGGAGAAGCGAGGCCACGAGCACGAAGAGGGGGAAGGTCGACAGCAACCCGCCCACCGGCGCGGCGTCGGTGGAGCAGCCCCCGGCTTGGCCGCCCGAGTCGCGGTAGACCTGCCAGAAGTCGCTCGTGAGGCCCGGCGTGGCGCACGTGGGCTCGACGAGCGTGCCCACGTTCCCGAACGAGTCGAGCGCCGCCACGGCCACGGCGTACGTCTGGTCGTTCGTGAGGGCTTGGCCGTTGAACGACTCGACGACGACCCGCGCGCCGGTGCCGCCCGTCTGCGCGCACAGGTACTTCGCGTCCGGCAGCGCGGACTGGCTACCCGCGGGCGGCGCGAGGTTGGTCGAGCTGCAGGAGCCGCCGGTGCTCGGGACCGCCTGAGGGGTGGTCGTGCACGCGTCCGCGGCCGCCGCCGCATCCGAGGGCCCGGCGTCGGCGTCGGCGTCGCTGCCCGAGGAGGTCGCGTCCGGGCACGAGACGACCTGCTTCGTGTCAGGCGCCTTGGAGGTGGGCTTGTCGTCGCAGTAGACCCGCACGCCCACTTGGTCGACCGCCCCCGCCTCGCCGACAGCGTCCCACGTGACGATGAGCCGCGTGTTCCCCGGGAGCACCTTGAGCCCGGACAGCGAGGCCGGGCCGACCGTCTTCACCTGGATGTCCACCTGGTCGGTCGTGCCGATGGGATCCGTGCCCGCGCCCTGGACCCACATGAAGAAGAGGCTGTAGGTCGTGAGGGCGACGTCCTTGCAGACGGTGGCGTCCTTCGAATAGTCGCCGACGCTCGTGTCGGTCCGGCGCGTCATGATGTTGCGCACCGGGATGTTGATGGTCTGCGCCTGGGCGTTCGGCAGATCTCCGTAGGGGCGCCAGCACTGCTGGGTCGTGCCCGAGCGCGCGGCGATCGGCTTGCAGTCTTGCGTGCCAGCCCAAACCTGGAGCGACTGATTCGGGGTGAAGCCCGAGGCCGTGTAGGTGATCTCGAGGGTCTGGTTGCCGAAACAGTCGTCGTAGCTGATGGCCTCCGGGTTCACCTGGCGCTTCGTGACGACTGAGCCGTCCGACGCCCGACGAATGAGAGAAGCCTTGTTGGAGATCGCGACGGTCTGGGCGCTCGCGCGGCCGCCGAACGAGAGGACGCCGAGCACGACGCTGAGCAGGAGGAGCGCGGAGAGGACGTGGCGAGGGCGCGGCATCTTTGGGGGGGCGAAGCATACCCTGTGCCAACGAAAAGACGACGAAATCCGACCCCCGAAGCGCCCGCTCAGGGTCGCCCGGCGCCAACATGGCAAGGCACCCCACCGCGGGACGGCCGCCGTGACAAGTTGTCAATCGCTCGGGCGCGTCGAAGACACGCCCCGGGCTACTCTTCGTCGCTGCCCCCCTCCGGGCGCGTGGCGGGCTCGTCGGTCCCGAGCTCGCCGGTGGCCAGCTTGAACGGGATGATGCGCGTCGCGGCGGGCGCGCCGCACTGGAGGACGGGCTTGGACCCGGCCTTCTCCAGCAGCTCGATGACGCGCTCGGCGGCGGCGCGGCTCGTGTGGTGGACGCCATGGACGTGGCGACCGCCGACGACGGTCTCGAGCAGCGTGGCGCCATCGACCTCGAGGTGCCCCGAGAGCGCGCGCCGGAGCTCGGCGTAGGTCTGGTGGTTCGGGGGGATGGGGCCGAGCGCCACGAAGTACGTGCTCGTACACTCGGCGATGGGCAGCTCCTTCGCGCGCGCCACCTCGGGCCAGTCGATGAGCGAGGCGGTCGGCGCGCGGTTCAACAGCGAGTGGATGAGATCGTCCCCGTCTTCGATGGACGCGGCGACCCACACGTCGTCGACGGTGCGCGCGGACACGGTGAGCGGCACGAACTGCGGCGGCTTCCGCAGCACGTACTTGCCCGCGATCTTGGAGAACGTGAGGTGCTCCACCTCGCGGAGCTGCGGGAGCGGGACCGGGTGCCAGCCGTCCTTCGGGTGGCGCCGCCACACGTGCGCCGAGCGCGCCGCCGCCTGGGTCTCCACGACGAACAGCGCACCGTCGGTACCCTCGGAGAACGAGAGGATCTCGCTGAACTGCTCGGGCACGTCGACGAGCGACCAGTCCTTCCCGTTCCACTTGGCGGCGTACGGCTGCGCGTTGCCCTTCAGGATCTGCGTGGCGGTCACGAAGATGCCCGTCTTCTGTGCGTGCAGGTGGACGTCCTTGACCTGCCCGTCGGGCGGAAAGTGACCAGGCAGCTTGTCGAAGACCCCGGTCTTGCTCCCGCCCGTGAACCGCTGCACGACGAGCCTCGAGTCGCCCTCGCCGCACGCGCGCCCCGCCACCAAGACCTCACCCTTCCGCGCGCCGACCGTCTCCCAGCAATACTTCGTGTCGAGGGCGAGCCCAGAAGGCGCCGCCGCGTCGGTGATGAGCTCGACCCGAGCCCTCGCGTACGGCCGCGGCGCCGCGGGATTGCCGACGAGGACGAACGCGCCGTGCTCGTCGACGCCCATCGCGATGTACCCCTCGGCGCCCTGGCCACGGAACGAGGGGCCCAACGCGCCGGCCTTCACCCGGCGCACCGAGTTGCCGATCAAGGTCTCGGCGAACACGTAGAGATCCTCTGGCGTGCCGCCGACCGCGTAGATCTGCCGCGCGTCGGGGACCTGCGCGAGGGGCTTCGTCAGGTTGGTCGTGGCCGCGACCATGACGCCAGACGAGACGAAGTCGCCCGCGCCGAGCTGCGAGTGCAAGCGCGTGACGCCGTTGCGGCTTCGGGTGTGCACCGCGAAGGGCATCTCCACAGGGTCGATGATCGTGGTCGGGGCCCCGCTGCGGGCGCGCTCGGGCAGCGGAGGCGGCCCGGAGGGCCCCTTGAAGACGGTGGGGCCGCACCCGCCCGCGACGAGTCCGAGAGCGCCGACGAGCCCGAGGAGTGCGGAGCGCATGGGCCGTGAGCGTACCTGAAACCCCAGCCGAACGCGCTCCTCACCGACACGTCGCTCGGCACCGACGAGGCGCCGGGTCGGGGCACGGCGAGCCGACCCGAGACAACCACCCGCGACGCGCCTAAGGTGTCGCGCATGCCGAGCCTCGTCCCCTCCCGCGCTTCCCGCCCCTCCGACGACCCGATCTTCGCGCTGAACCGCGAGGCCAACGCCCGCAAGGCGAAGGGCGAGGCCATCGTCAACGCGACGGTGGGCGCCCTCCTCGACGACGACGGCGCGCTCTCGGTGCTCCCCTCGGCCGCGCGGGCGGTGCGCGAAGTGCCCGAGGCCGAGTGGGCGGCGTACGCGCCGATCGCCGGCACCCCCGACTTCCTCCGCGCCGTCTGCGACGACCTCTTCGCCACCGGCGGCGTCGACCCGAGCCTCCGCGCGGCCGCGTGCGCCTCGGCCACGCCCGGCGGCACGGGCGCGCTGCGGCACGCGCTGGCGAACTACCTGGAGCCGGGGCAGAAGCTGCTCACGACCTCGCACTACTGGGGCCCCTACCAGACGCTCGCCGACGAGAACGCCCGAGGCGTCGACACGTTCCGCATGTTCGACGACGCCGGCGACCTCGATGTGGGCGCGCTCGACGCGGCGCTGGGCGCGCAGCTCGCGTCGCAGGGGCGCGCGCTCCTCTTCCTGAACGACCCGTGCCACAACCCGACCGGCTTCTCGATGTCGATGGACGAGTGGGCGAGCGTGGCCGAGGTGCTGGACCGTCACGCGTCGAAGGGCCCCGTCACGTTGCTGTCCGACATGGCCTACTACGCTTACGCCGGCCGCGAGCCCCGCGCGTTCATGCGCCACCTCGCGCCGCTGCTCGGCAAGATCGGCCTCTTGTTCGCGTGGAGCGCGTCGAAGTCGTTCACGCACTACGGCCTGCGCGTCGGCGCGCTCGTCGCATGCGAGCCGGACGCGGACGCGAGGGCGCGCACCGAGGCGGCCCTCGCCTACGCGAGCCGCGGCACGTGGTCGAACTGCAACCGCGGCGGGCTCGGCGCGGTGACCCGCCTGCTCACCGATCCGACGGTCCGCGACAGCTGCGTCGCCGAGCGAGAGTCGCTGAAGGCTGTGCTCGCCGCGCGCGTCACGGCCTTCAACGGGGCCGCGCGGGGACGGCTCCGCTACCCGCGCTACGACGGGGGCTTCTTCGTCACCGTGTTCGCCGACGACGCGCAGGAGCGGGCCGCCCGTATGCGAGAGATGGGCGTGTTCGTCGTGCCGGGCAAGGGCACGCTGCGCGTCGCCCTTTGTGGAGTCGCGGAGAGCGACGTCCCTCGCCTCGTCGATGCGCTCGCCCAGTAGCTAACTAACTAACACTACTGCGAGAGGTTCCCTCTCGCTACGCAGTTCGCTGCGCGAACGGCAGTACTAGCCCTGTCCCGTAGGGGGCGCGGCGCCCCCTCTCGGCCACAAAGCTGGCCGATTCACCCCTCCGGCTTGTCCGCTCCCGCGGCCAACTACCACCACTGCGAGAATGAAGTCTCGCAGGTGTGCTAACTACGGCGCGCGCTCAGAAGAGGCCCAGCGAGAAGCTGAACGCGAACGGGTCCTCGTAGAGCGTCTTGCGCGTCACGTTGTAGCCAAAATCGAAGGCGAGCGGCGCGATCGGCGTCTTGAGGCGTAGCCCGGTGCCGACGTCGGCGCGGAGCGGAAGCTCGCCCTTGGCGAAGGGATATCCCACGGCGCGCCAGAGGTTCCCCACGTCGGAGAACACCACGGTCTCGATCGGGCCGCCGAGCGGGATGCGCAGCTCGAAGCGCTGCACCGCCATGAGATCGCCACCTCGCACGGGCGCCGTGGTGAGCGTGAACCGGTTCGGATCGGTGCTCCCCTCGGCGGCCACGAGGCTGTCGAGGTCGTCCTGCGGGATGAACTGCTGCACGTACCAGCCGCGCATGTCCTGCCCGCCCAGGAAGAACAGCCGGTCGGGGTACGTGGTGGAGGTCGACTTGAGCTGTTGGATGACGCCGATGCTGGTGGAGGACGCGAAGCGGAGCTTCCACGGCGCCTTGAGATAGAAGGAGAACTTGTTGAAATATTTCATAAAATGGCTCTCCTGATCGGCCAGGGAGCCGCCGCTCTCGAGGAGCGGATACGCATCGACGTGCTCGACCGAGGAGACGAGCAGCGTGCCGCGCGTCGCGTCGAGGGGGTTGTCCCTGCGGTCCCACGTGAAGACGCCGCGCTGCGCGACCACGAGGGTTTCGCCGTCGGGGAGGTTCAGGATGCGGGCTTGCGCGAAGAGCTGGTCGCTCGAGACGCCGGACTGGGAGGCGAGCCCAACGAGGTACTCGCGGAGGTTGCTCGCGGCGAGGATACGGAGGTTGTTGAACTCGACGCCCTGACCGAACTGGAGGGTGATCTCTCGGAGCGGCCGGACCGTGATGCTCGGCGTGAACGCGAACTTGGTGAGGTAGTAGTCGCGCCTCAGGTCGTGCGTGCCGACGGCGTCGATGCCGAACCCAACGAGCGGACCCAGCCCGATCTCCGGAAACTGGATGCCCACCGTCGCGCGGCTGCCGAGGCGCGCCTCGAAGGGGAGGCTCTCGTAGTTCTGGCGTGCCGTGCTGTCGAGGATGAACGCGGTCGGCAGATACGAGAGCTGGAGCAGGGCCGTGAAGCCGATGGCGCGGCCGAAGAGATTCTTGTGGCCGTACTCCACCGCGACGCGCGCGCCCTCACCCGTGGAGAGGCCGGGCGCGATCTCCACCGAGTGCCGCGGTCGCTCGACCACCGTGACGACCACGGTCTTGTTGCGCTGAGGGACGTTCGGGTCCTCGAGGGCCACCGCGACGCTGGAGAAGACGTTGAGCGTAGCGATGCGCTCCTGGGTCTTGCGCACCTCCTCGGACCCGTAGGGCTTGCCTATCTCGAGCGCGATGCGCTTCTCGATGGTCTGCAGCTTCGTGTACACGTTGCCGCGGATCTTGATGGCGGCGACGAACACTTGCGGCTGCTCGTTCACCCGGAAGCGCACGTGCGCGCGCGAGCGATCCTGCGACAGGGAGAGCGTGTAGGTCGCCTCGGCGAACGCGTAGCCCCGGCGCTGATAGGCATCGACGACGCGACGGCGCGCCTCGTCGAGCTTGGCGGAGCTGGCCGCCTGGCCCATCTCGAGCGCCACGGTCTTCGCGAGCTCCCGCGTCGTGAACGCGCGAACCCCCACGAACGACGCATCGTAGAGGGTGCTCTGCGGGCCGAGCCGGATGGGGATGCGAAGCGCGAGGTAGGGCGCGCACACGACGCCCTTCGCCCGGTCTGGCGTGCAGCCGAGGCGGGCGTCTGGCGGGGGCAGCGGCTGCGGCAGGCCCTCGAGATCCAGGTGGCAGCCCTGGCTCTGCTCGATGACGGGCACCGGCACGCAGGTGCCGGCCGGCGAGGACGCGGCGCACGTGGGCCGCACGACCTGCACCGGCCCGACCTCCGCCGAGAGGAAGCCCTCGGCGCGGTAGAGCTCCTGCACGTGCTTCACGGCCCGATCGTAGGTGTCGGGGAGGTAGGTCGTGCGCGGCTTGAGGTCGGTCGGCGTCACGCGTGTGCCCGCCGTGTGCGGTCCGATGAGCCCGTCGAGGCCGCTCGGTCGCGGCGACTGGAAGAAGTCCTGCCCCGGCAGCTCCTCGTCGAGGTAGCTGTCGATCTCGCCGCCGATCGACGGGAACGTGCGGGGCGCGTCTTGCACGCGCGACAGCTCGGACTCGCGCAGGCAGGGGTACTCACGAGACAGCACCTGAACGCGCGGATGCTCGCGGATCGTGAACGCGAGGACCACGAGCGGTCCATCGAGCTTGCCGCGCACCTCCGCGGACACCTCGACGTCCAGGTAGCCGCGCTTGCGGTAGTACTCGCTGAGCTTTTGCACGAGGTGCCCGAGCGACAGATCCGGGTCGTCGGCGACGCCGAGCGCCGCCTCGAGCACCGACGCGTCGTAGTGATCGTTGCCCTCGAAGCGCGGAGAGAACCGCGGCCCTGGGTCCATGCGCACGCGCAGGATCACGTCGGCCCCCGCGGCCACGAGATCGCTCGTGACGGCCGCGCGATGAAAGCCGCCGGCGCGGAGCTTCGCCTCGAGGTCGGCGTTGGCCGCCGCGATCGCCGCGTCGCTCGCGCGGTCCCCCGCAAGCACGCGGTAGGCCTGCGTGATCGTCGTGAAGTCCTCGGCCTTGCCCCGCGTGAAGAAGAAGACCTTGCGGTCGATGCGGCGCGGCGGCCCAGCCACCACGTCGATCGTCACGACCACGTGCGCAGCGTCGCGGCCGGCGCTCGTCCCGATGGCGACGTTGGCGGCGGGAAATCCCTGCCGGGCGAGCAGTGACGCGATGCGCGCCTTCAGCCGCGGGATGTCGCGCGCCACGAGCTCACCGCCCTCCGCCAGATCGGCCTCCCGGGCGATCTCGTCACGGGTGATCGGCGCGTCGTGGAGCGCGACGTGCACCGCCCCGATGATCTTGCGAGGCGACAAGCGGATCGTGAGCGTGGCGCCGCCGCGTCCGTCGTCGGCGGCCATGGCGATCCCGTCGGCGAACTGACCGCTCGCGAGCGCGCCGTCGAGGAGGCGCCGCGCGAGTGCCCCCGAGAGGCTCGTGCCCGCGGGAGCGTCGAGCCGCGGCGCGCGGATGTCCGGCCAGAGCGGGTCTTCGACCACGGCCTCGACACGCGTGACCACGCGGCCCTCGAGGGCCCGCACCGAGGCGAGCGCCTCGTCGAGGTGCGGTTGGCTGGGGGCGGTAGGCGGTGGGGGCGACGACGGGATCGGAGTGACCGCCACCGGCGCGGGCGGGCCCGCGTGCGCGCCACGACCGGCGAGCAACGACAGCGCCGCGACGAGCACGACCACGACCACGGCGCGCCCGCGCGCAGCGACCGCGCCGAGCGCCACGAGCGTCGCGCCCCCAACAAGCGGCGGCGCGGGGGCCTCGCCGGCGGGGGGCGGCCCGTGGTCGGGAGCGCGGTCGTCCGTTCGCGGCCGGAGCCTCATCGCGCCGCGTACCGTAGCGGATTCCCCGGCGACGCGGGCTACCTGTTCTCTTGGTCGGCCCGCCGGGCAGCTACGCGAACGTGGGGACAACGAGCCGGGACGCGCTCCTCACTCGAACTGGAGCCGGAAGCGAAAATCGACGCCGAGGTTCGGGAACGACGCCGAGGCCGTGTTGTTCACGTTGTCCGCGGTGGCTTGGACGCTGGTGCTTCGCGACAGCCGCCACTCGACGTTCCCGCGGATCTGATCGTCGGTGAAGCTCTTCGTGATCGACGCGCGCACGTCGTCGGTGAGGCGACGGCCGACCGTGATCTGCGGCTCGGTGCGGCCCGTGCGCGGCGAGTACGAGCTGCCGAATCGAAAATCGTCAATGACATTGACGGCTTGCTTCACCGCGCCGCCCGTCCCGCTCACGTTCGCGAACGCCTGGGCGATCGCCGTGCCGAGGTCGCCGATGCGCGCTTGGTCGAGCTCGGTGCGGGTGAGGCCTACCGTGAGCAGCAGCACGATGTCCTCGCGCGACAGGGCCGGATCCGCGGTCATGTCGAGGCGAAGATCCTGCCCCTCGGCGTACTCCCCGTAGGCGTGCAGGTTGATGCGCCACGAAGCGCCGCTCCTCCCGGTCACGCTCTGCTGCGCCGACACGTTGTTGCCGCTCGAGAACCGCCGAAAGTCGGTGCTCGCGACGATGTCGACGTACGGCTGGATCTTCGACGCGTCCTCGAACGTGATGATGGCCTGCTGGACGTCGAAGTCGTTCGCGAGCAGGTGGAGCCGCCCGCCCGGGAGGGCCCGCACCTCGCCCCGCAGACCCACTCGCTGGTTCGTGCCCGAGACCTGGAGCCCCTGCGGCCCGAGGCCGAGCTGCGCCTCCACGAGGTTGTTGCGGATCCGCAGCGGGGCGGTCGAGCGGACCACGAGATCGGGCCCGAGCACCACGGTGTCGAGCGAAGGATCGTAGCCCTTCACGGCCGTGCGGGCCGCGCCTCCGCGGAGCGCGTCGTTCACGTCGATCGCCATGGGGCGGGTGTACTCGAGCGCCGAGAGCGACACCTCGCCCGACACGTGCGGCAGGCGCGCGCTGCCCGCGCCCGTCGCGAGGGCGTTGTAGGTGACGCGCAGATCGGTATCCACGGCCGCCGTCACGCCCTCTCCCGGCTTGAGCTGGAGCCCGCGCGACACCACGCGCGCCTCCATCGAGCCGAGCTGATTGCCGCGGAGCGGCGCACGCCCCGTCAGCGAGACGACGCCGCCGGCGAAGTCCGCCTTCGCGCGGGTGATCCTCAGCTCCTCATCGTCGGCGACGATGTCGACGTTGAGCGACGAGATGGCGCTCGGCAGCCCCTGGACGGTGAGCTCGGCGTCGCGGAGGCGCGCCTCTCCCGAGATGTCCGGCTGCAGCGCGCGCCCGGTGACTCGCACGGCCCCGCTGAGCTTCCCGCTGGCCCGCGTGAGCTTGGGCACGATGCCGGAGAAGATGCCGAGATCGACGGGCGCGAGCTCGGCGCGGAGATCGAGCGTGGGGTCCTTGCTGGAGACGCGGGCGAGGCCACCGCGCAGCGTGAACGTGCCGTGGAAGTTGTTGCCGGAGGCGATGTCGAAGCCGAGCGGCGGCAGCGCGATCGAGTCGTCGCTGTAGAGGATCTGCACGGGCGTGGGCTGCCACGCGATGCGTTGGTCACCGCGGAAGAACGAGATCGACTTGGGCGCGAACGCGACCTTCGCGTTCGCGAGGTCGTCGAACCGCAGGCGCTCGACCTGCATGTCCGCCGAGAGCTCGCCGCCGGTGGTCTCCACGGGGTCGACGGCGTCGAGTTGGTCGGCGCTGCGCGGGGAGTAGCTCGCCATGCCGATCACGAGGCCGAGGTCGACCTTTCGGAAGAGCGCCTTGCCAGAGAAGTTCGGAGATTTCTCCCGTGATATCGCGACGTTCTCGAGCATGATCTGGCGATCGAAGAGATCGCCGGAGAGCAAGTAGTCGCCCGCCGAGCTCGTGTCCGCGAGGTACGCCTGGAGGTCGAACGGCTTCGCCGGCGGCAGGCACTTGCCCGTCGTCCTGCGCGGGGTCTCCTTGGGCGGCGCGGGCACCATCTCGAAGTGCACGTGCGATGCGCCGAGCTTCTTGCCGCGAAAGCGGACCGGCGTGACCTCCGCGTCGCCGTTCACGTAGATCGCGCTGCCGGTGCCGCCCACGCGGGCGACGACGGACACGGCGCCGTCGACACCAGGCGCCGCCGCGCCGAGCGCCGCGATGCGCGACAGCGGGACGCCGTCGACGGCGATGTTCCCCCGGAGCGCCCCTCCCCTCGCGAGCTGGAGAGAGCCGAGCACCGACCCGACCGGGCTCTTGCCCTCACGCTGCACCTTATGGAGGGTGAGGGCGCGCACGAACAGCTCCGCCCCGTCGATGCCGCCGCGCGGGTCGTACCAGCGAAACTCGAAGTCGCCCTTCCCCGCGTCGAAGTGCTCCCCGAACAGCATCACGTCGCGCACCGAGGCCTGCGACGCGACCGAGATGAAGCCGCCCTTGCACTCGTCCTCCGGGCCGCCTAGCGCCACGTGCAGGCGCACTGTGGCGTCGTCGACTCGGCCGTCGATCGGATCGAAGCGGGGATCGCGGTGGAGGCCGAAGATCGATAGAAGGCCGACGTCGGCCTTGGGGTCGCGTTCGCGTTCGCGGGCGGGCTCCTTCAGGAGGAAGCTCTTCGTGGTGATCGTGGCGTCGAGCCGCATCGCGGCCGGCCCGCCAAAGTCGAGGCGCCCCGTGGGCATCTGGTACTTGCTCTTGCCCTTCGTCCCCGAGATCTCGGAGAGATCGAGCACGCGGCCGCGGAGCGCGACCTTCCCGCCTTCGATGTCGCCCAGCTTGAACTCGTTGAGCTCGTAACCGGTGATCTTCTTCACGACGCCGTCGATCTTCGGATCGCCCTGCGTGTTGTAGACGTCGACCTCCACCTCGGCGAAGCCCTTCATCTTGATGTTGCCGATCGGCGAAATCTCCTCGAGATCTACGCGCGCGTTCGGGATGTCGACGCGCAGGCCGCCCGCATAGCCGATGAACACCACGCGGCCGTCCACCACGCTGCTGCCCGTGACGAGCCTGGGGGAGACGAAGCTCACGCCGTCGGGTCGCACCGCGAAATGCGACTGCAGCTGCGCCTCCCGCAGCCCGATGATGCGGGAGCGGCCGGGATCGGCGACCGGCGAGTCGTACACGGCGAACTCACCGGTGCGGGCGACGAGGTCGGCGTCGAGCTTCAGCGGCACGAGCGACCCGCCGAAGTGCGGCACGTGGACCTCGTCGATGTCCCACCGCACGTGCGTGTGCTGCGAGACCCCGAGCTCCGCCATCAGCCTCACGAAGTCGACGCCACGGATGTCGACCGTGGCCGACACGGCGTCCTCGCTCGCGGGCTCGAGCGGCCGCACCCTCACGCGGGTGAGGTTGGCCTCCCCTCCCGCGATCCTCACCGTCAGGCGCTGGCTCTCCAGCACCTGAGAGCCCTTGCGCGCAGGATCGGTCTCCTTGCGCAGCACGAGGTCCCCGTGAATCTCCTGGGCGAACGTGTAGTGGTCGACGCGTACGCCTTCGGCGTGGAGGATGCCCTTGAAGTCGGGCAGCTCGTCGACGGAGGAGAACTTGGCCTCGCCCTCGAGGCGCACCCACCCGTCGGTGTCCGGCGCGCCGGGCACGCGCGAGGCGAGCGCGATGGGCGCCCGCACGAGCAGGTGTCCGTCCACTCGGGGGAACGTCTGGCCCTCCTCCGGCAAGAGGAGCGTCGTGTGGTGGAGCTCGAGATCGAGGCGCCGCTTGTCGCTGTGGGGCAGCGAGCAGCCGGTGAACGTGTCGCCGAGGGGGTCGAGATCGACGCCGCCGTGGGCGATGAAGCGCCGCACGAGGATGCGCCCTCCCTCCACGCGGACGCGGGCGTCGAGGTCGCAGAGCATGTCGTCCTCCGAGTCGACCTCGACGCGCCGCTTCGCGTCCCCGGGGTCGACCATGCGGAGCCAGGTGGAGCGCGCGACGCCCACCCGAAGCGCGATGTCGAAGTCCGACGCGGCCACCGCCGAGACCTCCTCCGCGGTGACGTCGACGTCGACGTCCGCGAGAGTGACGTGGAACGCGTCGACCGCCAAGTCGACGTGCGCGTCACTCACGCTGACGACGTTGAACGGCGCGCGAAACGGCTTCTTCTCCTTCGACTCGGGCAGGGTCACGTTGAGGTTCGCGAGCTTGCCGTCCTTCCCGATGACGACGCGCACGTGGGGTCCCTCGACGTCGATCTCGTCGATGTCGAGCTTGCCGGCCAGGAGCGCGAAGAGCCGGGGGCGCGCCATCGCGCGCCTCGCCTCGAGGAAGGGGCCGCGGCCGTCGGTCGCCTCGACGCGGACGTTGCGGAGCTCCACGGCGAGAGGCAGGAGCGACAGGCTGAGGTCATAGCGGGCCGTGACGCCTTGCTCCTTGATGAGCTTGGCGGTCTCCCGTGCCGCGAAATCCCGCACGAGGTTCGTGCGCGCCAGGGCGGCGACGCCCACCGGAACGAGCCCGACGAGCGCGAGGAGCACCGACAGGACCAGGGCCAGGGCGCGCCCCCACGCGAAGCGCCGCTTCTTGCGCTGAACGGGGAGGAGGAGTGAGGGAGGCATGCGAGGCTGGGCGAGCTACGCGTGAAAAAGTAGCCCGTCCCGCGGTTTGGTTCCCGGGAATCTTGCCCCGACGGTGCTAAGCGTGCCCCATGCGGAGGAGGTCGGAGGGAGTCGTCGGGGCGGACCACATCGTGCCCACGCTCATCGAGCGGGTCGAGCGACGCGATCCGCACGAGGTGATCGCTCGGCTCGAGCCGTTCGTCACGGAGGAGCGCCGCGCGCGCCTGCAGAGCGTGTTCGCCGCGCGCCTCGAGAGCGTCGCGGTGCTCTTCGACTCGCCCTACGACCCGCACAACGGGGCCGCCGTGCTGCGCTCGTGCGAGGCGTTCGGCGTGCAGGCGCTCCACGTGATCGAGCGCCAGCGCCCCTTCCTCGTCGCCCACACGGTGGCGCGGGGCGCGGAGAAGTGGGTCGACATCGCGCGCCACACGAGCGTCTCCGAGGCCGTCACGCGCGCCCGGGCCGCCGGCTACGAGCTCATCGGCACTCACCCCGAGGGCGAGCTCGCCCCCGAGGCCCTCGCGACCGTCCCGCGGCTCATGCTGGTGCTCGGCAGCGAGCGCGAGGGCATCGCCGAGGAGCTCTCCGCGGCGTGCTCGCGCCGCGTGCGCGTGCCGATGCGCGGCTTCGTGGAGAGCCTCAACGTGAGCGTCACCGCGGCCATCCTGCTCTCGGCGGCGACGCGCGGCCGCGAAGGCGATCTCTCCGACGCGGCGAAGGCGAGGCTCTACGCGCGCGGCCTGTTCTTCTCGGTGAACCGCGCGCGCGAGCTGCTCGACGACGAAGGAGAGGCGCCATGAGCATGCCCCCCACCGACAAGAAGCCCAGAAACCAGGTGAAGGTCACCTTCTTCAAGAATGGCCCTCTGCAAGTCAAGGGGCCCGTCACGCTCTTCGACGGCGACACCCAGACCGAGATCGTGCCCGACGAGCTCCCCGTGTACTTGTGCCGCTGCGGCGCGAGCAAGAACAAGCCCTTCTGCGACGGCGCGCACAACCGCATCGGCTTCAACGGCGCGTGCGTGAAGGGCGCGCGCGGCTGAGGTCGACCGGGGGTACACTCCCCAACGTGATTCGAAGACCACGCCCGACTGGCCTCGTGAAGGAGGGCTCACGTGTATCGTGAAGCCGCCGCGGCTCCCCCCGATCCTGGCGAGTCGTTCTGCTACTTCTGCGGCCGCCGGGGAAGGGCCGATCAGCCCTGCGTCGCGTGCCGAGTCGAGATGCCCGCGATCCCGTGTGCGTGCGGGGCGAGGTGCTCTCCCTTCGAGACGGCGTGTCCCCACTGCCGCGGGCCGCTGCGGGAGCCCGACCTCCCGCCGATGGACTGCCCAGCATGCGCTGCGGCGCACCGGCCAGCCGGGCCGCTCGTGCGCTTCTCCACGGACGATCTCACGCTGCACGGGTGCAACACGTGCCGTGGGGTGTTCGTCGCCGCGCGCGCGTGGTGTTCGCTGCTCCTCTCGCCGCACCGCGCGCCCGAGCTCCCGGCCGCGGGACCGTCGAGCGGAGGGACCCTCGCGTCCTTGAATTGCCCGGCGTGCCGGCGGGAGCTCGAGCGTGGCGCTTTCGCTGGGCGTTCGGGCGTCACCGTCGACCTCTGCGACCGCCACGGCCTGTGGCTCGACGCCGACGAGCTCCGCGGGATCCTCCGGTTCTGCGCGGAGGGCGGCCGCGACTTGTCGGCCGCGGAGGCTGCCCCGCTGGTGCTGCCCCCGCCGATCCGCATGCCGAACACGTTTCTGCAGGCGGGGCTGACGGGGGGCCGGCCCGGGGGCCGGGCCGGAGGGCTGGCGGAGACCTTGACCTTCGGGCTGATCGCGATCGCGCTCGCGGTCGCCGTCTCGGCGATTCAGAAGTGCTCGCGCGATCGCCATTCGTCCCCGGGCAGGGGTGTGCACGACGCCCCCGCGCCGACGGGAGCCGTCGCCGGCAAGTGAGCGAATAGGCCACGACGGAGGCGGGCCCAACTCCACCTGGGCGAGGCTCGATCAGGGCGATCCTCCCGACTTCACCGAGTCCGTCGGCGTGGAGCTCGAGCCGCGCTCCCTCTACGAAGCGCAGCGCGCGCTCCGCTGCGAGAGAGAGGGGCTCGCCTGCCGCTGAGCGCGGCGTGGCCAGCAGAACCTCGGGCAACCGGCAGCGAGCCGTGATGCCGTCGTGACTCGTGAGGTAGGGGCGTCACGAGCGCCGACGTCGCCGCAGCTCGGGCAGATCGGCCAACTCCTCGCGTCCCCGCCGTCCCCGCCCCCTGTCGGCGGAGTCGGCGCGCCCCCGCAGACCAACGGACTACGGAGCGCCCGTGCGCGCCGTGGTCGACCGTCTCTGCGCGAGGCCCGCTCTTGAACGACGTGCCGCGACCCCACGTGGGGCAGCTGGCGTAGATAGGGGTGTACCGCGCGGCCTCCACGGGCCACGTGATTCGGCCTGCGCCTACAGCCGCTGCCCGAGGCCGTCGAGCTCGCTACTCGAGTGGTGTGGGCCCCTGCGGGAGGCTCCGAACGTAGAGGTCCTCCACCTTCTTTCGGGCCCAAGGCGTGCGCCGGAGGAACTTGAGGCTCGACGAGACGCTCGGGTCGAAGAGGAAGCAGCGCACAGGGATCTGCTCACCGAGCGCTGGCCACCCGTAGCGTTCGGAGAGGGAGCACACGATGTGCTCGAGTGTGACGCCGTGCAGCGGGTCCTTCGCGCCGGAATTCGACATGTTCGCACCTTTCGCCGACTCAAACTGACCCCCGAGACCGGGAGATTACGCGACCGGCTTCAGCGCGGAGGTGGCGGTGCGGGCACGCGCCTGTGCAAGCTGACGACGGGCACCCCGTCGTGGGTGAGCACGTACGCCGGCGCGACGTGGCCGTAGTCGCTCCAAATGTTGTAGTCGACCTCCGCCATGTGCAGCTCGTGGTGCACGATCGCGAAGTCGGCCTCGCTCGGCGATCCGACACCGCGCAGGTCAGTGCGGAGGCGCCGCTCGTCGAGCATGCGAAGCCAGGAGTCCCAGGCGGTGTCGTGGATGAACACCGAGGCGTTGGCCGGCGCGTGGACACGCAGCCACGGATCGAGGCTCTGCGTGGTGAACCCCCAGAACTGCCGATTGAGCCCCAGGTCGGCCGCGCCGGGCGCCCCGCCCACGATCGGGACATACGAAGACAGGCCGAACGGGTGCGAGTGCTGGGTGACGACCAGCGGGCCCACGAGCACGCTCGCGCCGAGCCCGGCCGTGAGCGCGGCCGTGAGCGCCCCGCGATGGGGCCCCACGAGCTTGTCCTTCAGCGCCGCCTCGGCCCGGAGCAGCACGCGGTCGAAGCCGTGCCCGGCGAAGATCATGAGGAAAGGATAGGCCGTGATCCAGTGCTTCGTGCCGCCGAAGATGGGAGTCCGCGGGAGCAGGAACACCGCGAGCGGCACGACCACCGAGAGGAAGAGGAGCGCGGTGCTCTCTTCGCGCTGACCTAGGCTGCGCTCCACGGGCGCGGCGGGGGCGACGGGGCCAGCGGGGGCGATCGCGGAGGTGGACTTGGTGAGGCTCCCGAGCAAGCCACGCGCCCACGCCACCACGCGCGCCACCTCCACTCGGCCCCAGCTGCTCGCGCCCACGAAGGTGAGCAGCAGGCTGACCGTCGGGACGGTCGCCAGGATCATGAAGGGCATATACCCCTTTGGAGAAGGCGGGCCGAAGTAGTTCTTCCCGAAGAACTCCATGTTGTAATACTCGTGGTTCATGTGAAACGCGAAGTACTCTTGCCAGCGCAAGACAGGCTCGTTCCACATCCACGGCCACAGCCCAATGAACACGATAGGTCCGAGCACGGCCATCGCCACGAGGGCGGCGGGCACGGGCAGTCGGCCGGCCTTGAGCTCGCGCCCGAGGGTCTCCTTCTGGAAGAGCAGCGCGTGCGGCAAGAACACGCCGGGCAGCATCCACGCGTTGTGCTTGGTCTCCAGGGTGAGGCCGTACATCACGCCGGCGGCGATCGCCCACGCGAGGCCCCCGTCACGCTGCGACCGCCAGTACACGTAGATGCACGCGATCCACATCGCCATGATGGGCACGTCGAAGCAGGCGAGGTGCGCGTGGTAGAACACGTTCGGCATGAGCCCGAGGAGGGCGGCCCCCATGAGGCCCGCCCGCCGCGAGGAGAGCTGCGTCCCGAACAGATACGTGACGTAGACGGCGAGCCCCATCATCACCATTCCGGGGAACCGGAACGCGGTGCTCGCGTCGGCGAAGACCTTCCACTTCTCGTGGAGGACCATCCACGAGAGGGCGAAGAGGCTCTTCATGAGGGAGGGGTGCTCGTGGTTCGTGGCCCACACCGAGTCGATGAAGGGGCGCTTCATGGCCTCGGCCGGGTGCTCGCTCAAGGCGCGGAACCAGGTGGCGTAGCGGCTCGCGGCGCTGAAGTAGAAGCCCTCGTCGCGGGCGAAGCCGAGGTTCCGGGCGGTGCGGAGGAGCCACACGACGTAGAGCGCGCCGAGCCCGAGACCGAAAGCGTGGTCGCGCGGCTCGAGGTCCCCCGCGGCGCGGGCGCGGGCGGCAACGCGGGACGGCGCGGGCGCGGGCGCCGGCTCTTCGGCCTCTTCGGGGAGGGGCGTTTCGCTCACGGGATCACCTCGCGCGTGTCGGCCTCGAAGCAGTAGTGACGGCGGTTCGCGTTGGCGGCGCGAATGTCGGCGATGAGGTCGGTGGTCTTGCCGGCGAGCTCGGGGGTGCCGAACTCGAAGCCTGTCCACCCCATTCCGTCTTTGTGCTCGGCCCGGCCCACGAGCCCGAGCTCGGTGCGGAGGTCGAGCGAGACAGGGACGCCGAGCTTGTCGCGCTCGGCCTCGTTCTGCAGGCCATGGTGGCCATGGAGCGCCGCGCCGAAGCGTACGCCGCGAAACCGCACGCGGAGCACGGCGGCGCCGCCGAGGGGCGGAGCGAACAGGCACACCTTCGGGTCGTGGTCGAGCGCGTGGAGAATGCTCACGCCTACGAAGCTGCCGACGCACTGGAAGCGATCGCCGGGGATCGCGGGGCCCGCGCCCAGGCCGCCCGCCTGCACGCGGCCCGCGGTGAAGGGGCACGGGGTCTCGACCTCGCCATCGACGCGCGACACCGCCATCTTCGACGGGGACACTCGCAGCACGAGATCGTCAAGTACCTTGACTGGATGGGGGTTCTCGTAGGTGCGGACCACGAGGCGGCCGACGGCCTGCTCCTCCAGCACCTTCCAAGCCGCGAGCTCGGGCCGCCGCGCGCCGCGGGCGCTCACCTCGACGGCGCGAGGGAAGCGGGTCTCGTCTGGGCGCGCGGTGCGCGCGAGGGTCGCGAGCGCGTCGCCGAACTGGGCGCGGCCGACCGGATCCTCCCACTTGGGCGCGAAGAGGAGCAGGTCCTCGGGGCGGAGCTTGGCCTGAACGACCACGCGCGCCGCCTGCCAGTCGGCGTCGGGCGCGACGCTGTGAGTCTGCACGAGGTGTGCCCCGAGCTCGAGCGCGCCGACCAAGGGCACGGCGAGAAAGGCCCACCGAGCGACGCGCGCGCCGAGCGTGGCCGCCGGCGGGACCGACGCGGCCCCCGGCGGAGCGGCCTCCGGAAGAGCGGCCTCCGGCGGAGCAGCTCCCTGAAGACCGGTCTCCTGAGGAGCGGCCTCCGAAGAAGAAGCGAGGACCTCGCCTTGGCCAGGCGGGTCTTCCGGCGCGGCGGGCCCGGGGACCGCCGCGCTCGCGGGCGCGGGCTCCGCGTCGTCGTCGCGCGCGTCGGTCACGGGCGCGGCGCCTCCCACGAGTGCGTCGACGGTGAGCTCGGTCTGTCGTTCACGGCGAGACCTCGCCTTCGGCTCGGGCCCGCCTTCGACCTAGGTTCGCCCCTTCGGGGCTCACGTTCAGGTTCAAGGTGCGCGGCAGCTTACACGTTGTGCGGCCGATCGGGGAATCGTGTACCGTGCGCGCGCGCATGCGACCGCCTCTCGGACTCCGCCCCTCGACGCTCGCGTACCTCGCGGTCGCCGTCCTGGCGTCGGCGCCCGCGTGGATCGTGAAGCACCCGCCGCTTCAGGACGCGCCGTTCCACATGGCGACGCTGAAGGTCATCCACGACTTCAACGACCCCGCGCTGCACCTCGCCGACTTCTACCGCTCGAACCTCGGCGGCACGCAGTACGTCTTCACGTACCTGCTCGGGTCGGTGCTCGCGTACGTGGTGGGCGTCCCCTTCGCGCACGCCGCCATCTCGTGCCTCTACCTCGGCGGCACGCCCCTCGCGCTCCGGCAGCTGCTCCGCGCGCTCGGGAAAGACGAGCGGCTCTCGCTGTTCGCGATCCCCATGCTCGTGAACGCGATGTTCACGCTGGGATTTCTCCCCTATCTCCTCGGCATTCCCATCATGTTCTGGGGGCTCGCCGTGGGCCTCGACGACCTGCGCCACCCACGCCGCGCGACGGGCCTGTTCCTCGGAGCGCTCTCCACGATCTTGTTCTTCACCCACGTGTTCCCCTTCGCGCTCTTCGGCGTGGGGTACGCGGCGCTGTTCCCGTGGGAGCGCCCGCGCGCGTGGCTGCGCGCCGCCGTGCCCGTCGTGCCGTCCGTCGCCGCGGCCGCGTGGTGGACCTTCTTCGCGAGCGCCGGCAAGAGCTCGGCCGGCGGGCTCAGCACGCTCTTCCTGCGCGAGCCCGACCTCGGCCTCGCGTTCGCCGAGATCCCCAACTGGACCTTCAACGTCTTCCGCGACACCTCGGATGAGGC
Organism: Myxococcales bacterium; assembly: GCA_016720545.1. Lineage (NCBI taxonomy): Bacteria > Pseudomonadati > Myxococcota > Myxococcia > Myxococcales > Myxococcales bacterium. The sequence goes on from JADKKK010000001.1 coordinate 860,997, forward strand.
CACGGCGCTCCTGCTCCTGCTCGTAGCGGTGACGTCGTACGCGCTCGCGCAGGGCGATCCGGATACGTCGCGCCCAGCGAGCCGGGCCTACGTGGTGCTCCCGATCGTGTGCGGCTTCCTTTACTTCTTCACGGGCGATCAGCTCGGCGACGTGTGGCTCGTGGCGAAGCGCTTCGCGGTGCCCGGCATGCTGGCGTCGATCCCCCTGCTCCGCATGCCGAGGGGCGCTCGCGGAGCGGCGGTCACCGTGGGGCTCCTCGCCGTGGCCATCCACTCGACGGTGAACGTGTGCACGAAGTTCATTCGCTACGAGCGGCGCGAGGTCGGTGACATCGACGACGCGCTCGCCGTGATGGAGCCCGGCAAGAAGGTGGCGGGGCTCATCTTCGACCGGGGCTCGCTCATCGTGAACAACAGCCCGTTCCTGCACTACGTCTCGCATTACCAGGCGGAGAAGGGCGGCTTCGTCCAGTTCTCGTATGCCCACTTCAAGCACTGGCCGTTCTCCTACAAGGACGGCTTCATGCCCCCGCCAGGGCGCCCGCCCTTCCAGCGCTGGGAGTGGATGCCCGAGTCGGTGGTGACCGAGCTCTACCCGTTCTACGACTACGTGCTCGTGCGCGGGCCCGGCTTTTACCCGAAGCCGAACACGTACCATGTGAAGTACCAGGGCGATCACTGGGTCGTGTACGAGCGCGACGCCGTCGCGCAGCCCTCGCCCGTGGAGTGACCGACGGCCGCCGCAGCGGACCGACGCCGTGCGCGAGACGGCCGCATCCGCTGCGCGCGTGCGCACGTTCTGCGCGCGCGCTTCTCTTCACCTCCGCTCGCGACGCCGAGACCGATGGCGCGGGCCTTGCTAGGATCGGGCCATGACCGCGTTCAAGCACATCTTGGTCCCCACCGATTTCGGCGAGACCTCCGCCCGGGCGGTCGACATCGCGATCGAGCTCGCGCGCAAGTTCGACGCCGAGCTCACGATCTTCCACGCGAGTTGGCTCCCGCCGGCGTCGTATTCGGCCTACGCCGAGGGCCTCTACTGGCCCACCGACGAGATGGCGCGCGAGGCGAGGAAGGAGCTCGACACCACCGTCGCGAGGGTGAAGACCCTGTACGCCAAGACCGACGGCGTCATCGGCCAAGGCGAGCCGTGGCAGCAAGTGCTCACCGTGGCGAACGAGCGCGGCGCCGACCTCATCGTGATGGCCACCCACGGGCGCACTGGCCTCTCGCGGGTGTTCCTGGGCAGCGTGGCCGAGAAGGTCGTGCGGCTGTCGCCCATCCCCGTGCTCACCGTCTCGGGCTCGGACGCCGCGAAGGAGCGCGCGCGGGCGCACGGGTCCGACGGGAGCACCTAACAGGTCTCTCTGATCCGGGTACCCCGCGCAACGTGCTCAAAGTTTGGTACGAGTCGTCATGGCCCACGCGACCTACGCGACCCGTGTGCACGCCGTGGACGGCACCTACGAGCTCTATCGCGCGCACTACTCGAAGCGCCCGCGCAAGGTGGCGACGGTCGACGGGCGGGACCTCGACGTCACCGCCTCGGTGGGGCTCGCCGCTTCGCTGCTGGCGCTCTTGGCCGAGCCGAGCGAGCGCGTCACCCACCTCGTCTACGCGTTCGACCACACCATCCGCAGCTTCCGGAACGATCTCTACGCCGGCTACAAAGACGACTCGGGGGTCCCGGCCGAGCTCGCCGCGCAGTTCGGGCTGGTCGAGCGGCTCGTCGCGTCGCTCGGGGTGCGAGTGCTCCCCATGATCGAGGTCGAGGCAGACGACGCCCTCGCGACGGTAGCGGCGTCCTTCCCCGACTGCGCCGTCGACATCCTGTCGCCTGACAAGGACCTCGCGCAGTGCCTCGAGGGCGAGCGCGTTCGCACCGTCGATCGCGCGCGAGAGCGCAGCACCACGTACGCCGACTACCTCGATACCCGAGGCTTCTCTCCTGCGTTGGTGCCCGACTTTCTCGCGCTCGTCGGCGATCCTCAAGATGGCATTCCGGGGCTCGCGGGCTTCGGCGAGAAGACCGTCGCGCTCCTCCTCGCGGCTTTCGGTCCGATCGAGCAGATCCCAGACGACGCGGGGACCTGGCCGGCGGCGATCCGCGGGAAGGAGCGGCTCGCCAACACGCTCGCCTCGCGCCGAGAAGAAGCTGCACTCTACAAGCGCCTCGCGACGCTCGTGCGCGACGTGCCCCTCGGCCTCTCGCTCGGCGATCTCGAGGTCCCCTCGGCCCCCGCGCCCGGCTTCGAGGCGGCCGCGCTCGCCCTCGGGGCGCGCGATCTGGCGGCGCGCGCCGACAAGGTCTTCGGCGAGCGCAAAACGCGCGCCCTCCGCACGGTGACCTGAGGTCAGGCCGCGGGCTCGGCGAGCCGCTCCCGGAAGAAGCCAATGACGCGGTCGAGGGCCTCCTTGGTGGGGTGCCCGTCCCGGTCCACGAGGTCGAGCGTGACGACCGAGTGCGCGAGGCGGCGAATGCCAAACGGGTTGTTGGGGCCGGAGTCGATCTCGATGGCCTCGAGCCCGTCGCCCAGCTCGCGGCGGAGGGTCTCGAAGCGCTCCTTCGGCACGAGCGGGTCGTGCGTGAAGCGCATCGCGAGCACCGGACACCCCTCGCCGACCCGCCGCTTCACCGTGGTCAGCGCCTCCGGCGACAGGTGCAGCGCTGCGCGGTGGCTGGGCGAGATGCCGAAGGGGAGCGACGGCTGGCTCAGGACGGGCGCCATCACGCACGGCTCCACCATGAGCGCGAGGGCGAAGTTGCCCGTCATGCACATGCCGATGGCGCCCACGCCCGGCCCGCCACACTCGTCGTGGGCGCGGCGGCAGAGCGCGCGGAGCCAGTCGGTCACGGGGCTCGAGGCGTGACGCGCGAGGACCGAGAGCTCGCGGCTCACGCAGGCGCGCAGGATCTGTCCCGCCGTGTAGGGCGCGGTCATGGGCTTCTCGGGCGTGCCAAACAGCGTCGGCGCGTACACGGAGAAGCCGGCCTCCCACACGCGATCCGCGAAGCGGATGAGCTCCGGCGTCATGCCGGGGATCTCGTGCATGACCACCACGGCCGGCCCGGTGTTGCGGCGGAGGTAGACGGTGTGTGTGATGCCGTCGTGCGCGAGATCGAAGCTGTCGTAGGCGGAGAGGCGGGTCATGGGTGCACTGTACACGCGGCGAAGAGCGATGTGCCACCGCGTGCCAGACCGAAGCCCCCCGGGCGGTCGAATCGCGGGGAAACCGCGCCGGAGGCTCCGCGCGGCGCGTCGGCACGCTCTCTGCTCTGGGGAGGTGCATGAGCCTCCCCGGCCGTCTCGCCGCGCTCGCCGCGCTCGCCTCGCTCGCCTCGCTCGCCTCGCTGGCGGCCATGACCTCGATCGCCGCGACCGGGTGCGGCGGCATCATCGATCGCTGCTCGGACGAACCCTGCCCGCCGGTGGCCGCCCCCTCGCAGAGCTCGCCTGCCGAGACCACGGCCTCCCCGCCATCCTCCGCGGCCTCCCCGCGGGTCGAGCCGGACTGCCCCCCGCCGTACATGGGCGAGGCCCCCGATGGCCGCTGTGTGTGGTCGTGCGGCGAGGGCACCCGCCCAGGCTCCGGCAGCCAGTGCGTGTGCAGCGAGGGGACGACTGAGGCCGGTGTCGACGCGTTCGGCCGGCGCATCTGCAGGTAGGCAGGTAGGCAGGTAGGCAGGAGGAAAAATAGCTCGCGGTCGTCGCTCTCCCTCGCGGATGGGGTCGAGGTGTGCCAATACCACCCCCGAACCACGTCACGAAGGATCGAACGATGCGAAATATGTCTAAACTTGGCGGACTCCTTGGGGTGCTGGCGTTCGGCGCCCTCCCTGTCTACGCCTGCAGCTCCACCCCCGACCCGGTCGCCACCGACGGCGGCGCCGACGCGCCGGTCGTGACCCCGGAGGCGGCCCCCCCCAAGGTGGACGGCGGCAGGCCCGACGGTGCTCGCGACGCGGGCCCCCCGCCCGGTCCGAACTGCGGCGCCGCGGTCGAGCTCGCGCTCAACACCGAGAAGGAAGAGACCTTCACGTCCGTCGGGCAGTCGATCTACTTCAAGGTGCCCGTCAAGGGCGGCGACTTCCTCATCATCAACGCCGCCACCGACGCGACCGAGCAGGGCGAGCGCGGCGACGTGGTCGACACGGCCATCAGCGTCTTCGACACCGCGGGCACGAAGCTGCTCGCCGCGATCGACGACAACTTCCCGCGCACGGGCACCGACGCCTCGCTGGTCTACCGCTCTCCCGTCGACACGACGCTCTGCATCCAGGTCACCGACTTCGACACCTGGAACGGCAAGCCCGCGGTGCTCGCGAAGGACTCGACCTTCAAGTTCGTCACCGCCACGTTCGATCCGAACAGCACGGCGCTCAACGTCGACGCCGAGCCGAACGACACCAACGCCACCGCCCAGACCGGCAAGAGCCGCGCGGGCACCACGCCGCCCTCGGCGTTCGGCTTCATCAACGGTTTCCTCAAGGACGGCACCGACGTCGACACGTTCAAGTTCACGGTGCCCACGGGCGCCACCTCGATGAGCGTCGATATCCCGCCGATCGGCGCGCCCCTCGTGCCGGCCACGTCGACCTACGGCTCGACCATGCCGCGCTTCACCGCGACGGTGTCGAAGCTCGACGGCACGATCGTCAGCCAGATCGTGCCCCCCGCGGGCGCGGTCGACAAGACGTCGGACTCGCTCAGCCTCCCCGTCGAGCCGGGCGACTACTACCTCACGATCGGCCGCCCCGCCGGCGTGGCTGCGGGCGCCAACGACTTCTACTCGACCACGATCTTCTTCGGCACGGGCAACCCCGCTGAGAACGAGACCACGTCGGGCACGAACGACACCCTCGCCACGGCGCAGGCGCTCACCCTCGAGGCCGATCCCACCGTCCCCAAGCAGACCCGCGCGTTCCTCGCCGGCAAGCTGCCCGCGGGCGACGTCGCCGACAGCTTCTCGTTCCCCGTGGCCGCCGGCGACTCGGTGAGCCTCGCGTGCGGCGCCGGGCGCAACGGCTCGGGCCTCCAGGCCTTCAAGGTCGAGCTCTTCGTGAACGGCGTGTCCGCGCAGTCCGACACCGAGACGGCCACGGCCGACCTCTTCTGGTCTTCCGCCACGGGCGTCACCACCGCCACGAAGCCCGCCGTGGTCGCCGCTGCCGCCGGCACCGCCGTCGTGCAGTTCAGCGCAGGCAGCCGCTCGACCACCAACACCGGCGCGTACTACCTCTGCGGCGTGCGCGTCACCAAGCCGTGACCTCGTGAGCTCGGCCTCGCCGCTCGCCGCCTGCCCACGCAGGCCGCGGCGGCGGCGAGGGCCGCGCGGCTCGTCGGTGGAAACATCGAGTCGTCGGGGCGAGCTCGCGTGCCGCCCGACCTCGCGCTCAGAGGAACCGCGAGAGCGTCTCGCGCGCGACGCGTCGGAGCTTGAGGTAGCGGCCGCGGTCCCACTCGCCCTCCTGAGCGCGCACGAGGAGGGTCTGCCCCTCGCCGCCGAACGTGGCCGCGAACGAGGTGGGCCACTCCGCCGACCAGGCGCGAAGCCACGCGAGCAAGGCGACTCGCTCACCCTCCGAGCCGTTCGCCTGCGCGGGCCCCGCCGCACCACCCAAGGCCTCACGCACCGCCGCAGCGAGCGTGTCCGGCTCCTCGAGCGCCGGAGGACCGTCGGGCGTCCCGAGCGGGACCCCTGCGCGCCGGAGGATCTCCCATGCCGAGGCCATAGGATAGAGTGTAGCGCATGGAGCCACTCGCGCTCGATCTCGCGCGAGCCTGGCCCGCGAGCCCCATCGGCGTGGTCGCGGCGTACTCGCTCACAACACCAGCCCCTGGAGCGTAGGCGAATCAAGCCACCTTTCGGTCGCGGCTCGCTCGAGCCTGCGGGCAGATCATTTTCCGTCCCATCCACCCTCGCCCACGCATTGGGCAGAGCAGGTCTCCGCGCGCGTCGGACACACACCGTTGCGAGGGCACGGCTCAGCCCCGATGAACCCGTTGCCACTGCTGCACAAGCAGCTGTATGGGCAGACCTCGAGTCTCGAGGGATCGCAGCGCTCGCCTCCCGCGCCCGAATCCGGACGCGGGGGAAGTGCGTCCGTCCCGCTGTCGGTCGCGGTCCCGTCGAGGGCGCCGTCGGTCGTGGCCCCGTCGGTCGTGGCCCCGTCGACAGCCCCGTTGGTCGAGGAGGAAGGCGTGCTCGAGGAGCATGCCATGAGCCCCACGAGACCCGCCGCAAGCAAGGACCACGCTGCTCCTCCCCGAGGCCTTGGGTCCGCCACGGATGAGATGGCGGAAGGGCACCGCGCCGCGGTGGATGCATCCATGGCCGTGGAGGGTCGTAGGTCGATGCCGAGCTCCTTCACGTTGCGGAGTGCGTCGATTGGGGTGCGAGTGAAGTAGGCCATCCCGAGCAGCATAGCGGAGGCGCGCACGCGTTCGGGAGCCGCCTTCGGAGACGGCCTGCCTCTCGGCCGCGTCGAGCCGGTAGGGGTAGCCCAGCGAGACCCAGCTAGAGCCGCTCGTTCTGGATTCGAGGAGTACGGGATATCCCAAGCGATTCAAACTTACTTGGGCCCTGCAGATGACCCACGTGACGCCATGGGGCGGGGCCCGCGCCGTGCGCAGGGTGGGAAAGCGCGGATGGTGGGAGGGGCGGAGCGCCCGTCCACGTCGTAAAGTTTCTTTACTTCTTGGGCCCTAGGAGCGCCGCAATCCGCGCCTTCAGCTCGGGCGACACCCAGCTCTCGAGGCCCCCGTCGGCGAAGTCGGCGTGCTCGGCGGCGCTGCCAGCGAGCGGGGGGCGGAGGGCGCGCTTCGCGGCGGCGTACGCGCTCGCGGGGTGCGCGGCGAGCGTCGCGAGGGCGGCCCGCGCGTGCTCTTGGGCGTCGTCGCGGACGGCGTCGAGCAGGCCGAGCGACAGGGCCTCTGTGGGAGGGAAGAGGCCCGCGCCGAGCACCACGGTCTCCAGGTGCTGGGGCGGGACCCGGCGACGGACGAGATCGAGGATGGCGGGAGGGAAGCGGAGACCGAGCGCGACCTCGTTCAGGCCCATGCGCGGGGCGTTGGGCCCGGACGCGGGGGCGGCGATCCGGAAGTCGCACGCCATCGCGACCACGCAGCCGCCGGCGATGGCGTGCCCGTTTACGAGCGCGACCGTGGGCGCAGGGTAGCGGTAGAGCGTGTCGATGAAGCGGCAGAGCACGTCGAGGAAGCGCTCGGCGCCGGCCCGGTCGAGGGCAGCCACCTCCTTGAGGTTGAGCCCCGCGGAGAAGGCGGGCCCCTCGCCCGAAAGGAGGAGGGGCTGCCCCCCGGCGGCGTCCAGCTGGGCGAGGCAGGCGTTCATCACCGCCGTGCTGAGGGCGTTTCGGCCAGGGCCAGAGAGGGTCAACTTCACCATGGTTGGAGGCGGTTCTAGCACCCTCGGCGCGCTCGCGCCCCACGCCGCGGCGCCGCGCCCGTCTCGCCGGCGTCGTGCCGGGTGACACCTGGCCGCACCTGTACTAGAAGCGGCGTCGATGGCGAACGGAAGCTCGGAGACAGTGCTCGGCAAGAACGTCCGCATTCGCGGCCGCATCTCGGGCGATGGTGATCTGGTCGTGCAGGGCTCGCTCGAGGGCGACGTCACCCTGCGAGGCGACTTCACGCTCGACGAGGGCGCGGAGGCGACGTCGTCCATCACCGCACGCGGCGTGGTGGTCGCGGGGGCGCTCGAGGGCGCCATCCAGGCCGACGCGGAGGTCACGGTCACGAGCAGCGGCCGCTTCCGCGGCGACGTGCGCGCCGCGCAGGTGACCATCGAAGACGGCGCGGTCTTCGCCGGCCGCCTCGACGCCGAGTTCGACCTCCCGCCCGAGCTCATGTCCGAGCCGGGCAAGCGCCGCTGAACGAACGGAGTACCCGCAAAATGGCAAGCACAGTGATCGGCGCAGGCATCACGATCGAAGGCGAAATCTCGGCCGACGAGGGCATCGTCGTACAGGGCACCGTCCGCGGGAAGCTCCAGGTCCGCGACGGCCTCGCCGTCGAGGCGGGCGCCGTGGTCGAGGCCGACGTGAACGCGGGCCCCATCCGCGTCGCGGGGCAAGTCACCGGGAACCTCACCTCCAGCGACCGCGTCGACCTCGAGAACGGGGCGCGCGTCGTCGGAAACGTGAAGGCTACACGCATCACCATCGCCGACGGCGCCCAGTTCAAGGGCAACGTCGACATGGACGTCTGAGCAACTCGCCTCCTCCGAACTCCAAGAGAGCACGTATGGGCACCGAAACGACCATCGCCGCAGGCACGATTGTGCGCGGCAGCATCGAAGGCAACGGCGACCTGGTCGTCGCAGGGCACGTCGAGGGCGAGATCGCCCTGTCGGGCGAGGTCACCATCGAATCGGGCGGGCTCGTCGGCGCGAGCGTGCGGGCGGCCCGCATCCTCGTCCGCGGCGCCGTCCGCGGCGATCTCACCGCGGCCGACTCGGTCGTCCTAGAGGAGGGCGCGCGGGTCGTTGGCGACGTCCGGGGCGCGCGCATCGCCGTCGGCCGCGGGGCCCTCGTGCGCGGCTACGTCGAGACCGGCGGTCAGCCCGCGGCGGCCCCCGCGGCCCGTCGCGAGGCGGTCGCGACGCGCCCCGCGCCCCGCGCGGCCGAGGCCCCCGCCCGCCGTGAGCCGCCTCCCCCGCCACCCGCCCGCCGCGCCGAGGCGCCGCTCGCCCCGCCTGCGCCTCCCGCGCCGCCGCCGGCCCCCAAGCGCGAGCCCGCGCCGATGGCGGCGGCCCCGAGCCTTCTGGCCGGCATGAAGCGCGAGCCGCCAGCCCCGGTCGTGCCCGCGCTCCGCAAAGGCGCGAAGGCGAAGAAGAAGTCGGTCTGATCGCCGCCCGACGGCGAGCGTCGAATCCCTAGGAGGTCCCCATGGTTGCAGCCACGTTCCCCCCCATCTCGGTCCCCGGCGCAGGGCAGCTCTACGCGCGCTTTCACACGTCGATGGGCGCGATGGTCGCCCGCCTCGAGGAGCACCGCGCCCCGAACACCGTGAAGAACTTCGTCGGGCTCGCCACGGGGACGCAGGAGTTCGTCGATCCGCGCGACGGCCAGACCAAGAAGGGCGTGCCCTTCTACGACGGCACCATCTTCCACCGCGTGATCCCGCAGTTCATGATCCAGGGCGGCGATCGCCTGGGCCGAGGCACCGGCAACCCCGGCTACCGCTTCGCCGACGAGTTTCACCCGGAGCTCAAGCACGTGGGCTCGGGCGTCCTTTCAATGGCGAACTCCGGACCGTCCTCCAACGGCTCCCAGTTCTTCATCTGCGAAGTCGCGACCCCCCACCTCGACGGCAAGCACTCCGTGTTCGGGCAGGTGTTCATCAACAACGCGCTCATCGCGAAGATCACCCACTCGCCCACGTCGCGCGACAAGCCGCTCACCGACATTCGCCTCGACCGCGTCGAGATCTTCCGCAGCGAGACCGTCCCCACCGCCTGAGAGCGAGATACCCCCCCGAGGAGGAGATCGAGGCGACTCCCGCCTCGGTCTCCTTCCTCATTTTCTGCCGGGCGTTTCTGGACGAGCGACCGGGCGGGCCGAGCGACGCAGACCGTGCGCCGCCGACTCAGAGGCCTAGCTCTTCGCGCTCCTCGTAGAGACGCATGAGGTTGTCGAAGAACGTGGTGCCCCGGTCCACGGTGAGGATCTGACCGCTCACTCCGTCCATCAGGCCGCTGCACAAAGCCAGCGCCGCCTCGCCTACCTCCTCCGCGGGGAGAAAATGCGACTCGCGCGTGAAGCGCGCCGCAAACGAGGAGAACTCCGCCCCGAAGGTCGAGGTGAACGCGTCGGTCTTCACGCTCCGCGAGCGGAGCACGTTGATCCGAATGTCTTCGTCGAAGAGCCGATAGTTCATGTATCGGCAGAGGGTCTCCATCACCGACTTCGAGGTCGCCACGAAGTCGTAACCCGCGGAGAACGAGTCGGGGCCGGTAGACGACATACCCACCACGTAGCGCGGATACCACCCGAACACCTTCTTGATGCGGCGGGTGTACTCGACCATGGGCCACGCGCTCGCCTCGATGCTCTTCAGCAGCGCCCGGCGATCGTAGTCCTCGAAGCTGCGCACGACGAGCGACGTCGAGGCGTTCGCGATGAGCGCCTCGACCCGATCGTGGCGCTCCCTCACCGCGGCGAGGAGGGCGTCCGTGTCGTCGTCACGCGCCGCGTCGGCCTGGAAGAACATGGGCTCCGGCCCGCCCACCTCGCGGAAGCGGGCGCGGACGGCGTCCTCGTCGGCCGTGCCGAATCGGTACGTCAGCACGCACGACGCCCCCTGCCGGGCGAAGGCGAGCGCCGTCGCGAGGCCGATGCCCGCCGTGCCGCCGGTGACGATGACCGCCTTGCCGCGGTAGCTCGCGATCACGGCTGCGCGGCCTCGCGGGCGCCCTTCTCCTCGACCGTGCGCAGGAGAAGGTCGACGAGCCCGTCGACGTTCGTGAGCTTCGAGAGCTCCGAGCGGGGGATCTTCACCCGCAGCTCGCGCATGGAGCTCGACACCACCTCGACCATGTCGAGGCTGTTGGCCCCGAGGTCCTTCATCGACCGCGAGGGGTCGATGTCCTCGACGGCGAGGCCGTCGACGGAGTCCGCGAGGTGCTTCAATACGACCGACATGATGTGTTCGCGCTTCATGGAGATGTTCCTTTCGACTTCACGGTTTCACCCAAACTGAGACTCTCGCGCTCCTCGTAGATGCGCATCAGGTTGTCGAAGAACGAGGTTCCTCGATCGACCATCAGCACCTGTCCGCTCATCCCGTCGAGCATGCCGCTACAGAGCGCGAGGATGGAGTCGGCGACCTCTTCGCACGAGATGAACTGGCGCTGCATGTTGAAGCGCTCCGCGAACTCCTCGAAGTCGCGCCCGAAGGTGGCGCGCAGCGACTCCGTACGGACCAGGCGCGAACGCACCACGTTCACCCGAACGTCCTGGTCGAAGAGCCGATAGCTCATGTAGCGACCAAGCGTTTCCATGGCCGACTTGGACGCCGCGACGAAGTCGTAGTTCTTGTAGAAGGCGTCCGGCCCGCCGCTCGAGAGGCCCACGATGTAGCGTGGATATCTGCCGAAGATGTCCTTCATGTGCTTGGCGTACGCGAACATCGGCCATGCGCTGTAGTCGATGCTGGTAAAGAGCGAGCGCTTCTCGTAGTCGGCGAGGCCCTTCACCACGAGCGCGACGCTCACGTTGGAGATGAACGCCTCCACGCGATCGTGGCGCGCCCTCAGGTCTTGGAGCAGCGCTATCGTATCTTCGTCGCGGGCGACGTCGGCGCACACGATGTTGGGCGGGGGCGCGTCGGCCTCGCGAAACTTTGCAAACACAGCGTCTTCGTCGGCGCTTCCCCACTTGTGGGTGAGCGTCACCGCCGCGCCGCGACGGGCGAAGGCGATGCCCGTCGCCAGCCCGATTCCCATGGTACCGCCCGTGATCACGACGGCTTTGCCGCGGAGATCATTCATCATGATTGGCCTCGATCCTGGTCCGCGTCTCTTCCGCGGCGAAGGTCACCTCGTGCATCAGCGACTCGAGCGTGTGTGTCTCCTCGAAGGCGCGCCGCCGCGGGAGAGTGAGGGTCCGCTTCAGGAGCGACAGCGCCTTCCGCGGCTTCTCGGCGATCCGACGCGCGAGCGAGTCGGCGTGGGCGAGCACGTCCGCGCGCGGGAGGATGGCGGTGAAGCCGCTGCGTCCCTCGAACGCCGCGCCCCGGCGCGCCTCTCCCGAGTAGAGCAGCTCGTGGGCCAACGCAGGCGACACCACGTGCTCAAGTAGGCGGATCATGCCCATACCGGGCGTAAAGCCCATGTTCATGAAGGTCGCCCCGTAGCGGCTCTCCCGCGCGATGATGGGCATGTCGGCCGCGAGGCCGAGGGCGAGCCCTCCGCCGACCGCGTGCCCCGCCATCGCCGCGATGACGGGCACCGGCACGTCGAGCACCGCCTTCGCGAGCAGAATGTCGGCTGGCGCCACGCCCCCCGCCACGAGCGCCCGCAGCATGCCCAGGCTGGCGCCGGAGGAGAACACGTCGTCGTGCCCCACGAGCACCAGGGCCTTGAGCTCGGGCCAGGCCGCCGCGTCGCGCAGCGCGCCGACCAGGTCCTCCACGAACTCGGGGGTCATTTCGTTCTTGCCTGTCGCGTCGGCCATGAGCACGTGGCCCACGCCGCCGTCGCGCGGCGCGAAACACACCCCAGGCTTCCGCGGGATCACGCCTGCCATGGCGCGACCCCCTCGTCGAGAAACGCGCGCACCGAGGCGCGCGTGACGGGCTCGTCGATGAGCGACGCGGTGAGCTCCGCGCCGGCCGCGAGCCCCGCGTCGGTGCGCATGTCCTCGAGCTCGGAGAGCCAGCGCCGCACACCGACCACGCCCTTCGTGGGGACACGCCGGAGCTCGCGCGCGCGGCGCCGCACGAGCCGCTCGAGGTCCGCGGGCTCCGCCACCTCGTCGGCGAGTCCGCGCGCGAGCGCCCAGGCCGCGTCGCGGCTCGCGCCGGCGAGGGCGAGCTGCCGCGCCGACTGTCGACTCAGCCGCTCGAGCAGAACGGGGAGCACGACGCCAGGGAGCAGGCCAAGCAGCGCCTCGGGCAGCGCGAAGGTCGCGCGCGTCGACGCGATGACGACGTCGCACGCTGCCGCGAGCCCAACACCGCCACCCACCGCGTCGCCGTCGACGACGGCGAGCGTGGGCCGCCCCAGCCGGCGGAGCCGCGCCACGATCTCGGCGAACGCCGCGAGGCTCGCGCGCGCTGCGCCCGCCTCCACCATCTCGCCGAGGTCCATGCCGCGGCAGAACACGCCCGGAGTGCCCACGAGCGCGACCACGCGCACCTCGGGCTCGCGAGCCACGTCGTCGACGACGCCCGCGAGCGCGCGGGTGAGGTCGGCGAACGAGCGCGCGCCAAGCGTGGGCGGCAGTGGAACGCGGAGGAGCATGGCTCAGCTCCACCCGTAGCGGCGGTAGTGGTCGCGCACGCCGAGGAACACGAGCCGACCGGCGCCACGATAGAGATCGCGGTACGCGCCCGCGCAGCCGTCGGTGCTGGTCTCGAAGTCGCCGCTGTCGATGAAGCACGTGCGCTCGCGCTCGGCCTCCTCGTACTCGCGCACCGAGATTCGCCGCCGCGCGTCCAGCGCGCCACGCAGGTTCGCGGCGGCCGCCACCCCGTGCGCGTCGCGCCCCACGACGCCGCTGTAGAACTCCCCGCACGACCCAGACCCGTACGAGTACACCCCGAGCCTGTCGCCCGGCCGGAGCGACGGCGTCTCGTCGAGGAGCCCCAGCATCGCGATGAAGGTGCTCGACGCGTACGTGCCGCCCATGCGGCGCAGGTGCACGAGCGACGGCAGCGTCTTGCGCTCCCAGAGGGCCTGGGCCTCCGCTTTGGACGGGCCCCCGAACTGCCGGAGCGCGGCCCGGGTCGCGCGGTAGGTCATTCCGCCGAACGGCGTATGATAAATGTTCTTTACGAAGTAGTCGTAGCCGATGGGCTCGCCGACGCGATCGAGATAGGCCTCGAGCGCGTGCTCGAGCGCCTCCAGATAGGAGAGCAGGCTGGTCTCGCTGTTGCCGGTCTCCACCCTCGACGTGGGCCGCGTGAGGTCGGACACCTCGTTCGTGTAGACCCCGCTCTTGCCGAGCTCGAGCTCGAAGAACCGCGGCTCGCGCGAGACCACCATGGCGGTGGCCCCGGCGCCCATGACGAACTCCCATGGCGCGCCGAGGTGCATGCGGCTCTGGTCGGTGGTGATGATCAGGGCCTTGCCGCCGGGGCGCGCCGCGCCTGAGGCGAGGTAGCCCGCCGCGATCTGGAGTGCGCCGGTTCCCCCGTAGCACGCGTGCTTCACCTCGAAGTTTCGGCACTGCGAGCCGAGGCCGAGGTAACGCTGCACCCAGGTGCTCATGGGCTTCTCCTGGTCGACGCCGCTCTCGCTCGCGACGATGAGCAGCTCGATCTCCGCGCGGTCCTCGGCCGTGAGCAGCGGCATCGCCGCGTTCACGGCCATGGTCACCGGGTCCTCCCACGGCGGGTTCACCGAGCGCTCGTCGATCAGCATGACGTCGCGAATGTTGGCGAGGTCGTGCCCACGGGCGGCGCACAGGTCGGCCATCGAGAGAGCAAGGGTCGTGGGATAAACGCGGAGCTTCTCGATGCCCACGCGGGGTCGTGTGGAGTCGCTCATGGGGCCCAGTCCAGTCCGCCCGTGATCTGGATGGACTCGCCGTTGACGTAGCTCGCCCCGGTCGACGCGAGAAAGAGCACCACGCTCGCGATCTCCGGGAGTCGGCCCATGCGCCCGACTGGGCAATACTCGAGCCAGAAGCGCTTGTTCGACTCGCTCATGTCGCCGCGGGTCATGTCGGTGTCGAAGAAGCCGGGAACGACCACGTTGCTCGTGATGCCCTTTCTTCCGTACTCCTTCGCGAGGGTCGACGACAGGCCGAGGAGGCCCGCCTTGCTCGCGGCGTAGGCGGCTTGCCCCGTCACGCCCGTGCGCCCGAGCGACGAGACCATGACGATGCGCCCGAAGCGCTTTCGCATCATCGCGGGGAGGAACTGGCGACACACGTAGAAGGTGCCCGTGAGGTTCGTGTCGATCACGGTCGCCCAGTCCTCGTCGGACATCGACACAGCGAGGCCGTTGAGGTTCACCCCCGCGTTCGCGACCACGACGTCTACCCCGCCGAGGTCGTCGAGCACCGCCTCCCCTACCCGCTCGACGGCCTCGGCGCTGCGCACGTCGAGGGCGTACGATCGCACCCTCACGGTCGGCGCGACGTCGTGCACGGCGGCCTCGACGCGCGCGGCCTCCGCCGCGTTCTTGTTGTAGGTGAACGCCACGTCGTGGCCCTGCCTTGCGGCCTCGACCACGATCGCCGCGCCTACGCCCCGGGACCCCCCGGTGACGAAGAAGATCACGAGCTCCTCCCGCCCCGCTCGCTGGGATCCACCCGCCGGAGGATGCTCACCGAGTTTATCCCGCCGAACCCGAACGAGTTCTTCATGACGTGCCGCACGTCGGCGGTGACCGCCGCGCCGCGGCAGATGTCGAGGTCGATCTCGGGATCGAGGTCGTCGACGTTGATCGACGGATGCAGAGTGCCGGCGTTCATCTGTAGAATGGCGGCGATGGTCTCGACGACGGGCGCCGCCCAGCAGGTGTGCCCCAACATCGACTTGGTCGCGTTCAGCTTCAGGTGCTTCGCGTGTTCGCCGAAGACCCGCTTGATGGAACGGATCTCCGTGAGGTCGCCGAGCGGCGTCGAGGTCGCGTGCGCGCTGATGTAGTCGATTTGCTCGGGCCTCAGATCGCACTCCTCGAGGAGCCTCGCCATGAGCCGCGATTGCCCCTCCTCCGAAGGGACGGGCAGGTGATTGGCGTCCGAGTTCGCCTCGACGCCCAGGAGCTCCGCGTAGATCTTCGCGCCGCGGCGCTTGGCCGCCTCCCACTCCTCGATCACCATCACGCCGCCGCCGTGCGCGGGGACGAAGCCCTCGCGTCGCACGTCGAACGGGCGGCTCGCGCGCTCGGGCTCCTCGTTGAAGCTCTGGTAGGTGATGGCGCCCATCAGCGACATCGCGTGGAGCTCGACCGGCGAGAAGTCGAGCACCGCGCCGACGACGAGGGCCGCGTCGACCCCGTGATACCGCACCTCGTCTACCGCGAGGCGGAGCGCCGTGTTGCCGCTCGCGCACGCCGCGCCCACCGTGTAAATGGGCCCCCGGACGTCGAGCACCTCCGACACCGAGCCCGCGTGGTCGGTGTCGAGGCCCGTGAGAGCCAAGAGCGAGTCCATGAAGTCGGGCTCGTCGGCGAAGGTGAGCCGGTTCTCGTATTGATAGTTGAAGTTGATGTTGTGGCCGGCGATGATCGCCGCGAGGCGCGTGGGGTCGATGCCCGACGTGGCGAGGCCCGCGTCGACGTAGGCGTCGGCGGCGAGCAGCATGGACAGCTTGGTCGACCACGGCGCCTTCGACGTGAGCTTGCGGAGTCGCTTGAACACGTCAGGCGGCAGGCTGGTCTCGAGCTTCGCGAGCTTGTTCGCTATGGAGTAGTCGCTGAGGTCGGCGCCCACCTTGTTGTAGATGCGGCTCGTGTCGAGCTGCTTCCACTTGGTGATGGCCGAGCGCCCGCTGAGGAGCGCCGCAAGGAACGGCTCGAGCTCGTCGGCCAGCGGCGTGTTGATCGACATTCCCGTAATCGCGATTCGCCTACGCTTCGACACGATGCACCTCCATCACGGCGAACGCGGTCACGGCGTCGCCTCTCAGCAGTTGTCCCGCGCAGATCGCGCCAAACTCGTCGTGTTCGACCATCGTGGCGAGGATGCTGAGCACGTCGCCTGGCCGCACGGCCTCGGGGAAGAGCGCCGTGTGGATCTTCAGCGCGCGTACGTCGGGCGGCGCGACGCCCGGGGGTGGCGTGGGCCCGCCGTGCTCGAGCATGGCCGCGAGGCAGATGGCCAGCTGGCCTATCGTCTCGAGCTGCAGCACCCCGGGATAGATCGGCGCCCCGGGGAAGTGACCCGCGAACAGCGGATCGGCAGGGTCGACCCGTCGAGTCCCCCGGATCGCGCGCTGCTCAAGGTCGACGGCGGTGATCCGTTCGACGAAGAGGAAGGGGTCGCGGTGTGGAAGGAGGCGATGCACAGCGGCGCCTTCGAGCGCGAGCTCGAGGGTGGCCGGGCCGGGCGTCCACAGAGGCCGCCTCTTTCCAGTGCGCGTGAGCGTAGCGAGGTCAGAGGGATCCACAGAGCTCCTTCGCGAGCGCGTCGTAGTGATCGGGGGTGTCCAGGTCGGTGCGGAGGCGCTTCGCGGACACCCAGCGCTTCGTGAGCAGGTTGTGAAGCACGGCGCGAGGCCCGACCTCGACGAACGTCGCGTCGGGGTACCGTCGCAGCGCCGCCTCGATCGAAGCGCGCCAGAGCACGGGGCGATACACGTGGAGCGTCAGGAGCTCGACCAGGCGCGCGGGCGTAGGTGCAGGCTCGATCGCGCCGAGCACGTTCGGCAGGTAGGGGAGACGGGGCGCGCGCCACCGCGCCGCTTGGAGCAGCGGCGCGAGGGCGGCGCCGACTGGCTCGAAGAGCGACGAGTGCATCGGCAGGTGTCGCTCGATCGTGACGCACTCGCCGCCGAGCTGCTCCCGCACGATGTCGCTCGCGGCGGCCAGCGCGGCCGGTTCGCCCGCGAGCACGTGCTGCGACGGCGAGTTGTACCCCGAGATCTCGACGACGCCGTGCTCACGGGCGCGCGCGACGACCTCCTCCAGCTCCGCGAGCGGCAGCGGGAAGACGGAGAGCATCTCGCCGCGCGGGCCCGCGTCGTACAGGGTGCCGCGCGCGTCCACGAGTTGGAGGGCCTCCACGAACCCCAGCGCCCCCACGTGCACGAGGTGGTTGTATTCACCCAAGCTGAGCCCGAGGGAGAGCGGCGCGCGCACTCCCCGGCGCTCGAGCGCGAGGAGGTGGACGTGGTTCGCCAAGAACACGCCCACTTGCACGTCGCGATTGGTCACGAACATGGCCGCGTTGTCGGCGCGATAGTGCACTTCGAGGTCGCGCCCGAGCGCGCTCGAGGCCTCACCCAGGGTCGCCGCGAGCTCGTCGGGCGCGGAGCCGCGGAGCCGCGAGAGCAGCTCCGGATAGCGAGAGCTCTGGCCGGGGAACATGAAGATGGGGGTGGTCATGCGACCGCCCTCAGGGCTCGCGCGACGGTGAGCTCGAGAATGTCGAGCGCCTCGTCGAGCTCGGCCTTCGTGTGGGCTGCGGTGATGGACGCCCGAAAGCGGACCTGGTCGTCGGGCACCGAGGGATAGTCGACCGGCGCCACGAACAGGCCTCTCGCGAGCAGCGCGTAGCTGAGCATGTAAAGCAGCTCGCGGTGCTTCCCGAGGATGATCGGCACGACGTGGGATGTGGACTCGCCCGTGTCGAGGCCGATGGCGTGGAGCTGACGACGGAAGTAGGCGGCGTTTTCCCGAAGCCTCACCCGCAGGAGATCGTCGCGAGTCGCAACGCGGAGACCCGCGAGCACCGCGGCGACCACCGGTGGGGGGAGCGCGCACGAGAACCCGTACGGATTCGCGTAGAAGCGCAGGTAGTCGAGGGTCGCCTTCGAGCCGGCGACGAAGCTGCCCACCGAGGCGAAGGCCTTGGAGAAGGTGGCGTACTGGAGCCCGATTCGACCTTCGACTCCGCACGACTCGACCGCGCCTCGACCGCGCGCCCCGAGAGTGAGGATGGAGTGGGCCTCGTCGATGAAGACCGGCGCGCCGTGAGCCTCGGCGACGGCGACGAGCTCCGGCAGGGCGCCAACGTCGCCATCCATCGAGTAGATGCCCTCGAGCACGACGAGGCGACGCTTGCCCTTCGCCCGCGAGAGCGCGGCGTCGAGGGCCCGCGCGTCGTTGTGAGCGAACGTGACGAGCGCGGCGCCCGAGAGGCGCGTACCGTCGATGAGACAGAGGTGGGACTTCGCGTCCACGATGCACGCATCGCCCTTGCGGAGCAGGCCGGAGAGCGCGCCGAGCGCCCCCCCGTAGCCGCTGTTGAACAGCATCACCGACTCGCGACCGAGGAACTTCGCGAGCTCGGTCTCGAGCTCGCGGTGCAGGTCCGTCATCCCCGAGAGGATCGGCGAGCCACAGGCGCCCGTGCCGTACTGGTCGAGCGCGGCCTTGGCCGCCGCGACGGTCTCGGGGTGCGTGGCCAAACCAAGATAGTTGTACGAGGCGAGGTTGATGACTGGCCACTTGTCGCCGTTGGCCTCGACCGCGACGCGCGACGCGGGGGCGCCGAGCATGCTGCGCTCGTAGAGGGCAGTCGCCCACGTGGTGGCGGCGCGCCACTCGGTGTACTCCGCCGGCGGCGCAAGGATGTCGTCGGTGTCTCCTACGAAGAAGTCTGCGAGGCTATATCTGGCGGCTTCTCGGAGGTCCATCGGTGGAGGAGCAATAGGTCTCGCGGTGAGGCCTCGACGTGACCAAAGTCAACTGGCGGGGTGCGAATTTGCGCGCGAATTGGGCTACGCGCGGCGCGCCATTGCGCGAACACAACTACACGCACGCCGACTCGTGCTTTGCCGTGCGACCCGCCGAGAGGCGCGTAATGGCCTATTCGCTCGCGACGCCCGGGCGCGGCGGTCGCGGCGCGCGGGCGACGACCTCGAGGACCTCGGCGGCCGTCGGGCGCCCGTGTGGCTGCTGGTGGAGACACGCGGCCAGGACCTCGCGCACGGCGAGGGGGACGGTCGCGGGGAGCGGCGGCGGCGCGGGCAGCTCGCGGCCCGCGAGGGCCTCGAGGACGGGCGGCATGGGGAACGGGTGCACGCCGCCGAGGAGCTCGTACGCAATGAGGCCGAGGGCGAAGACGTCGAGCTTCGCCGTCAGGTGGGCCGCACCGCGGCCGGCCTCGGGTGCCATGTAGGGCAGAGTGCCGATCGGCGCGCCGGTGGCCGGTTCCGGCGACGCGCTCGCGCCGCCGACTTGGGCCGTGGCGGCGAGCACGTCCACGTCGTGCCGCGCGATGCCGAAGTCGCAGAGCCTCGCGCGCGGGCCGTTCTCCCCGGGCTCGAGCAGTACGTTCGCGGGCTTGAGGTCTCGGTGGACGACCCCCGCGCGGTGGAGCTCGACGAGCGCAGCGGTGACGTCGACAAGGATCCCGAGCCCCCACGCGACGTCGCCGAAGCGCGCGCGGGCGTCCTCCAGCGAGCCGCCACGGACGAGCTCCATCACGAGGAAAGGGAGGCCTTCGTGCAGGCCCACGTCGACGACCGGGACGATGTTCGGATGCGCCACGGTGGAGGCGATTTCGGCCTCGCGCGCGAAGCGAACGAGGTCGTTGCGCGACGACGCGACGGCCATGACCTTCATCGCGAGGCGCCTCGAGTCCGCCGACCTCGCGACCTCGTACACGACGCCCATCCCGCCGCCTCCGAGGCGAGCGACGACCCGATAGCGGCCGTCGACGGTGTCCCCCACGGCGAGGCCAAACCCGGGGCGGGCGTCCTTGCCGAGGGTCTCCTGGAGCTGCCTGGAGCGGGCGGCGACCTGCCGACGCAGCTCGGTGTTCAGGTTCGCGATCTCCGCGTTGCGTGCCTCGAGCGACGCGACCTGCGCTTCGAGCTCCTGGCGGTGCGCGGCGAGGCTCGAGACCATTTGATTGAACGCCGTGGCCACTGTGCCGAGCTCGTCGGGGCGGGCGATCGCGACGAAGGCCGCCTCACCTGCCTCGCCCGCCTCGACCTGGCGGGCACCCTGCAGCAGCGCCGCCACCGGCTCGAAGACGGTCTTGGCGAAGAGGAACGGAAAGACGACGAGGACCGCGAGCGTCGACGCCACAGTGAGCCCGGCGAGCGCCGCGGTGACCCCCTCCTCGTCCTGCGGGGACGCGCCATGCAGCGCGGCCGCGACGAGCCCACCTGCGCTCATCACGACCGCGAGCACCATCGCGAGCGTCCCGGCCACGAGGCGCCGCTTCAGGCTCATCGGCTCCGTCGCGCGGTTCATGTAGGCGCTGAGCGTCAGGAAACAGAAGCCGAGCAGGGCGAGCCCTCGCACCAGGTGGTACCCGGGAATGATGACGCCCGCGTTCCGCCCGAGGTCGAGCGCGAGCGGCAGGATGGGGAGTAGATAGGCAGCGAGGAAGCGCCCTGCGCCCGGCCGTTGGCTCCGCACGGCGAGGCCCATGAGCACCACGCCCACGGCGAACGCACCGAAGATCCAGAGATCGAAGACGACGGCGGTGCCGCTCGGAGAGCGCCCCGTGGCGAGCTGCCATGCGCCGAACGCGGAGAGCAACGCGCCTCCCAGGGGCAGTCCACGGCGGAGCCGCGCCGACGCGACGGGCGCCGCGTCCCCCAGGGCGAGCAGCCTCGCGAAGTCGGCGAAGTGCGTCGCGGCGACGCCCGCACAGAGGAGACACGCGAGGTTCAGCGACCACTCGACGAGCAGACCGTTGACGGCGTAGAGGGCGCCGATCGCGAGGCTGTAGAGACAGAACCAAAGGAACGCCACGCCGAGGCGCCAACGCAGCGGGCTCACGGCCCCGTGGAGGAGCGCGAAGGCGACGTACCCTGAGAGCGTCGCGTGGACGAGCGCGGGCAGCGCAGGCGGCGTCAGCACGGCGCGCCTCGAACGCTGGCGGCGTGGGCGCGCGCGGCGGGACCCACGCGCGCCGAGGCCCGTCGCCTGCAGCCGTCGCCCGCGGGTGGCCCTGCGTTCCGGCGGGCGGCGCCGCGCGCCAGCTCGAATGGGTTCATGCCTCGCCGAGCCTAGCGCAGCTCCGTCCCCGCGGCGCGCGCCCGTCTCTCGCTCAGCTGCCTTCGGTGGGCGCGGAGGCCAGCCACGCGACGATTTCCGGGACCGTGCTCGGGTCGGGCGCGACGTAGGTGTGGCCGACGGGGCCGAGGTCGAAGAAGCGCGCGTCGACGCCCGCGGCCTCGAGCGCGCGGGCAGACCGGCGCATCGGCTCGGAGGTCATGTCGTAGCGGCCCGCGGCGAACGCGACGCGCCTCACCCCAGCGGCCGCGAGGGCCGCCCGCGTGGGCCGGATGTCCGCGCCGATGAAGAGCGCGGCGGACACCCGGGCGGGACGCGCGGAGAGGATCTGCATGGCGACGTAGGCTCCCTGGGAGAACGCGATGAGGAGGGCAGGTCGGGACGCGTCGATCGCGCCGGGGTGGCGCACCGCGTAGTCGGCCTCGGCGCGGTCGACCCGAGCGGTCATCGAGAGGACGGCACCGCCCCACGTGTAGCCCCGCCCGAACGCCACGTCTCCGCGCGGGCAGAGGAGGGCGTGGCGATCCGGCACGGCGGCGCCGAGGACGCTGCAGGCCTCCTCGGGTCGCTCTCCCATTCCGTGGAGGAACACGACCTCGCGCGACCCGGCGCTTGCTTTCGCCTCGACCGGCGGGGTCGTCGCTCCGTCGGAGATGCGCGAGGGCGCGGCGGGCGCGCGCGGTGGGCGAGCCACGGCGGCGGTCCGCGGAGGCGCCAGCGCGCGCGCGGCCGAAGCCCCCGGCCCCGCGAGGGAGGCGGCAGCGAGGTACCCCGCGCAGAGCGCGGCTCCGAGCGCGCACGCGAGCGCGCCCACACGACTTCGACGGGTCATGATGCCTCCACGGTGCGCGGGCGGACGGCGTCCTCGCCGACACCCCGATTCGCGCGCTCGCGCGTGACCGACCACCGGCCGCCACGCCCGCTCCTGCAGACTCGTCGCGCGACCGGCCCGAAGCGTGACATGACGTGCGCACGTCGCGCGCGACCCCCGAGCCCTGTTCTCGAGCTTCGGGCGCGTGCGGCTCGAGCCGCTTCGCGCCTCGCAAGCGACCCACGTGCTGGGCGAGCTGGCGCACTACGAGGCCAAGCGCACCCCATCTCGACCGACCCTCGGCGCCGAGGCGATCGCCACGGTCATCGATCTGGCAGACCGCTACGTCCCGTACGAGTCGTTCCCCGGGAAGGCCGTGCGCCTCGCAGACGAGCTCTGCGCGGCCACCGAGGCGCGCCTCGGGTCGGGCGCGCCGCGCGCGACGGTGACCCGGCCGACGTCTACACGTGGTTCAGCGGTCGCACCGGCGTCCCCACGTTCTTGCTGCAAGACGCCGAGGAGCTGCAGCTCGCCGACACGATCGCGAGCCTGCGGCGGCGCCTCGTCAGGCAGGACGAGGCCGTCGAGCGCGTCGCCCAGCTCGTGGGCGTGGTCAAGGCGCCTCCTCGAGGAGGTGGTCATGACCCCAATCGCCACGAAGATCGCCGGAGACCGGTCGTTTCGCGAGCGCCTCGTGATCGTCGGGACGGGCGAGTGTGCGGTGCCGGACGGGGCCTTCGCGGTGCGGGTCTAGCGCGCGACGACGTCGCGCCTAAGGCGCCCCGTTCGCCTTCCGGCACGTGCCCGAGCCGTCGGCGACGGGCATGACGTTCCCGCACACGAGGCCCGAGGCGCAGGCGATGCCGGCGAAACCGCCGCACATCTCGCCGAGCTTCGCCGCCGGGAGGCCGCCTCCCCCTGTCGGCGCGGCGGACGACGACGGCGACGGGGATGGCGACGACGGCTCGTTGGCTGCGCTCGCGGGGGGCGCGGGGGGCGCGGGGGGCGCGGGGGGCGCGACAGACGAGCTCGGCGACGCGACCGGCGGTGACTCGCCGGCACACGCCGCGAGCGCGAGCCAACCTAGAGTGCCGAGGGCCCCCACCCGTCGCACGAGCGCACCGCCTCCAGCCGTTCGCGCCGCTTCCACCATGCGATCGACTCTAGCCGACCCCGCGGGCGCCGAAAACTTCCGCCGAGCGGTTGGCTCGGCTAGGAGTGCGAGGCTCAGGAAAAATGCCCACAACTCGACACATCCTCGTCCCGCTCGCCTCGCTCGCCACGGCGGGCCTCCTCGGGCTCGCGCTGTCGATCGGCGGCTGCGGCGGCGCCCCCGCACCGGCGACGCCGGCGGCCCTCCCCAGCGCGCGGACGATTGACGCTGGCCCGCCCGAGGCGGACGACGACAACACCGTCCCCTCGCCTCCCGTCGACGCCGGAGCGCCCGACGCCCCCGCGACCAAGCCCGACGCGAGCCCGCCGCCCGTCCTCAGCGGCCCCGTGCGGTCGCAGGAGGACGCCGTCTCGCGCGCGGCGCGGGCCGCCGACGCGGCGCTCGACAAGGCCTACGCCGCCCACGTGAAGAAGGTGCAGATCGCGCCGACCCACACTGGCTCGTGGACGCGCGGCGTGGGCCAGGAGGCGAAGAGCGTCACCTCCGGGTGGGAGATCCGCTTCGCGAGCCACCCGCCGGCGGGCTTCTCGTACGAGGCTGTGGTGCACGTGAGCGCGCAGGGTGAGGTCGCGGTGAAGAAGGCCTCGGCCAACCACGCGAGCGACTGAGCGTCGACCGCACGGCGGCCTTCACATCGCGCCCTCGACGCCGAGGCTCGGGACCGTAATAGGTCCGATCTGTTCACCTACACACCCGTTCCCGAGATCGACGTCGTCGGGCCCGGCCCGGGTGGCGCAGCGAACGCCCGTGGCCTCCTTCCGCAGCGTGACGTTGAGCCCCTCGAGCACGAGCGACACGTGCCTCGACGCGCCGAGCTCCCACCGCTTCTCGAGCCGCACGTCGAAGCGCGAGAAGATCGGGAGCCGCGCGCTGTTCGGCGCCCCGAGCAGGGAGCCGTCGCTCGCCGTCGGCGTGTACGGGCGGCCCGAGTAGAGAACGAACCGGAGCCCCGCGCGGTAGCCTCGCCCCACGTCGTAAGCGACCGCGGCGTTCAGCACGTGGGTGCGGTCGTAGTCGGAGGGGATCACGACGCGCCCATCGCTCGCGACGCTCGCGCCCACCGGCGGCGCCTCGGCGCCGAAGACGCTCGCCGGTACGGTCCGCGAGGCCCGAGAGAGAGTGTAGGACACGAAGCCCGCGATGCGTTTCGACAGGTCGCGCTTCAGGTAGAGCTCGAGGCCCACCGCGCTGCCGCTCGTGCGCGTCGTGCAGGCGTTTCCGTCCGTGAACGCGTTGCGCGCGCCAGGGCACGCGGCGAACGCGTCGGCGAGGCCGATCGTCCGTGACGAGAAGAACGTCGTCGTCAGGGCCATCGCGTAGGGCAGCGTCCACTCGAAGCCATGGCTCGTCTGCGCGGAGCGCTCGAGGCCCTCGCGCAGGCGCCCCACGGTGAGCCCCGGTAGGGGGAGCAGGAAGCGAGGAGGCTGCGCGGCGATGCCCACCGCCGACACGAACACGACGCGCGGCACGACGCCCACACGCACGGAGAGCCGGGGCTCGACCGACACCTGCCTGCCCGGAAGGGCGTCGGGCTCGGCCCCGGGCGCGCGCTCGAACGCCGAGATGCGATACGCCGAGTAGTGATCCAGCCTCATCCCCGCGATGAACCGCAGCCGGCCCGCGGGCGACCAGGTGACGTCGGCGCGAGTGCCGAGCAAGAGCTCGTCGCGCGTGGGGAAGAGCTTCACGAACTCGGGGTTCGGCGGCACGTCGGCCTCGCCGCGCACCTCGTATCGGTTGTACTGGGTGTCGGCGCCGCCCCGCAGGACGACCTCGCGACTGAGCGCGCGCTCCCACTCGAAGCGCCAGCCGAAGATCTCGCCCCGCACGCGATCGCGGAGACCGAGCGCGCTGCCGTCGGTGCCGACCGTGAGGGCCGTGCGCACCTTTCCCGAGGGGATCGTGTGATCGTGCCGGAGCTCCACGCGGTGAAACTCGGTCTCGAAGATGGTGCGCGTGTCGAGCTGCTCGGACTGCGCGACCTCGCCGAGCCCCACCGGGTCGGAGACGACGGTCGTGTTGCCCGTAGAGCCGACCCTTCGCCCGAGGTAGTCGTAGCTCCCGAGGACGAAGAGCGTGAGCGTGTCGCGCTCGCCGACGCGGACGCTGACGCGCGACTGGTAGTCCCAGTACGAGAGCCGCGTGTTCGGCGCGAAGAGCGGCAGGAGCAGCCCTGGGTAGCCGAAGCGCCCGGCGACGAGCGCGGAGCCGCGCTGGCGCGGGAGCGGGACCTCGACGAGCGCGCCGGCGTCGAGCAGCCGCACGTTGGCCTCGCCGCGGAGCCGCTGCGAAGGCTCCTTCGTGGCGCCCGCGACCACGCCGCCCGACGAGCGCCCGAACTCTGCGGGGGCCGCGCCGGGGTAGAAATCGATGCGGTCGACGAGCGCGGGGTGCACCACGCTCGGGCCGGCGCCAAGGTGAAACAGCACGGGCAGGCGGACCCCATCGAGGAAGTAGCCTGTGGCTCCGGGCGGCGCCCCGCGCACAAAGAAGAACGGCAGCCCGCTCGCGACCGGCACCACTCCCGGCAGGGTCTCGATCGCGCGGAACCCGTCGCCGAAGGCGCCGGGTAGATCGCGGATCTCCGCGCGACCGAGGCGGGTCACGCCCGCGACTCGCCGCGCCCCCTGCACCTGGATCTGCACGACGTTCGGCGCGAGCCCATCGTACGGATTCGGCGGGAGCACCACCCTCGGCGGCGGGCCCGGGCGCGGCGGCGCGTCGGGGTAGGGATCGTGGGGCAGGTCTACCGACGGCAGGAAGTCGATCGGCACGCGGATGCGTGCGGCCACGGGCTTCCCCGCGCGCGTCGCGGGCGCGAACGGCGTGGCGCGCACCGCGCGGAGGGCCGACTCGGCGAAGGGCGCCTCGCCGGTCACGACGTGGGCCTCGCTCACGCGGCCGTCGGCCTCGACCACGAGCTCGACGACGACCAGCGCCGCGGCGACCGCACCTTTGGGGTAGTCCGCGCGCAGCGCCGCGATCGGTCGCGGGGCCACGAGCCCCGACGTCTCGACGGGCTCGGCGCGCGCCTGACGCGGCGCCGTCACGGCCGCGAGGAACGCGAGCCCGAGAGCGATGCGACGAGCCCAGGCCCGCGCGGACCACGAGACCCACCGCGACGCGCTCACTCGCAGGAGCTAGGCGCGGCGTAGGGCGGCTGGGCGTCGATGTCGGCCTGCGTGACCCTCCCCGCCTGGATGAACCGCGCGAAGGTCTGGGCGCTCTTCCGGAGCGTGCGCGTCTTGGTCTTCGTGTCGTACGCGACGAGCCCGAAGCGCGGGCAAAACCCGCTGTTCCACTCGAAGTTGTCGATGAGCGACCAGTGGAAGTAGCCCCTCACTTCGAGGCCGCGCTTCATCGAGTAACCGAGCTCGAAGAGGTGCTCGGCGAGGAAACGCGAGCGGTTCACGTCGGCGGAGTCGGCGATGCCGTTCTCCGTGACGTAGACCGGAAGCTTGTATTGTGCAACTTCATCCAGCACGCTGGCGAAGCCGGCCGGGTGAATGTCCCAGTGGAAGTCGGTCTTCGGTCGCGCGTTCTGCAAGCGATCGGCCTTGATGACGGCGTTCACGCGCGGCAAGACGACACCTCCCGAGGCGGCCGCCTCCATCGCCGTGTAGTAGTTCACCCCCAGGAAGTCGGCGCGCTTGCCGATCGCGGCGTCGGCCCGCTTGTCGTTCGGCCCGTCGAGCTTTCCGTCGAAGTCGTCGTCGTAGTCACCAAAGACGGCGGCGTTCGCGAACCAGAGGTTGTTCACATAGCGCACGCGCTGCGCCGCGGCCTTGTCCTCGGGGTCTTTTGGATCGCGCGGGAGCACGTCGCGCTGGTGGATGACCGGACCGACGAGCGCCGCCTGCCCATCGCCGTCGGCGTCGTCTTTGTCGACGCGCTTGATCGCGTCGTAGCAGAGCGCGTGGCCGCGGACCTCGGCCTTGATGACCGTGAGCGCGCGATCGACCTCGAGGGTGAGGCCTGGAGGGAAGCCGCCCTCGATGTAGCCCCCGAGCGGCGCCACGACCGGCTCGTTGATCGTGGCCCACAGGTCGACGTCCTTGCCGAAGCGCTTGGCGATGCGCTCGCAGTAGCCGCCGAACGCCGTGACGGTCTCGGGCTGCTCCCACCCGTACGGGCCCTTCACGCGCGGGTCCGCGAGCCACACCGGGAGCGTGAAGTGGCTCAGCGTGAGCATCAGGGTGATCTTGGCGGCGCGGAGCTTCTGAATGAGATCTGTGTATTTTGCAAGCACCGCCGGATCCGGGGTGTCGCTGTCGAACGCAGCGCGGGTGGGGTAGAGCTTCCCCCACTCGAGCGAGAAGCGGTACGCGTTCTGCGACGTCGCGACGAGCGACGCGATGTCCTCGTCGATGTGCGCGAGGGCGTCAGGCCCGTCGTCGGGCTTGTCGCCCCGCTTGATCTTGCCGGGGAGGGTCGACCAGACGCCCCAGTCGGTGCCGCCGTTGTCTCGCTCGATCTGGAACGAGGCCGTCGCCGAGCCCATGAGGAACCCCTTCGGGAAGGTCACCTCCGCCGGGCGCGTCTGCGCTGTCGCCGTCGGGCCGGGAGAGGCTGCGGTGCAAGCGCCGAGCGCGCCGAGCGCGCCTGCCAGCCCGAAAACGACCACGAGTCCGCCCCTGCCTGCCCTCATGACGCCCTCCCTTCGGTCGGTTGCGATGGACACGCCGCTCGCCTCCGACTCGCTTGCATGTTCATGCCGTGCTCCCTTCGGTCGCTTGGCATAGGCCTTCGTTCGCCCCTTCGGGGCTCACTTTCAGGTTCATGAGTCCTCCGCCACCACGAGGTTCCGACCGGCCGCCTTCGCCAAGAGGAGGCGGGCGTCGGCGAGCGCGAGGAGCTCGTGCTCTCCCCCACCCTGAGGGATCTCGGCGAGGTCGGCCACTCCGACGCTCACGGTCACTCCGATGGGCTCGGGCGCTCCAGGTGCCGTCACACGCAGGTGGCCGATCGACGCCCGGATGCGCTCGGCGAGGCGGGCGCCCGAATCGCGGCTCGTCGCGCGCGCAAGCACCACGAGCTCTTCGCCACCGAAGCGAGCGACGACGTCCTCGGCGCGAACGACGCGCAGGATCTCCTCTGCGACCTCGCACAGCACGGCGTCTCCGGCGAGGTGGCCATACCTGTCGTTCACGCCCTTGAAGCGGTCGATGTCGAGGAGGAGCAGCGCGAGCGGCGTGCGATGGCGCAGAGCGTAGGCGGCCTCCGCGGCGAACCGCTCGGAGAAGTACCGTCGATTGTAGAGCTGGGTCAGGCCGTCCCGGGTCGACGACTCGAAGAGCCGCGCCTGCAGCTCGGCCTCGGCCGCGTCGGTGACCGAGAAGCGCAGCACGACCTCGGGTCCGAGTTGGATACGCGCGCCCGGCCGGAGCACGGCCGAGGCGCCTCGGGTGGGAAGGCCCGCGACGAAGCTGCCGTTGGTCGAGCCAAGGTCCTCGAAGATCCATTGACCGTCGACGAACCGAATGGTGGCGTGGTGGCGGCTCACGCCGGGATCGTCCAGCGTGCAGGTCGCGTCCGACCCGCGCCCAAGGGCGGTGGTGACCTCGGCGTCCAGCACGAAGACCCGCCCGGCGTCGACCCCGGTGAGCCTCACGAGTGACGCTCGATCGCGCACGAGCGGCGCCGCGGGCAGGCCGCCCGGCTGGGTCGGGAAATCGCGCGCGTCGTAGCGCGAGGACGGCGGTGCTGCGCGCGCGCTCTCGTCGGGGTGCCCGCCGGGCGTCACGCCCTCGGCCGCCGGCAGGTCCAGCGCGGAGGTCAAGATGCGCTTCGTGTCTCGGTTCATGCTCCCCTCGCGTCGCACCGCTCCGCGTCTCCGGGGTCCTTAGCGCAACGTCGGTCAAATAGCCCCAAGTTCCGGCGCGACCGGCGGGAGCCACGGCGAGCCGAAAAAGGGCGCCCCGCAGCGCCAGGGACGAGGTAAAGCCGTGTGCATGGCACTGCTCGAAGGGAAGGTCGTCATCGTCACCGGCGCGGGCAACGGGATCGGCCGTGAGCACGCGAAGCTCTTCGCGCGAGAGGGCGCGAAGGTGCTCGTGAACGACCTCGGGGGCGCACGCGACGGCGTCGAGGGCGAAGGCGCGGCGGAGGGCCCGGGCCCCGCCGAGGCGGTCGCCGTCGAGATCCGCAAGGAGGGCGGCGTGGCCATCGCCAACACCGACACGGTCGCCACGCGCGAGGGCGCGGAGCGCATCATGGCGGCGGCGGTGGACGCGTTCGGCCAGGTCGACGTGCTGGTCAACAACGCTGGCATCCTGCGCGACAAGAGCCTCCTGAAGATGGACGACGCGATGTGGGGCTCGGTGCTCGCCGTCCACCTCACCGGCACGTTCCTCTGCTCGCAGGCCTTCGCGCGCCTCGCGGTGCGCCGCGGCGAGGGCGGGCGCATCGTGAACACCACCAGCGTGTCGGGCATGCTGGGCAACTTCGGCCAGGCGAACTACGCCGCCGCGAAGGCGGGCGTGTACGGCCTCACCCGCACGATGAGCATCGAGCTCCAGAAGCACCGCATCACGGTGAACGCGCTCGCCCCCATCGCGAAGACCCGCATGACCGACGACCTGCCCATGTTCCACGACACGGCGACGCTCGGCCCCGAGCACGTCGCGCCCGCCGCGCTCTTCCTCGCGAGCGACCTGTGCGGCGCACGGACGGGCTACGTCCTCGCGGTCGCGGGCGCCCGGATGTACGCCTTCAAGGTGGTGGAGACACCCGGAAAGTTCAAGGAAGGCGAGAGCACGGTGTGGACGGCGAGCGAGATCGCCGAGCACTGGGACGCGATCGTGCGCGCGTAACCGGGCGCCTCCCGAGAATGACGCGCCGCGGAATGGGGCGCGTCGCAAGTTCCGGCTTTCAAAGGCTTCCTGAGCCGGTACGCTCGACACATGAACCCAACATCGGTCCTCAAGGCGGCCTTCGGCTACTTGCGCAAGAACCCCGACGAGGTGGTCAAGGCGGCGTCGAACGCGACGTCGCTCAAGTTCGGCGTGCCCCTGGCCAGTCTGCGGTGGCTCGCGGGCCAAGTGAAGGGCAAGAAGGCGCCGAAAGACGTCGAGATCGACGCGACGCCGCCCGCCCTGCGCCTCAGCGCCGTGGTCGACGCGATGGGCACGCCGATGCGCGCGGCCGCCTCGATCAAGATCGACGAGGTGTTCATCTCGCCCGAGTCGATCCGCATCGGCGTGCGCCTGCGCGACGTGAAGCTCGCGATCCTCTCCGACATCGAGTCGCCCGTGGCGATGCTCGTGAAGTCGGGCGCGCTCGACCTCTCGAAGCCGGGCAACGTCGTGAAGTTCCTCCCAAAGCGACCGCCGGCGATCATCGACGCCCACGACGACCGCATCGTCGTCGATCTCATGAAGGTGCCGCAGCTCGCCGCGAACAAGGCGCTCCGCAAGGCGCTGTCGGTCATCACGCCGGTTGTCGGGATCGGCTCGGTCGAGACCGACGCCGACCACGTTTACGTATCGCTGAAGGCGACGCCGGCGGGGCTCGCAGAGGCCCTCGGCGCGCTGACCGCGCGCTGACGCGACGCTCACCACGCTGAGCGTCGCGCCGTCACCAGAAGAACCGTATCGTCCGCCGGCGCGCGTGCTACGATGCGCGTGTCCCCCGGGGAGTCGCACAGCCTGGTAGTGCACGAGCTTTGGGTGCTCGATGTCGTCGGTTCGAATCCGGCCTCCCCGACTTTGCCTGCCTGTGAATTCCGGTCGCGCCCGCGCTACGCGGGCGCACCGCCGCGGTCGCGGATGAACGCGCCGGCCTCGTCGATCGCGCGCTGGGCGTCGGGGGTCATGGCGCGGAGCAGGTGCCACACGTGCACCATGTCGGGGTGCTCCGAGAAGGTGATCTCGACGCCGGCGTCGCGCGCGCGAGCGACGAAGGCCCGGATCTGCGCGACCAGAGTCTCGTGCGAGCCGGCGTGCACGAGCAGCGGCGGCAGGCCCTCGAGCCGCGCGAACAACGGCGAGACATCCGGGCTCGCCGCCCCGATCGCCCAAGGCCTCGCCGAAATCGTGACGCGATCGGCTTGCCATTGTTCGACGAGTGCCTAAATAGATACTCATCGAACAGGCCGAACACGCAAGCGAGCCGAGGGCGAGCGTGTCCATGCCGCCCAGCCGAAAGGAGGAAGGCATGAACCTGACAGTGAGCCCCGAAGGCGCGAACCAAGGTCGAGGGCGGCCCCGAGCCGCAGGCGAGGTGTCGCCATGAACCCCGAAGGCGCGAACCAAGGTCGAGGGCGGCCCCGAGCCGCAGGCGAGGTGTCGCCATGAACCTGACAGTGAGCCCCGAAGGCGCGAACCAAGGTCGAGGGCGGCCCCGAGCCGCAGGCGAGGTGTCGCCATGAACCTGACAGTGAGCCCCGAAGGCGCGAACCAAGGTCGAGGGCGGCCCCGAGCCGCAGGCGAGGTGTCGCCATGAACCTGACAGTGAGCCCCGAAGGCGCGAACCAAGGTCGAGGGCGGCCCCGAGCCGCAGGCGAGGTGTCGCCATGAACCTGACAGTGAGCCCCGAAGGCGCGAACCAAGGTCGAGGGCGGCCCCGAGCCGCAGGCGAGGTGTCGCCATGAACGCTTCCCTCTACGAGGCCATCGCCGATCCCACACGCCGCGCGCTCCTCCGCGCGCTCCGCGACGGCTCGCGGAGCGCCGGCGACCTCGCCGCGCCCTTCGAGCTGTCGAAGCCAACCCTGTCCCACCACCTGAAGGTCCTGCGCGAAGCAGGGCTCGTCCGCGCGGAGAAGCGCGGCACTCGCGTCGTCTACTCGCTCTGCGCCAACGTCCTCGAAGAGCTGGCGGCGGAGCTCCTCGACCTCGCGGGCGCCGCTGCCCTCGCCGCCCGCGCGTCCCCCAGAAAGAGAGGCCCGTCATGAGCACCGTCCACACCGCTCGCACCCCTCGCACCCCTCGCACCCCTCGCACCCCTCGCACCCCTCGCACCCCTCGCACCCCTCGCTCGCGCCTCGCTCGCGCCGATCTCGCCGCGCTCGCGCTCCTCGCGGGCGCCGTCTTCGGGACGGCGCGCGTGTACGAGCGCCTCCCCACCCAAGTGCCCATCCACTTCGACCTCCACGGCGTGGCCGACGGCTTCGCGCCGCGGCTCGTGGGCGCGCTCCTCATGCCCGCCCTCTCGCTCGCCGTGTGGGGCGTCGTCCGCGGAGCCCCGCTCGTCCTCCGAGGCGAGGCGCGCGCGCGCGCGCTGGCGTCTCCCCTCGCAGAGACCGCCCTGATCGTGGTGGCGCTCTTCGCCGGGCTCCACGTCGTCATGCTCGACGTCGCGCTGTCGGGCGCGCCGCGCGCAGGGCGCGGGCTGGGGTTCGTCCTCGCCGGCTTCTCGATCGCGCTCGGGCTGCTCCTGCCCAAGCTCCGGCGCAACGGGTTCGCGGGCATCCGCACGCCGCGGTCGCTGTCGTCCGACGAGGTCTGGCAACGCACCCACCGCGTGGGCGGAGCGCTCTTCGTGCTCGCGGGCGTCGCCGGGCTCGCGGCCACGGCGCTCGGACACTTCGCCGTGGCCATCGGTGCGCTCGTCGCGGCCTCACTCGCGGCCGCGATCGCCTCGTACGTGGTGAGGGACGACGCGCGGCGCTGAGCGCGCTGGCGGCCACCCTCAGCGCCATCCCGGCACGCGCGGCCGCCCCCGCGCGTGCCGCGGCGACGCGGGTGGCGTCCTACGCGCGCCGCTCGAGATGCGGGCTCGCGTTCGCCTGGCTGGCGCTCAGCGCGGGCCGTTAGGAGCGCCTCGTTTCGCGTCCGGACCACGAACGCCGCCGACGTGTGCGCGGAGGTCAGACATCCGCGCGACACAATTCTTCTCCACAGCCTCCGCTCGGGGCGAGCGACCCCGAGCGGCGTGGATGTGGGTCTTGGCGAGCGGAAACGGGACGACACGCACACCTGCTCTGTTGCCGCACAAATGGTCCGCCAAATCGGCCGGACCACGGGCGAATGGGCTAGTCGGCCCGCACCAAACGCGCGAAACTTGCGCGGTTCCCCATGAATGGACAGGACGTCAGGGCTCCCGTCGCGACGGGCGATATCCTCGCGGGAAAGTACCGCGTCGACCGGCTGCTAGGCGTTGGCGGCATGGGGATCGTGGTGGCCGCCACGCACGAGGAGCTGGACCAGAAGGTCGCCATCAAGTTCCTCCAGCCCGAGATGAGCACCAACGCGGATCTCGTTCGGCGTTTTCTCCGCGAGGGTCGCTCGGCCGGGAAGCTGAAGAGCGAGCACATCGCCAAGGTCCTCGACGTCGCTCGCCTGGAGGACGGCAGCCCGTACATGGTGCTCGAGTACCTCGAAGGCCGAGACCTCGGGGCGGTGCTCGACGAGCTGGGCGCCCTCCCGACCGCCGTCGCCGTTCAGTACATCCTCCAGGCGATCGAGGCCATCGCCGAGGCGCACGCCGCCAAGATCGTCCACCGCGACCTGAAGCCTCAGAACCTCTTTCTCACGCACCGGGTGAACGGCTCCGCCCTGGTCAAGGTGCTGGACTTCGGCATCTCCAAGGCGCTCGAAGAATCCGGCGAACAGATGGCGCTCACGCGCTCGCAGAGCCTCCTCGGCTCACCGCTCTACATGTCGCCCGAGCAAATTCGGTCTTCCCGCACGGTGGACGAGCGAACCGACATCTGGTCGCTCGGGGTCCTCCTCCACGAGCTGCTGACCGGTCGACACCCGTTCGAGTCCGACAGCATCCCGGGGCTGGTCTTCCAGGTGACGATGGAGAATCCCACGCCGGTGCGCGCGCACCGCGAGGAGGTCGACGCGGGGCTCGAGGCGATCATCGCTCGCTGCCTCGCGAAGAACGTCGACGAGCGCTACGCGAACGTGGCGGAGCTCGCGAAGGACCTCGAGCCTTACGGCGGGGACTCCGCCAAGGGGATGGCCGCGAGCATCGCCGCCGTCCTGAGGGCCCCGACCCGCGCTTCCTTCGCGAGCCTCCCCGACGGCATCGCCGTGCACGACCCGCTCGCGCCCACGCTGGACGCGAAGAGCGACCCCGACATCGCGCGGGCTCTCGACGAGTCCACATCGCAGGCCCGCGCGAGCGCGGCTCGGAGGGGCGCGGGCGCGTCCCCCGCGGTCGGTGCGGTCAGCTCCGCCGGTGACAGCGGCGTCAACCTCGCCACCTCCGGGGAGGCCCCCGCCGCCGCAACGACGAGCACGGCGCGACCCGCGTGGCAGTACATGGCCGTCGCCGCCGGGCTCGTCGGCCTGGGCGTCGCGGGTGCCCTCGCGGCCACGTCGAGACCTGGCTCGCTCGCCGTCGCGCCAGGCCCCTCGGGGCCCCCCGCCTCGCTCACTCAAGGCGCGCCCGCGACGGTCGCGGCCGGCGGATGGAGCGGCCCCGCTCCGGCCCCAGCGGCGTCAGCCAGTCAAGCTGCGCCGGCAACCTCGGTGACCGCTCGGGTCAGCGCGACCGCCAAGCCGCGGGGCAAGCCGGGCGCCCCCACCCCGATGGCCAACGCGAGCGCGGCACCGGCCGCTCAGCCACCCGCTCCTCAGCCGCAGGCTCCAGCGCCTCCGCCGGTCGCCAAGGCGACCGCGAAACCCACCCCTTCGGGCCCTCCCGGCTTCGTTCCGTACGGCGAATGAGACGACTCGTCCCGACCACGCTCGCCCTTGCGACGCTCACTCTGGCGTTCACGCCCGCGAACGCGTCGGCCGACGAGCCCGCGGCGCCGACGGCCGACGACGCGCGCACCCGCGGCAAGGAGCTCTTCGACGCCGCGCTCGCGGACGTGAAGGTTGAAAATTACAAGGCGGCCTGCCCCAAGTTCCGCGCGAGCTACGACGCCGACCCAAAGGCCTCCACCCTGCTCAATCTGGGCACCTGCTACGAGCGCAACGGTCAGGTAGCGAGCGCGTGGGGCGCGTTCTCGAACGCGATCGTCGCCGCCCGAAAAGCGGGCAGGGACGAGTGGGCAGCCCAGGCGGAGGAGCGCGTGCGCGCGCTCGCGCCCCGGCTCGTGCGCCTCACCGTCGTGGTCTCGCCTCAGGCCCGAACCGAGGGCCTCGTGGTCGAGCGCGACACGACGCGCCTCTCGGAGAGCGAGTGGGGCCTCGCGATGGCCGTCGATCCCGGCGAGCACGTGATTCGCGCGAGAGCTCCGGGCTACGTCACGTGGAGCACCCGCATCACGGTGACCGAGGGGGCTACCCCGGCGCCCGTGGCGGTTCCGCGGCTCACCGCGGAGAAGAAGTCGATGGTCGTGGGTCCCGGCGTCGCGCCCTCGCCCAGGTTCTGGACCCCCACTCGGATCGGCGGGGCAACCCTGGCGGGCGTCGGGCTCGTCGGGATCGGCGTGGGGGCCGCGGTCGCCGTACTCGCGAAAGGCAAATACGACTCCTCTACGCGCTTCTGCCCACAGAAAGACTCGTGCTTCAGCGCAGACGCCGTGGCAGAGAACGAGGCCGCGTTCAACCTCGCGACGGGCGCGACCGTGGCGACGGTGCTCGGCGCCATCGCGACCGCCGCCGGCGTCGCGCTGATCGTCTGGGCGCCCGACAAGAAGACCTACGCCTTCAACGTGGCACCCGCGACCGGCCCTGGCTACGCCGGTCTCTCCGCCGCGGGGAGCTTCTGATGCGCAAGAAGCTCGCGTGGACGGTCACCGCTGCAGCGCTCGCGCCGCTCGCGCTGGCGGCGTGCGCCGACATCCTCGGGTTCGAGCGGATCACCCAAGCCTACCCGGACGCCGCCCCCGAGGCCGCCCCCTCGGCGTCCCCCAGCGTCCCGCCCCCCCCTGCACCGGACGCGCGCGAGCTCTGCCCCACCGGAAAACGCCCAGCCAAACGCCCCGACGGCGGTGACACTTTGGGTGCTCCGGAGGAGCGCTTCACGGTCGCGTTCGACCGCTTCGACGTGGGCATGCGCACGGGGGCGAGCGCGCCCGGCTACGATCTCGATGGGTACTGCACGGTCGATCCTCCGACGAGCAGCTGCGTCGCCACGAAGCTCACCACCGACTTCGAGGCCTACGTGGTCGACAAGCCGGAAGGCGTCGACAACACGACCTTTCAGCTGCTCCGCCTGCTCGGCGACGTCTACGCCGCCTTTTCGCCAGCCAAGATCGACGAGAACCTGCGGCGCGGGCGCTTCGGCTTCCTCGTGGACGTCCAGCGCTACAACGGCACCGCGAACGACCCCGACGTGGGGCTCGCGTTCCGTCCGACCCTGGGCCTCGTCGACGAGACAAAGACCCCCACGTTCACGGAAGCGGACGACTGGAAGCTCGACTCCGAGTTCGCGAACGAGGTGGAGTTCTTCGGCAGCGCGTTCGTCGACGTCCAGGCGTACGTCCGCGACGGCGTACTCCACGCGTCGTTCAGCCGACTCGTGCTCCCCATCCAGCGATCGAACATTGGAAACGTCCTGCGCATCGTCGTAAAGGACGTTGTCCTCACCGCGCGGCTCGCGCGAGACGACGCGGGCGCGCGCCGACGCTTCGAGGACGGTGTCATCGCCGGCAAGTGGGAGGTAGCCGAAGCCCTGCGCGACATCCGCAATTTCGCGTTCGACCCCGAAGAGCAGCTCCCGCTGTGCACGCAGCCCAAGTTCGACGCCCAGTTTCGAGCCACGGTCTGCCCCGCGCGCGACATCCAGACCGGAATAGACTCCGACGCCCAGGCCCCGTGCAACGCGATTTCACTCGGCATCGGCTTCTCGGGACAAGAGACGAAGCCCGCGGTCGAACGGGATCCGCGGCTCTACCGAGGCCCGAGCATCTGCCCGGAGGTCACGTGCGATACCCCACTCGACGCAGGCTTCGCCGACGCCGCGGCTCTGCCGACCGACGCGGGCGACGCCGGCGCCGACGCGCCCACGGACTGATCGAGAGGTTCCCAGCGCGCTCGAGGTCGCGCATCATCGTCCTATGGCGGCAAGGCGGCGAGCCCCGAACCTCGAGGAGGCGATCGTTGCGCGCCTGCGCGCGCTCTGCTTGGCCTTCCCCGAAGCGAACGAGCGGATCTCTCACGGGTCTCCGACGTGGTTCGCGGGCAAGGGCAAGGTGTTCGCGATGCTCGACGACCACCACCACGGTGCCAACCACCTCTCGGTGTGGCTGCCGGCGCCGCACGGGGTGCAGGCGTCGCTCGTCGAGGCTGCGCCGGAGCGGTACTTTCGCCCGCCCTACGTCGGGCCGAGCGGGTGGATCGGTGTCGTGCTCGACGCGCGTCCGGACTGGACGTCCGTCGAAGAGCACCTGCGCGACGCGTACCTCCACGTCGCAGTGAGACGCCTTCGAGAGCGTCTCCTGTCGGGGCCGAAATAGCTGTCCCT
This sequence comes from Myxococcales bacterium, assembly GCA_016720545.1. Lineage (NCBI taxonomy): Bacteria > Pseudomonadati > Myxococcota > Myxococcia > Myxococcales > Myxococcales bacterium. Next base: position 898,618 of record JADKKK010000001.1, read on the forward strand.
GAGCGTCAGCGCGCGCGTCCCCACCGGCCCTTGGTACCCGAGCGGCCCACGTCAGGAAGGGGTGTCGTCGGCCACCGGCCGGTCGATGCCGCGCCTATCGCGCCGGCCTACGGCGGCAGGGCGGCCGTCAGGTTCGGCGTGAGATTGCCCGTCGCCGCGCGGTCCGCGAGCTCCGCGGCCGCGGCCCGTATCGCGAGGGGCGTGGGCACCGTCTCCGGGTTGACGGCGGCCCGGAGTGTCGCCCTCGTGAAGGGGGTATTGGCGTCGTTGTCGACCGCCGTGGGATAGGGTCTCCCGCCGATCGCCTCGACGTACGCGCGGTCCGCGCAGAGCCGGACGAACCGACCGCCCGCGGTGCGGAGCGCGTCGTACTGGGCGAAGACGTGGGGATCTAAATCACAAGCGGAGGCAGGCCGCGGTGAACGTCTTCAGCGCGTCGTCTATGGCCACGTCGAAGTCGGGCTGGCAGATCGAGCTCGCGATCATGTTGTTCTGTCCGGTCGCCATGTCGGCGGCGCCCTCGACGAGCGCATGCAGCCGAGGCGCTTGATAGGCGGTGTGCGCCCCGGACGTGCAGTTGGTGTCCTTTGGACCGGCGATGACGCTACCGGCCCACCGACCGCGGGTCTTCTTGAGGTCATCGAGCCTCCGGATCAGTTGCGTGGGCGTAGCCGTGCTGCTGTCTTCCTCGTCCGTGAGAATGACGAAGGCGAGGAGCGCGTCGTCGCGAAGAAAGCCCCGGTTCTGATCCGCCGTGCGTTCGGTGATCGACAGGAGGAGCGCGTCGAGGGGCTTTTCGGTGGCGGACCCGCTCGTTCCTATCCTGGCGCGGCAGCTGAAGGCGTCCGCGACGTCCGAATCCGTGCGCTCGAGCCACGGCCGCGTGGGGCCGGTTTGGCAGGCCGCCTGGGTCACGAAGCCGCCTTTCCCCCCGGTGGCGAAGTCCGTGCGAAAGGTGTCCGTGCTCGTCACGGCGAGGCGGTAGTCGAGCTCGGAGTTCGACTTCGTCCTGAACGCATTCAGCGCGCCGACCATGCGGGGAAAGTTGGCGCCGAGCTTGGCCTGCGCGGCAGACATCGAGCCGGAGTCGTCGACGACGAAGACGATGTCCATCTTCTTGCACATGTCGACAGGCGCGGTGTCCGGGACGTTCACGTCGCGCTCTGGGGAGGGGCCCCCGTCCTCCGCGTCTGGCCCGCCGTCGACCGATCCGCCACCGCCGGCCTCGGCCGTCGGCTTGGGACCGGCGGGAGTCTGGACGGGGGCCGTGGAGCTACACCCGGCGGCGAAGGAGGAGAGGACAAAGAGGGTGACGAGAACGCGCTTCATGACTTGGTCGTATCCGAGACCGGCTGCGCCAGCAACTTGGTTGTTTCGCTCCTG